>JAGXIM010000125.1 GCA_024635665.1 Salinimicrobium sp. | reverse complement strand
CATTAGAATTGCCAATAGCTGCGGCCATCACCATTAGAAAATACTATTTAAATTAATTCCAAATAAGCTTCCCTGTTTTTGCGAAAGCTCCTACATTTGCCGCGTTATTTTAAACAAGTCCAAATAAGAAGTAAATGAAAAAAACAGTACTTTCTGTGGTATTCGGGGTGACATCTTTACTCTCGTTTTCACAAACACAACAAGATTCTATCACTTTTGATCCACAGTATCAAATGAATGCTGCCCAACGGGTTTTGTCGGCAGATAATAACGCGGTGACCCTGGGTGCCTACGGCGAGATCACTTATAATCAACCTGAAGGTGATAACGGGGAGCTGGATGTTCAGCGATTGGTTATGTTGCTCGGTTACCAATTTTCTGATAAGGTTCAGTTTTTTACTGAAATAGAGTTTGAACACGTTGAAGAAGTTTATGTGGAACAGGCTTTTGTAAATTATAATGTGGCTCCAAACCTTAATTTTAGGGCAGGTCTAATGTTGGTTCCTATGGGAATCATAAATGAATATCATGAGCCAACAACTTTTAATGGGGTTGAGAGACCTGCAATTTCCGGTTCCATTGTTCCTACCACCTGGAGGGAAATAGGTTTAGGACTTACAGGGAGGATCAATTCTGCCTCTTTGTCTTACCAGGCATACGTGTTCAACGGTTTTAAATCAACAGATGCAGATGCCAACGGATTGATTGGTGGTAGCAGCGGACTGCGTGGGGGCCGTCAAAAAGGAATTCAGTCAACGGTAAATACGCCAAACCTTTCTGCAAAGGTTGAATATTACGGCTTCCTTGGTTTAAGACTGGGACTTGCCGGTTATTTCGGAAGAACACAGGCTGCAGATGAGGTTGATAAACTTGATGGGGCAGATGTGGGTATGTCCATGGTAGGTCTTGACGCAAGATATGTCTTTCAACGTTTTACTGCCCGCGGGGAATATATATATGCTTCCCTTACAGATGCCGATGCTTATAACAACCTTACCGGAAGAGATCTTGGAAGTGCACTTTCAGGATGGTATGCAGAAGCCGCCTATAACTTATTGCCAATGAACAATAAGCAAAAGCTGTTTGCATTCGCTCGTTATGAGGATTATGACACTCATGCCGAAACTGAAGGATCTCTTGTTGAAAATCCTGCTTATGACCGTAATGATATCACCCTTGGTTTAAGTTATCATATTGCTCCGGGTGTTGTTTTTAAAGGAGATTACCAAATCAAGGACAACGCTGTAGAAGGCGCAGACGCTAAAAACCAACTCAATTTTGGAGTTGGAGTTTGGTTCTAATCCATGATAAAAATGGCAACAGTAGAAGGGGACAATTGTTCCCTCCTGCTGTTGGCATATAATTTGCCTCAAGAGGTAAGAAATACTTAATTTTGCACCAATGAAGAAATCCGGAATTCTTATTGCACTTTTGGCCGTCCTGCCTTTAATGGTCTCTTTTAGTCTCTTTAAGGAGTTGGAAAAAAAGATTGACCGGGAAATTAAGGATGAGTTTGAAGTTGCCCGTTATTCCCATGAGGGAATAAGTATTTCTGACGAACTTCAGAAAAAAATTCCTTCCAGAATTTCGGAAGATAATTTTTTCAGGATTAAAAACGGGGGTGAACTGCTTGGATATGTATACCTGGACCAAGCGCCCAGTAAAACTGCGGACTTTGATTACCTCGTTATCTTTGGTAAAGACCTGGCTATAGCACGAACAAAAGTACTTGTATACCGCGAGGAGTATGGAGGGGAAATAGGAAGTAAAAGATGGTTACGTCAATTCACAGGAATATCAAAGGCTTCGCAACTCGATAACATTGCAGCAATTTCGGGAGCTACTATTTCAGTAAGGTCCATGAAAAAAGGCGTGAAGAACATTCTTTCCAGTGTGGAGATCTTGCAAAAAAATAATGTACTCTAATGCAGTATAACGGTCTGCTTCTCCAGCTTCCACGGGAAATAAAATCTTTTTTGGCAATTTTTGTCATGGTTTTGAGTGTAGGCTATTTCACAGGATTGCTTTTTGTTGGACAAACAGAGACCACCACTCCAGCGGGCATAGAAGAAAATTATCTGGGGAATGAAGATGATCCAGACGCTGCGGTCATGAAGTTTGAAAAGGGTGAGCGGGAAATGCTCACCATAATCCATACCCACATACTTTCTATATCCTTTATCTTTTTCCTGCTAGGAACAATAATGCTGTTTACAAGTCTTCCAAAAAAGCTGAAATTCTTCCTCATTATTGAACCTTTCCTTTCAATTCTTCTTACGTTTGGGGGAATTTATTTTGTTTGGAAAGGAATTTCCTGGGTAAAATATGTAGTGTTGATCTCGGGAATTTTGATGACGGTAATTTTTATAATCTCAGTAATAATCGTTTTGTATCAATTACTCTTTATGAAATCCGGAAAGGTAATTTCCAAAAGCAGACCCCTCTCTTGATCTAAGTCGCTCAGTCACTTCTATATTAGTATAAGATATTTCCTTTATTGTCCATAAAAGGCCGTACATTTGCACGCAATTAAATGTTAATTGCTATGATCGCACACACCTCCAGGATTCTGGGCGAAGGACTTACATACGATGATGTATTATTAGTCCCCGCTTTTTCAGAAATCCTTCCCCGAGAAGTCAGTATCCAATCTAAATTTACCCGCAACATCACGCTCAATGTTCCCATTGTTTCCGCAGCTATGGATACAGTGACCGAGTCAAAAATGGCTATTGCCATGGCACGAGAGGGGGGAATTGGTGTGCTGCACAAGAACATGACTGCCCAGGAACAGGCCCTCAAGGTGCGAAAAGTCAAGCGGGCAGAGAGCGGGATGATCATTGATCCCATTACACTACCTATTACTGCCAAAGTACGGGATGCAAAGGAAAATATGCGGGAGCACAGCATTGGCGGAATTCCCATTGTCGATGATGATGGTAAGCTTCTTGGAATTGTGACCAATCGCGATTTGCGTTTTGAGAAGAATAATGATCGTCCTATTTCTGAAGTGATGACTTCAGAAAATCTTGTTACTGTAGCCGAAGGGACTTCCCTTGGAGAGGCCGAGGTGATCCTGCAGCAAAATAAGATAGAGAAGCTTCCGGTGGTGAATTCAGAGAAAAAGTTGGTAGGCTTGATCACTTTTCGGGATATTACCAAACTCACTCAAAAACCTATTGCGAATAAGGATACCTTCGGAAGGCTTCGGGTTGCAGCAGCAATTGGCGTGACCGGAGATGCTGTGGAGAGAGCTGAAGCTCTGGTTAATGCCGGAGTAGACGCGATTGTGATCGACACTGCTCACGGTCATACCCAGGGTGTAGTGGCCGTACTGAAAGAAGTAAAAAAGAAATTTCCCAAACTGGAAGTTGTTGTAGGGAATATTGCCACTGCCGATGCGGCTAAATTTTTAGTAGAAGCCGGTGCAGATGCAGTGAAGGTGGGTATTGGACCCGGATCTATCTGTACAACCAGGGTTGTTGCTGGAGTAGGATTCCCGCAATTTTCGGCTGTGCTTGAGGTGGCTGCGGCTATCAAAGGTAGCGGAGTCCCTGTAATTGCCGACGGCGGAATTAGATATACTGGCGATATCCCAAAAGCACTTGCTGCGGGTGCAGACTGTGTAATGCTTGGATCTCTTCTTGCAGGTACCAAGGAATCTCCGGGAGAAACTATAATTTACGAAGGAAGAAAATTTAAGTCTTATCGTGGAATGGGTTCTGTGGAAGCCATGAAACAAGGTTCAAAAGACCGGTACTTCCAGGATGTAGAGGATGATATCAAAAAACTGGTTCCGGAAGGAATTGTGGGAAGGGTTCCATACAAGGGAGACCTTTACGAAAGTATTCACCAGTTCATTGGCGGCCTTAGAGCCGGAATGGGTTATTGTGGCGCAAAAGATGTTGCCACTTTGCAGGAGTCAGCGAAATTTGTGAAGATCACGTCTTCAGGAATTAATGAGAGCCATCCTCATAACGTAACCATCACCAAAGAATCTCCGAATTACAGCAGATAATTCAAATTTATTTCACGAAAAAAGGGCTGTGTTTTAGAAGACACAGCCCTTTTTTTAATTTTCTAGTGGATTATTCTGTTATTGTTATTCCCAGTTTTTGCATCACTTTATCGGTAATATCATATTCTTCAGCAAAAAATGCTAGGCTGTTCCCGCCCGAGTGTAGGATTTGGGTGTAATTTTCTTCCTGTACCACCTGCATCATCGCAGTATTTATCTTTTCGTACAAAGGCTGGGTCAATTCGTTTCGTTTCATTTGCATCATAACATTCGCTTTCTGACGGAAGCCTTTGATGTCATTTTCAAGGCCTATAATCTCCCTTTCTTTAGTTTGTTTTTCTTCTTCGGTAAAAGTAGCATTATCCACGTCTGTCTGATAATTCTGCTGATAATCCTTCACGAGCACTTCATAATCGGTGATGCTTTGTTCCAGGTCTTGTTGTAGTTCCTGGTTGTATTGTTTTAGGCCTTCATTGATTTCAGCCATTTCCGGAAGTTGGGAAATAATATATTCGGCATCAATGGTTCCTACTTTGGTTTGTGCAAATGAAGAGAAGCCAATTAAGGCGATACTTAGTAGTAAAATAATTTTTTTCATGAAAAATGTGTGTTTTGTTCGCTAATATAGGCGAGTAGGTTAATTTATTTGGTCTAATTTCCGGTTTTTGAAGCAAAAACCCGGCCACAACAGGTTTTGAGCAACCCTGATCTTGTTTACCTCTGCTTCCATAGCCACAAAATGAATGCAATACCGGGTTTTTGACTAACAAGATCAAATTTTGGAGGGAAATTGATGTTATTTCAATGAGTGTTGAGGTGTTTCTTCAGGTGGAAAGCATGATCTTCAGCTTTTCGGAGATAATTTGAACCAGAATGGTTAGTTTTCTTCCAGTCTTATTGTCCTAATTTTTTTTCAACAATTACCCAAAAAAGTTCAGCCAAAATGCCCTTTTTGGATGGGAAGTGGGAAATATAATTTTTCCAGACTGGTTTCGTTAAAATAACAAGTTGGTAAACCTATGGGAATTGTTATTTTTGCCTATTCATAAATTTTGGACAACATTGATCAAAAGAAAGGTTTTAACCGTAGCGTGTCTTTTAATGTTTACTATTATAGCGAGCTGCAATTTTTTGAAGGAATCTGAAGAAAAAGAGGTGATTGCACGAGTAAATGGTGCTTATCTCTATAAGGAGGATGTTGCTTCGCTTATTTCTGAAAATACTTCCCCAGAAGACAGTGCACAACTGGTCTCAAATTTTATTACCCGCTGGGCCACGCAAAAACTATTGATCGACCGTGCCCGGGTCAACTTAAATGAGGAGCAGCTGCAGGAATTTGACCGTTTGGTGCAGAACTATAAAAACGAACTCTATGCAAAAGCGTACACAGATGCTATTGTGGCACGGGAGTTGGATACAAGCATTAGCAGGTGGGCGGCAGAGAAATATTATGAGGAAAATGGGGAAAATTTCATCCTTAATGAAAATCTGGTAAAGCTGAGGTATATCAATCTTACCAAGAACAATAATGATTTTGAGAAGATAAAGACACGGTTTCAACGTTTTAATGATGAAGACAAGCAGGCATTACTGGACATGGCGATACAATTTAATTCGTATTCATTGAACGATTCGGTATGGGTTAAGACGAAGCAGGTTTATGATAAAATAAGGCCTTTGACCCCGCAGGACAACCCTGAATTCCTAAAAAACAAGAATTTTTTACAACTTGAAGATTCATTAGGAGTATATTTGATTTCTGTTGAAGATGTTAAATTACGCAATGAGCAAGCGCCATTGGAATACTCTTTGCCAAACATAAAACAGATCCTGCTAAACAAAAGAAAGCTGGAACTCATTAAAAATTTAGAAAAAGACATTACCCAAGATGCAATTAAAAATGACAAATTTGAAATCTATAATTAATACCGCAGCAGTTTTACTATTAACTGTGGTTGTAACCTCTGTCCAGGCCCAGCAAGTGGTGGTGACAGATAGTACTGCGATTAATGACCGGGTCGAGGTCGAAAAAGATACCGTAAAACCTTTTGAAAAATTCAAAGTGGATGGCGTGGCTGCCGTGGTGGGGGATTTCGTGGTTTTGGAAAGCGATATCGACAAAATGTATATCGAGCTGCAAAGCCAGGGGGTTTCCATTAAAGATGTGACTAACTGTAACCTCGCCGGCAGGTTGTTGGAAAATAAACTGTACGCGCACCATGCAGTGCAGGATAGCCTGGTGGTTTCGGATGCTGAAATTGGAGCCGAAGTTGACCAACAACTGGCCTATATGACGCAGCAGGTTGGTTCTTTGGAAAAAGTCCTGGAGTTTTACAAGAAAGATAATGAAGCTGAATTTCGCGCTGAACTTTTTGAGATAAACAAGCAGAACCGTTTGGCTTCCAACATGCAGCGTAAGATCGTGGATGCCGTGGAGATCACTCCGGAAGAAGTCCGTGAATTTTTCACAAATATTTCTGAAGAGGAGCGTCCTGTTTTTGGTGACGAAGTTGAAGTTGCACAAATTGTTGTGAAGCCTGAAATTCCTCAGGAAGAAAAACAAAGGATTATTGACCGGCTGAATGAAATGAGGGAAGACGTGATCGAGAATGACGCCAGTTTCAATACTAAAGCTGTTTTGTATTCCCAGGATCCAGGTTCCAAATCCTCGGGCGGGAAAATTTCCCTTTCAAGAACAGATCCTTTTGTGAAGGAATTCAAGGATGCAGCTTTTAGCCTTCAGGAAGGGGAGATAAGCAAACCATTTAAAACAGAATTTGGTTATCATATCCTCACCGTGGATAAAATTCGGGGGCAGCAGGTAGATGTAAGGCATATTTTATTGATACCAGATGTTACTGAAGAAACCAAAAATGAAGCCCGTGAATTGATTGGCAATGTGAGGGACAGGATCAGGAATGATGAGATCACTTTTGCGGCTGCCGCACGGGAAGTTTCAGATGAGAAAGAAACCCGCGAAAGTGGAGGAAAACTTGTTAATCCCACTACTGGCGATACCAGGTTTGAGTTGACGAAAATTGATCCATTGTTGTATGAGCAGGTTGTGAACCTGGAAGAAGGCGAAGTTTCTTTAGTCCTTACAGACCAGGATAATACTGGCCGTCCTTTTTACAAGATCATCACCGTTCTCAACAGGTACCCTGAACATCAGGCAAATTATGCGCAGGATTATAACAAGATCAAGGATCTGGCCCTGCGGGACAAACAATTGAAAGCTATTGAAAAATGGCAAAAAGAGAAGATCAAAGAAACTTATGTTAAGGTAAATGGGGATTATCGTGAGTGTGAATATACCAGCAATTGGTTGAAGAAATAAGGTAAAGCAAGAAAGTATGTCCGACGTTGAAGCGATAAAAAACCTGGTTACCCGACATCAACAACTTAGGCAGGAAATTGCCAAAAGGATCGTGGGGCAGCAGGAAGTGATTGATCAAATCCTTTTATCGGTTTTTTCGGGTGGGCATTCTTTACTAATTGGAGTCCCGGGGCTTGCCAAGACATTAATGGTCAATACCATTGCCCAGGCGCTGGGGCTTAACTTTAAGAGAATCCAGTTTACACCAGATTTGATGCCGAGCGACATTCTTGGTTCAGAAATTTTGGATGAAAACCGGCATTTTAAGTTCATCAAAGGCCCTGTCTTCGGAAATATTATCCTCGCCGATGAAATCAATCGTACACCTCCAAAAACACAGGCGGCTTTACTGGAGGCAATGCAGGAAAGGGCCGTTACGGTTGCGGGTCAACATTATAAGCTGGATCTGCCTTATTTTGTGCTGGCTACCCAAAACCCGATCGAGCAGGAAGGGACCTATCCATTGCCTGAAGCCCAGCTCGACCGGTTCATGTTTGCCATAAAACTGGATTATCCCAGTTTTAAAGAAGAAATTGAAGTTGTGAAAGCTACCACTTCAGATGATGAGGTGATTATAAACCCGCTTTTTTCAGCAAAAGAAATTGTCGATTTCCAACATCTTATCAGAAGGATCCCGGTGGCCGATAATGTTGTGGAATATGCAGTGGACCTGGTGGGCAAAACCCGTCCGGCAGGAGAACGTGCAACAGCCCTGGTGAAAGAATTTGTCGATTGGGGCGCCGGGCCAAGAGCCTCTCAAAATCTCATTTTAGGAGCCAAGGCAAACGCTGCGGTGCATGGGAAATATTCCCCAGATATAGAAGATGTACAGGCAGTGGCCTATGGGATCTTGAGGCATAGGGTTCTTAAAAACTACAAAGCGGAAGCTGAAGGGATTACTGAGGAGGCGATTATAAAAAGCCTGTTCTAAAGTTATGGATCTTCTTCAGAAAACTATAGAGAGCTTTATCCGATATAGAATTCCAGTGGTACTGGTTTTTTTCCTGTTACAATTTGTAT
>JAGXIM010000124.1 GCA_024635665.1 Salinimicrobium sp. | reverse complement strand
TCGGTTATTATCGCTCCTTTGGCCTCCTTTACAGTGGCTGTATTAAAAACACCTACACCATTGGCTACTATGTTTTTTCTCCTATTAAGAAGTTCCTGAGATCGGGTATGCTTTTCGGTCATAAATTTTGAGTTGTTCTTTGAAATAAATCGAGATAATTTCTGCCTCCATCCCTATGAGGATCGAGTGGTCTTAATAGGGACATGCGGGTCGTTAATATACAATAATTTCGATTTATTTCTAATTTTTTAAAAATCTGTCTGAAAAAATTGAAAATCATACAGGCGCTTTGTTGATAATAATATACATAAAATCACTAATAAATGTAAATTTTTCAACTTCGCGAAATTAGCCCCCTATTTACCTCTAGATTCGGTAATTTGAAGATTCTATGACTGGAATTGGTTTAACCGGAGAGTAGCTTTAGGAACCAAATAATCAAGTCCATCTACAAAGGCAGCGCAGTTGTGTTTTTCACCGGACTTATAGCAAAAGTACTTTGGGTACTGCCAATGTGCTTTAGAGCGGTCAATTTGTTGAGCATAAATTCACGGTAGGCGTGCATATCTTTTACCATGACTTTAAGGATGTAATCATATTCCCCACTCACATGGAAACATTCAAGCACTTCAGAAAGCCCTGATACCTGCGACTCAAACTCGGTCACGTTGGTTTTTGTGTGCTGCACGAGTTTGATTTGGCAAAAAGCCAGAAAGGATTTTTCTATTTTTCCTGGATCTACAAGCGCTACATATTTTCCAACCACCCCTGCCCGCTCAAGTTTGCGAATACGTTCGAAGACAGCAGTGACCGAAAGGTTCAGTTTTAAAGACAATTCTTTGTTCGTCTTTTTGGAGTCTTCCTGCAAAAGCGAAAGCAATAATTTATCGGTTTGGTCCAGCTTCATCTGTAAATTTTTCTGAAAAAGAGTATTCTAGCAAATATATCGGAAAGAACATCCGGAAATATCATTTTTGACAGATAATTTTTCTGGATATGAGCATTATCATTGATTTTCTTTCTCATACTTCTTTACTTTGAAATGAATAAAAACCAGTATACCATGAAATTCAAACCGGCAGATCAACTTCAGGATTTACAGCATTTTGGGGAATTCGGGGGTGTAAACCCCAGTATTTCCGATTCATCTACCTATACCTTTCTTTCCGCAAAAAAGATGTTCGATACTTTTGAAGGAGATGCAGAAGGTTGTTACCTCTATTCCCGGCATTCCTCCCCGTCGAACCTGTATTTGGGCGAAGCATTGGCAGCCATGGAAGGTACTGAAGCGGCAAATGTGGCAGCCAGCGGAATGGGAGCGATCACCCCGGTTTTGTTACAACTGTGCCGGGCCGGCGAGCATATTGTCTCAAGCCGCACCATTTATGGCGGCACATATGCTTTTCTGAAGAATTTTGCGCCGCGGTTCAACATCAACACTTCTTTTGTGGATATTACCGATCTGGAAAAAGTAGAGGCCTCAATAACCGACAAAACCAAAGTTATCTATTGCGAATCTGTAAGTAATCCATTGTTGGAAGTGGCCGATATTCCTGCCCTCTCAAAAATGGCAAAAAAGCACGGTCTTAAATTGATCGTGGACAACACTTTTTCGCCGCTCGCCCTTTCCCCCGCCCCAATGGGCGCCGATGTGGTGATACACAGTTTGACCAAATTCATCAACGGTTCCAGTGATACTGTGGGCGGAGTCGCCTGCGGAACCCAGGAATTCATTGATGAACTCAGGAGCGTGAATGACGGTGCCAGTATGCTATTGGGCCCTACCATGGACAGTTTTAGGGCGGCATCCATTCTTAAAAATCTTCGTACGCTTCATATAAGGATCAGGCAACACAGCCACAATGCACTATTTTTAGCTGAAAAATTCCAGGACGATGGGCTAAGAACAGTTTATCCCGGACTAAAAAACCATCCCGGGCACGAACTTTACAAAAGCATGATGAACGAAGGCTTTGGTTTCGGCGGAATGCTCGTAGTGGATGCAGGATCCTTAGAAAAAGCCAATAAAGCGATGGAACTCATGCAGCACAAGAACCTGGGATATCTGGCAGTGAGCCTTGGTTTTTACAAAACCCTTTTTAGCGCCCCGGGAACCTCCACCTCTTCTGAAATCCCTGAAGAAGAACAAAAAGAGATGGGACTTTCCGATGGGATTATCCGTTTTTCGATAGGTTTGGACAATGACATTGAACGCACTTATGAAACTATGAAATCCTGTATGAAAGAGGTTGGGATTTTATAAAGTAAGAAACTGTTCCTAAACTTCTGAAAATAAGGGGTGCCAAAAAGGCCATTTTTGGCACCCCTTATTTTTTTATTAAAAGCTCAAAAAACTAAGTATGAATCTTTATATTTGTGGGGTTTTGCCGTAAAAATGGCGAAATCTTGTTGATAATGAAAATCCTTCAGCAAACAATAAAAGCGATGAATTCCGAAAAAAGCAATAGTATGATTGAAATTAACAAATATATTGACCATACAATTTTAAAGGCCACAGCCACCGAAGAGGATATTATAGGACTTTGCCAGGAGGCACGCGAATACAAATTCTTTTCGGTTTGTGTAAATAGCGGCTTTGTTCGTCTTGCGAAAAAGAATTTAGCAGGTTCCCAAGTAAAAGTCTGTACTGTGGTGGGTTTCCCCTTGGGCGCCATGTCAAAAGAAGCCAAAATTTTTGAGACAAAACAGGCCATAAAAGATGGTGCTGAGGAAATCGATATGGTGATCAACATTGGACAATTAAAATCCAAAAACCTAAAATATGTCGAAGAGGAGATTGCAGCCATAAAAAATGTTGTTGGGGACAAAGTCCTGAAAGTAATAATAGAAACCTGCTACCTCACCCCACAGGAAATTCTAATAGCGAGCGAAATTGCGGTCAAAGCAAAAACCGACTTCGTAAAAACTTCGACTGGGTTTGGAACTGGTGGCGCCAAAATGGAAGATATTGAACAAATGAAAAAAGCCGTTAATGGAAAGGCGAAAATAAAAGCTTCGGGAGGGATCAAAAACCTGGATACCGCCCTATCATTTATCGAGGCGGGAGTAGACAGAATAGGAGCTTCATCTGGAGTATCAATTGTAAAGGAATTAAAAAAATGAGCATTCACATAGGCGCCAAAAAAGGCGAAATAGCAGAAACAGTTTTATTGCCGGGAGACCCTCTAAGGGCAAAATGGATCGCAGATACTTATTTGGAAGACGTGCATTGTTATAACAAAGTACGTAATATGTTTGGGTATACCGGCACGTATAAAGGAAGGAAAATCTCAGTACAGGGCACTGGAATGGGCGTTCCTTCCATCTCAATTTATGCGCACGAACTTATTAATGATTTTGATGTCAAAAACCTGATTCGCGTGGGAAGCGCAGGTTCCTATCAAAAAAGTGTGAAATTACGGGATATCGTGATTGCCATGGCGGCTTCTTCCACTTCGGGGATCAATCAGTACAGATTTCGGGGAGCCGATTTCGCCCCAACTGCCGATTTTGGGCTGTTCCAACAGGCAATTGAACTGGCGAAGGAAAAAGGCATTGAGGTTAAAGCAGGAAATGTGCTTACCAGCGACGAATTCTATGCCGATGAATTTGAATCTTATCAAATGTGGTCAAAATTTGGCGTATTGTGCGTGGAAATGGAAAGTTCGGGCCTCTACACCATTGCGGCGAAGCACAATGTAAACGCCCTTTCCCTGTTGACCATTTCGGATTCTTTGGTCACTGGTGAAAAAACTTCAACTGAAGATAGGGAAAACACTTTTAAAGGAATGGTGGAAATAGCCTTGGAATTGGGATAGAATTTGCCCTTTTTGGATACCCAGGAACGCGGATCTTTTCAGGTTACCTGAAGATTTCCGCGTTTTTGCATTAAATATTTTAGCAGGAGTAATTTTTGATTTCTGGAGTTCGATTATTTAACAATGCTGAAGTTTCTGTTCAAAGAGTACCTATGCTTCAGAAGAAAAAAACCTTCAACTTTTAACTCTTCTTGAAAAACCGTAACATTACAGGCTGAAAAATATCCCCCGCAAATGGAAGACGAAAAGTTCATCAAGGACACCGAAAATATTTCCGAAAATAAAGAATTGAATATCTGGGAAGCTTTGATCCCGGTTTTTGCCCTTATTGGGATGCTCGCCTACAATGTGTACGTTTATGGAGGGGATGCGCTGGCAGGTTCGAACCAATTCATCCTTTTAATGGGAGGCGCCGTGGCTGCTGTGATTGGAATGTTAAACAAAGTGTCTTTCGACGACATGATCGAGGAAGTTGCGAATAACATCAAATCCACCACCGGTGCGATCCTTATCCTGTTAATGGTTGGCTCCCTTGCCGGCACCTGGCTTATTAGCGGGATCATTCCCACGATGATCTATTACGGACTTCAAATCCTGAACCCAACCATATTTTTAGCTGCCACAGTTATTATTTGTGCGGTGATCTCGGTTGCAACCGGCAGTAGCTGGACCACTTCGGCCACTGTGGGGATTGCCTTGATAGGAATTGCCGATGCGCTTGGAATTTCGGTGGGCATGACTGCCGGGGCTATACTTTCGGGGGCATATTTTGGGGATAAGATGTCGCCTCTAAGCGATACCACCAACCTCGCGCCGGCGATGGCCGGGACAGACCTTTTCACGCATATTCGGTATATGGCGTATACTACCGTCCCCACGATTATTATCACGCTTATAGTTTTTATGATCCTTGGCTTCACTCTGGATCCCACGGGAACCGCCGATACCAGCATCATTCTCAATTCGATTGAATCTGCCTTCAACATTAGTGGATGGCTGTTCCTGGTTCCGGTTTTAGTGATCGTACTCATCATAATGAAAACCTCACCGCTGGTGGCGTTGTTGCTGGGCACATTGTTGGGAGCCATTGCTGCCATCATTTTTCAGCCGGGAGTGGTTGCCGCAATAACAGGGGCCGAAACCCTTACTTTTGAATCTGGGTACCGGGGGTTGATGGATGCCATTACGGTGGAAACATCCATTATTACTGATAACGACCAATTAAACGACCTTTTCTCTTCGGGGGGAATGGCGGGAATGTTGGGAACCATCTGGTTGATTATTTGTGCGATGGTCTTTGGCGGGATTATGGAAGCCATTGGTGCACTGGCCACTATTAGCCGTGCTTTGCTCCATTTGTTCCACACTACTTTTGGGTTGTTCGCCAGTACTGTGTTGAGCTGTATCACGCTGAATGCCACCGCCTCAGATCAATACCTCGCCATTGTGGTTCCCGGTAAAATGTTCGCCAAAGCTTATAAGGATAAAAACCTTGCACCCGAAAACCTGAGCCGGACGTTGGAAGATTCGGGTACGGTGACTTCTGTTCTGGTGCCATGGAATACTTGCGGCGCCTATCATTCTGGTGTGCTTGGGGTACCTGTAGCTTCCTATTTCTTCTATGCCATCTTCAATTATTTAAGTCCGTTTATGACACTTCTGTTCGCTGCTTTTAATATAAAGATCCGCGAATTGACCAGTAAAACAGAGACTTCCGTAGCTTAAATAAGAGATTCTTATGGCATGTGGAGCTAACTATTGCTAAACTCTATTGTTATATAACAAATTAGAATTTTCTGCCATGGGCTAACCGTGTTAACTTTTTATCTTTGCACGAGAAAATAAATCAGTAATTAAATCTTAAAATACTTATGGCATTAGTAGGAAAAAAATTTCCGAATCTAGAGGTAAACGCAATGAACGATATGGGCGATACCTTTAAAATAAACGTACTTAAAGAAGCAAAAGACAAAGGAAAAAAAGTCTTGCTTTTTTGGTACCCAAAAGATTTTACATTTGTTTGCCCAACAGAATTGCACGCATTTCAGGAAGCACTGGCCGAATTTGAAAAAAGGAATGTAATGGTAATTGGCGCTTCATGTGACACTCCCGAAGTGCATTTCGCATGGTTGAACACTCCCAAAGATGACGGCGGAATTGAAGGTGTAACGTATCCAATACTTGCAGATTCAAACAGGAATCTGGCTAATCAGCTTGGGATTCTTGATATCACGAACGAAAACTATGACGAAGAAACAGGAGCTTATACAGTAGAAGGTGACAATGTCACATACCGTGCTACCTATTTAATCGATGAAGAAGGTACTGTATTCCACGAAGGAATCAACCATATGCCGCTTGGTAGGAACGTAAAAGAATTTATGCGCCTGATTGATGCTTACACCCACGTTCAGGAAAAAGGAGAAGTTTGTCCAGCAAACTGGGAAGAAGGTAAAGACGCAATGGACGCCAATAGAAAAGGTGTTGCATCTTACCTAAGCTCTAACTAAAAAAAGCACTATCATGAGAGAATTGACGAATGACAATTTAGCGGAAATAGTTTCTGAAAATAACACTGTGGTGGTTCAATATATGGCCGGATGGTGTGGAAACTGCCGGGTTATGAAGCCCAAGTTCAAGAAACTGGCCGCCGAAAATGAAAATACGACATTTCTCCTGGTTGATGCCGAAAAATACCCTGAATCAAGGAAATTAGCAAAAGTGGACAATTTGCCCACTTTTGCTGCCTTTAAAAACGGGAAATTAGTTGACCAGGTGCAAACCAATAAATTTGAAATTTTAAAAGACCTAGTTAATGAAGTTACCAGTAATTAGACATTTGCACAGGAACAATGACCAGGAGAAACTTAAAAACACCCTGGATGTTTTAGAATCTTTTTGCGATCACCGTTCAGTAAGTGAGGTGGAAACCGATGTTATTGGCGAATTGATTAGCAATATATGCGGGGCTATAGAGGTCCAACAAATGATTGACGAAGGAACGCCAGAACGTGATGCGGCTAACAACTTCATGAAAAAAGTCATTGGTTCCATAGATAAATAAATTTTATTCCAGGATTCTTATAAAGGCTGCTTTTGAAATAAAAAGCAGCCTTTATTGTTTTATGACAATTTTAGTAAAATACAAGGACTAAAATTCTAAATTTAGTAGCTCAACCACCAACAAAAACAGGATATGTCACAAATAACGTTCAAAGGAAAACCGGTTACCACCTACGGCCACTTACCCGAAAAAGGAGAGAGGGCACCACATTTTGAATTACTGAAATCTGATCTCAATATTGCCACCCTCCAGGATTTTAGGGGGAAAAGAGTGATTATGAATATCTTTCCCAGTATTGATACGAATGTTTGTGCAGGTTCTGTAAGAAATTTTAATGAGAAGGTGGCCGAACTAGACAATGTGGTGGTCCTAAATATTTCCCGCGACCTGCCGTTTGCCCAGCAACGTTTTATCGATGATGAAGACCTTCATAAGGTCACAAACTTATCTGACTTTAGGGAACGAAACTTTGGGAAAGATTATGGCCTCGAAATGATAGACGGCCCGCTGGAAGGGCTTTTGTCCCGGGTGGTGATTGTATTGGATGAAGCCGGAAAGATCATTTATTCCGAGCAGGTGAAAGATATTGGGCAGGAACCAAATTACCTGGAGGCGCTAAAAACACTTTTATAATGTATGATTTTATCACCGGCCGAATTCGGGGAGGTGGTTACGCAATAAAAGGTGCCTGGCTCCTTCTAAGACATGAGCCCAGCATTCAGGTGCAATTCGTGCTGGCCATTCTGGTAAGTATTGCCGGATTTTATTTTGATATCACCGCAACCGAATGGATGCTACAGCTCCTGGCGATTGGACTGGTAATGTGTACCGAAGGCTTGAATACTGCGGTTGAAAACATTGCCGATTTTGTCCATCCCGATTTTCACACCAAAATTGGGCTTATCAAAGATGTCGCCGCCGGCGCCGTGTTCTTTGCAGCAATAATTGCCGTGATTATTGGGGTCATCATATATATTCCGTATATCTTTTTTACAGTATAGCTTCAAAAAGGGCATTTTGGAACAATATTTTCTTCACCCCAAAATAGACTTTTCAGTCAGGACTTTCCTGTTATAACTTTGTGAATAGATTTTTCCTTTTCTTTATATTAGCTGGTGCTAATTTGTATTTTTGCCCAAACCCTTTGTTGCACCATGGCTAAAAAGAAAGCTACCAAAAAATCTGCAAAACCACGTTTTTCAAAGTCCTCCCCGGTCCTCTCCCAAAAAAACAAGGTGATCCTGGGTAGTTTTTTGATCTTCTTTGGGGTAGCCCTGCTTATAGCTTTTGTATCTTTCCTCTTCAACTGGCAGGCAGACCAAAGTACGCTCTCACAACTTGAAAACCGGGAGGTAGAAACACAGAATTTGTTAAGCAAGTTTGGCGCAGCAGCCAGTGATTTCTTTATTTTTCAAGGGTTTGGCATTGCTTCTTTTGCACTTGCCTTCCTGATCATTACAACAGGTATCTATTTCTTTTTCAGCCTGAACAAAAAAGCCCTGCTGCACTTCTGGTTTTGGGGAATTCTGGTCATGGTTTGGCTATCGGTGTTTTTTGGGTTTTTTGCTGAATCCAATTCGCTTTTAGGCGGCACAGTGGGCTATGAGATGAACGATTACCTTCAGGATTACCTTGGTTTTACTGGAACGATCCTCCTGCTTGGCTTTTTGATGATCGTTTATCTTGTAGTGCGGCTGAAGCTAACTCCAGAAAAGTTGTTCTCCTTCTTTAAAAGTGCCAAAAATGGCATTTCTGAAGACTTTAAAAATACTCCTTCAACTTCTGAATCAACAGAAATCAATAATACTTCCGCAGAAACTTCCGAAGAAAAAAACATTGCTGAAGAGCCTTCAGAAGAAAAGAAATCCATAAAACAACCCGCTTCCGAAAAAGTGGTAATAAAATCTGAAGAAAACCCAGATGACGTCCAAATGGAGGTAGAAACTGCGGTGGAGGAAGAAGTAGAAGACAGCCTGAGCAAAAAATTAGTCGAAGATTATGGAGAATTTGATCCCACTTTGGAGCTCAAAAATTACCAGTTCCCCACGATTGAATTATTAAAAGATTACAATGCACATGGCGGCGGGATCACGATCAACCAGGAAGAGCTGGAGGAAAACAAGAACAAGATCGTCGATACGCTCAAAAATTACAAAATTGAAATCGCCCAAATTAAAGCAACCGTAGGACCTACCGTTACGCTCTACGAGATTATCCCAGAGGCTGGGATCAGGATCTCGAAAATAAAAAACCTGGAAGATGATATTGCTTTGTCCCTATCTGCCCTTGGGATTCGTATCATCGCCCCCATTCCGGGGAAAGGAACTATTGGGATTGAGGTGCCAAACAAGAATCCCACGATTGTTTCCATGCGCAGCGTGATAGCTTCCCCCCGTTTCCAAAATGCCGAAATGGAACTGCCAATGGCACTGGGAAAAACCATTTCCAACGAAACTTTTGTGGTAGACCTGGCTAAAATGCCCCACCTTTTAATGGCAGGTGCCACGGGACAGGGAAAATCTGTAGGATTAAATGCTATTTTAACATCTCTCTTATATTGCAAACATCCGGCAGAAGTCAAATTTATCCTGGTTGACCCCAAGAAGGTGGAACTAACGCTGTTCAACAAAATCGAAAGGCACTACCTGGCGAAACTGCCAGACACCGAAGAAGCGATCATTACAGATAACACAAAGGTCATTAACACTCTCAATTCACTTTGTATTGAAATGGACCAGCGTTATGAGTTACTCAAAGATGCAATGGTCCGGAACATCAAAGAGTACAACACCAAATTCAAAGCTCGAAAACTAAATCCCGAGAACGGGCACAGGTTCCTGCCCTATATCATTTTGGTGGTTGACGAATTTGCTGATCTTATCATGACCGCAGGAAAAGAAGTGGAGACCCCTATTGCAAGGTTGGCACAGTTGGCCAGGGCTATTGGGATACATCTTATCATTGCCACTCAAAGGCCTTCGGTAAACGTAATTACGGGAATTATAAAAGCCAACTTCCCCGCCCGGATTGCTTTTAGGGTGACTTCAAAAATCGACTCCCGCACCATCCTTGACAGTCAGGGAGCCGATCAATTAATAGGAAAAGGGGATATGCTTTTTACCCAGGGGAACACTTTATTGCGGCTTCAGTGTGCTTTCGTGGACACGCCAGAAGTCGACAGGATCACAGAATTTATTGGTTCACAAAAAGCCTATCCAGATGCTTACCACCTCCCAGAGTACAGCGGGGAAGATAATGGCACATCTCTTGATATGGATATCAGCGACCGGGACAAGTTGTTTCGGGAAGCCGCCGAAGTAATAGTCATTGCCCAGCAGGGCTCGGCTTCTTTGCTTCAAAGGAAACTAAAATTGGGCTATAACCGCGCAGGAAGAATCATCGATCAATTGGAAGCTGCCGGGATTGTAGGCTCGTTTGAAGGAAGCAAAGCAAGACAGGTACTGGTACAGGATCTCGAAGGTTTGAACCAGTTGCTGAATGATGAATAGATAATTATAAAAGACAGAATGAAAAAGTTAATATTATTAGTAGTTGCAATGATGACCATGATTCAGGGAGAAGCACAGTCTTCAGATAAAGCGGCGGCCTTGCTTGAGGAAGTTTCTTCTATTGTGGAAAGCTACGACAACATCCTCATTGATTTTAAATATGAGCAGGAAAACCTGTCCAGGAATATGAAGCATGAAACCCGGGGTGATGTTAGCCTTAAAGGGGATAAATATTTACTAAACATCATGGGTACCACGAGGATTTTTGATGGAAAGAAGTTATATACCATTGTTCCCGAAAATGAAGAAATTACAATTTCCACCCATAATCCCGAGGATGAAGCCAATATTTCCCCTTCAAAAATGCTCACTTTCTACAAAAACGGTTACAAAGCCGAAATGGATAAAATCCAGGATTTAAAAGGCAGGAAAATACAATATGTAAAGTTAACTCCAACCGATCCCAAAGCTGAGGTAAGTTCCATTTTGCTGGGGATAGACAAGCAAACTAACCACATTTACAATGTGATCCAAGTACAGGAGGACCTGAGAAATGGGAAGACTACCATTACGATCAAGGTGAATAGCTTTAAAACGAATCAACCAATTCCAGAATCGCTTTTTGAGTTTAAAAAAGATAGGTACCAGGATTACTATATTAACAGGCTTGACTAATTGAAAATACTTGACAGGTATATATTTATCAGTTACCTAAAAACCTTTTTCACGGTTTTTATCATTCTTATGTTCATTTTTGTATTACAAACCATTTGGTTGTACATTGGTGAATTGGCGGGCAAGGACCTTGATTTTATGATCATCCTGAAGTTCCTGCTTTATTTTAGTCCCAAATTAGTGCCGCTGGTACTTCCGCTTACCATCTTGCTTACCTCGATAATGACCTTCGGAAATTTCGCCGAAAACTACGAATTTGCCGCCATGAAATCTGCTGGGATCTCCCTGCAGCGGGCAATGCGCTCTCTCACTTTCTTTATTCTGGTTGTAAGTGTAACGGCTTTTTTGTTCGCCAATAATGTCATCCCCGCAGCAGAATTCAAATCGATTAACCTTCGGAAGAATATAAGTCAGCTCAAACCGGCTATGGTGATTTCTGAAGGAGTATTCAACGACCTGGGCCAAATCAACATCAAAGTAGATGACAAACACGGGGAAAACGACCAGTATCTTGAGAACGTGATCATCCACAAAAAATCCGACAGGCGTACTGGAAATTATACGGTGATAAAAGCCACTGAAGGGGAACTGGTGGGAAATAAAGGTTCAGATATTTTAAGCCTCATCCTCAAAGACGGGAATTATTATGATGAGATCCAGTCTACTTCCCCGGGGTCACGGGCAAAAAAGCCTTTTGCGAAAAGTTATTTTGAGGAGTACATAATTAATATGGATCTTTCTGGGTTCAATGATGTGGATCTGGACGATGAAAAATACAGCAATTCGCATAACATGCTCAATACTTCTGAGCTGAACAAAACCATCGATTCTTTTTCAACCTCATATAATCAGGAAATTGCAGTCCTTTCTAAAAGTATGTATAACCGTACGGGCCTCGACAACTTTCTAAGGAACCAGGAGCCGTTGGACACGGTGGCAAACCTGGAGAACGGGATCCTTCCGCTATACGAGCCTTACCGCGCTTCCCAAATTATAAACCTCGCTCTGGGCAACGTCAATGGCCTGGTCGCCATTGTGACCACCAAACAAGCCGAACTTAACCAGGCAGCAAAAAGGCTCAATAAATTTGAGATTGCCCTTCATGAAAAATATGTTTTTGCAGTTGCCTGTATCGTGCTCTTTTTCGTAGGGGCCCCTTTGGGCGCCATTATTCGTAAAGGCGGACTGGGTTTGCCCATGGTTGTTGCCGTCTTGATGTTCCTTACATACCACTTTATTGGGATTTTTGCTAAAAACAGTGCCGAAGATGGAACTATTAGCCCATTTTGGGGCTCCTGGCTTTCTACACTAATCATGCTGCCCCTGGGCATCCTCCTTACTTATAGAGCAACTACAGACCAGGGATTATTCAGTTTTGGTGCTTTGTTTGCACCGCTAAAAAAGCTCCTGAAAAAAGCCCATATAATGGGCAGGAACGAAAAGGTTTAAATATCTTTGGCCTAAATTCAAAATTTTCACATGGCTGAGGAAACTTCCTTTAAATTACACAGCATAAAAGAAGCAATTGACGACATTAGGGCTGGGAAGGTCATCATTGTGGTGGATGACAAGGACAGGGAAAACGAAGGAGATTTTTTGGCAGCTGCCGAAAAAGTAACCCCCGAAATGATCAACTTCATGGCCACTCATGGCCGTGGCCTCATTTGTGCACCCCTCACTGAAGAGCGCTGCAAGGACCTCAACCTGCAAATGATGGTGGGCAATAATACAGATCCTTTGGAAACCGCCTTCACAATTTCAGTTGATCTTAAAGGAGCGGGTGTAACGACCGGAATTTCAGCAGCTGATAGGGCAAAAACAGTCAGGTCTCTTGTAAATCATGAAACCCGCCCGCAGGATTTAGGTCGGCCGGGACACATTTTTCCGCTCCGGGCAAAAGAAGGTGGTGTTTTAAGACGCACTGGCCATACCGAGGCAGCTATTGACTTCGCCAGGCTGGCTGGATTTCAACCTGCCGGGGTGATCGTAGAGATCATGAACGAAGACGGAAGCATGGCCCGGCTTCCACAACTAATTGAGGTCGCCCAAAAGTTCGATCTAAAATTGGTTTCCATAGAAGATTTGGTGGCTTACCGCATGCAGCACGATTCCCTCATTGTTAAAAAGGAAGACTTTGATATAAAAACGCGGTTTGGGATTTTTAGATTGAGGGCATATCAACAAACCACAAACAATCAGGTGCATATTGCCCTTAGCAAAGGATCCTGGAAATCCAATGAACCCGTCCTGGTACGGGTAAATTCAACCCTGGTCAATAATGACATTTTGGGCACCCTCACCAATGACGCCGAAAAGAAACTGGATTTCATGTTCAAGGCGGTGAACGAAGAAGGAAAGGGAGCGATTGTTTTCATCAATCAGGGAAACCAATCCTTAAATTTGCTCAATAGGTTAAATGAACTGAAAAAGCTCCAAAAGGTAGGGGAAATGAAAGCACCTCCCCTCGTGATGGACTCCAAAGATTTTGGGATTGGTGCACAAATCCTTCACGACCTGGAAATCCATAAATTGAGGTTGCTCTCCAACTCGCAACAGACCAAACGTGTGGGAATGATTGGGTACGGACTCGAAATCATTGACTACGTCAATTACTAAAATTCGATCACGGTTTCCTCCAGTGGCCGCCGCACTTTTTTAAGTTCGGCGAAAAAATCGTCTTTTGCACGATATCCTACAGGCAATACCAGCACCGACTGAAGATTGTGATCATCCAGCTTTAGGATTTGATCATATTTTTCGGGCTCAAAACCTTCCATTGGGCAGGAATCGATCCCTTCAACCGCACAAATGCTCATTAAGGTGCCAAGTACAAGATACGCCTGGTGAGTGGCCCAAATTCTTATTTCACCACTGGGTTTTTTCTCAAAATCCCCAATAAGGGATTCGCGGAAAGGGTGCAAAACATCATCGGGGGTTTTTCTAATATCCTGTACATACCTGAAATAATTCTCAATAAAACTTTTCCCTATTTCTTTTTCAATACAGATTACAAGCACATGTGATGCAGTGGAAATTTGTTTCTGCCCATAAGAGGCTTCTTTGAGTTCGGCTTGCAAATCTTTGTTCTGAATAACCAACATTTTTAAAGGCTGTAAGCCATATGAAGTTGCTGTAAGATTAAATGCCTTTTTAAGTATTTCTATCTTTTTAGGGGGAAGGATTTGCTCGGGATCAAACTTTTTTGTGGCGTAGCGCCATTTTAATGCTTTTATGCTTTCCATCTAAAAAATTTTGGATGCAAAGATACGGTTTCCTGAGGTGGCTGTGCAAATTTGACTTCTGCCCAGAATGAAGACATGAAAAAAAGAATAAAAGATTTCAAAAAAAATGAAAACGTAAAATGCCCTTTTTGAAACCCTGTGGTTGATCGATCTCTTGCC
>JAGXIM010000003.1 GCA_024635665.1 Salinimicrobium sp. | reverse complement strand
CCAAACGTTTGAATTCTCTCCTGTTTCTCCCAGCCAGATTGGAGTATCGTATTTTTCCCTGAAATCCAGGAACTGCTGGATGGATCCTTTGGTGTTGTAATTCCAGTACTTGTGGAAGCTTATCACCATATTTTCGTCCCAGGGAGGTAGAATTCCGTTGTAATTATTTCCCCACCCATTACCTTCAATGATCACAATATGGTTTTGGTCTACTTCTCTTATGGCTTCGGTAATATCGACCAATAATTCCCGTAATGGCTCATTCTTGCTGTCTTCGGTGCCATGTTTATGCTTTCCTTCCTCGAAGGCCCAGTTAGGTTCATTGATAATATCGTAAGCTCCCATCCAGGGCTCATCTTTGTATCTTTCAGCGAGCTTCTTCCAAAGAGCAATTAGCTTCTGTTGATTTTCTTCACTTTCCCAAAGAGAAGGTTTGGAGGGATCCCGATCTGAAATATTTACATCATGTCCCTGTCCACCCGGGGCGGCGTGCATGTCCAGAATTAGGTACATCTCATTTTCTTCACACCACTCCAGGAGTGCATCGGTCATTTCAAAGCCTTTTTCGATCCAGGTATTTTCTCCTTTCACAGGCTCTTTATCCACTGGAAGGGTGTAGAGATTATAATGCATGGGGAGGCGTACAGAATTAAAGCCCCAGCTCTTCAAGGAATCAATATCAACTTTTTGAGTGTGGTTATTTAGCCAGGCTTCATAAAATTCAGCAGTCTTTTCCTCTCCTATCAGTTCTTTAACATGTTCCCGTATCACATACTGTTGGCCCGAAAAAGGCACTTTAAGCATATAGCCTTCCTGCAGCATATGTCCACCAAGGCCAATCCCTCTTAGGAGTACATTCTCGCCATTTCCATCAACAATATTTTGATCAAGAGTATGGAGGAATTCAGAATTTTCGGCTTTCTGTGCTTGCGCTGCCAGAGAAATAGTTATTAAGGCGGAAAGGATTAGATGTTTCATTATTTTGATTTTTTGCTACGGTCACTCAGCCTATCTTCAGAAGACAAATCCCTCAATGATACACTTAGATTCTCTGCAAATTTTAAACCCTCAAAGGCAAAAGGATGTCTTACCTATATGACATCATTGAAAAACCTTTATTGTTTAATATTATATCTCTCCCCTACGTTCAATAAGTTTCTCTTTGATTTCGTGGGCTCTTTTTTCAGTTAAACTATAGGTCCACATAATCCAAATTGCCAAACCGGCCGTAACCGCAGGAATTACAATATCTGCAATTCTTAAATTGGTCATTGTCTCCAGGGTTTGGGTTTCAGCATCTGATATAAAACCTACGGCTTTTAATACTGCTCCACTTAGAACTAAGGCCAAAGCTTGACCAAGTTTTACCATCCACCAATAGATGGCTCCAAAAGTCCCTTCTTTTCGTGGCATACCGTTCTTTAATTCATCCAGATCACAAACATCTGCAGTCATACTCATCATGATGGTAAATAAACCTCCAAGTCCAAATGCAATAAATGGAATTGGAACAAATATTAACCATGGAATACCCTGACTTGCATCTATACTAAACCAGGACATGCCCACAGAATCTAAATATGGATTTACAAACTCGAATACCTGACCCACTGCACGGGTTTGAGCTTGTCCTAATTCTGTATTATTAAATCTTTCGTTTAAGGTAACATCAAAGCCCCACCATTTCATTATATATCCAATGATTGAAAGTACTGTAGAAATTATGAAAGCCTCACGTTTTCCCCATTTATTTGAAATTGCTGTTACAATAGGGATTACCACAAAGGCGGTAATAACTGCCATTATACTGGAGAACCATGCAGGCCATGTTCCCGCGGCACCATAGCTTCCATCAAACATATAAAACACAATAATGTATACACTAAAGGCTGCGACCATTTGAAAACCATTAAACACCAAAAAGGTAGCACCACAAAGTTTTACAAACGGCTTATTTTTAGATACCTGCTTGATCCCATCAAATAGGTCTTTAAGATTCGAGAACATGGTTTTAAAGGAGATTTTCTTTCTGTTTTCCATATTAGAAGAATCTATCCCTCTACAGAATATCGCCGGTAAAACTCCTAATACCATACAAATCACACCTACTATTATCGATAATTGCCGTACTCCAACTGCTTGAGAAATAAACACATTGGGATCGGCAATGATTACCCAAAACCATGGCACGATCATCCAGGCTACCTGACCCACAGTTTGGCCAAATGCCATAATACGGGTACGCTCATTATAATCTGAAGTCATCTCGTAACCCAAACCTACCAACGGGGTAGCAAACATGGTGTTCCCAATTAAAAATATCATCGAGAAAATTAGAAAATACCAGAAATTAAACACCTGACCATTTTCCGGGTCTAGTTGCCAGAGTACCGCGAACAAAATTCCACTTAAGATCGCTCCTACAAATATATAAGGTCTTCTACGACCCCATCTGGATTTCGTATTGTCTGAAATAAATCCCATTATAGGATCTGTAAGCGCATCAAAGATTCTTGGTAGTCCACCTAGCAGTCCTGCCAAAAAAGGATCCATTCCAAAGGCGGTTAGCAGGAAGAACATAAAGAAGCCCAGGGCCCCGGGTAAGAGGTTGAGTACTAAGTGCCCCGCACCAAAGGCCATTTTTTGTCCGATGGGTACGACATCCTTTGCAGGGGTTTTAATATGAGCCATTGATTTTTATTTATGAAATTATTTCAATTTTTGTCTTAGGATTTTGAAGTTCCCAGTAAGATGGTTTGTATAGCCTGTCCATCAATTCTAACTGATACTTCCTGACCTTCCAGAATTAAGTTAAAATATTTTTCTTCGGTACCTTCGTTAAATACAACTACGGCTATAGATCCATCCACATTTTTGGCTGCTGTAGCCATTAGAGCTTCATCAGATACTTCAATACCAATTCGCTTTGCTTCAGGTCTTATGTATTTACTAAAATGCGCCAATGTGTAATAAATAGGCGTGAAATACACCTCATCCTTTTCCGGATCTACAATTACCGGAGCTACGCACCAGTTTTCTGCCCAGTTGGGTCCTCCTTGTCTGTCGAGTACCATATTCCAATCTACCCACCCATCAACATAATTGTTTAGGCATCCTATGATATCTCTGGCATATCTATTTACCGGGGCATATTTAGGGTGTAAATGTTTTTGGTCGTCTGGAGCCCAATCCCATCCCCAATCGGTAGCTTCTTTACTCCAATACCACTGGTCATCTTTCCATTTTGGCACCTCTGCATCTACACAGGCTTCAGATTGAATTAGGTATTTATCTGGAGCTTTATTGTGAGCATATTGCAAGGCCTCCGGAAAGTAATCATAAGTACTGGCATACCAGTGCACCGCTGCGCCTGCGAAGTATTTAGATGATGCCTCATCCCTGTACATCACATCTACCCATTTATCCAATTCCTCGCGGTTCTGGTCATAACCCAGGATTTTCACATCATGATTGTCGGCTTCCAACTTGGGACCTAAATGATTTTGTACAAAACTGGTCATCTCTTCCGGAGAAAAATGCATACTCTCCCAGTTACTATCATTTCCTAAAGGCTCGTTTTCCACCGTAAAGCCCCAAATATCGATTCCTTCTGCTTTATAGGCATCTATATATTTAGAAAAGAATAAAGCCCAGGTGTCATTATATTTTGGAAGCAGCTTCCCTCCTTCCCAGTCATTGTTATCTTTCATCCAAATTGGAGCAGTCCAGGGAGAAGAAATAATTTTAAAACCATCCTGAGAAATAGCCATCGCATCTTTTATCATAGGAATAATATCATCCCTGTCTTCCTCTATAGAAAAATGTTCCAATTCCATATCGTCTGCAACTGGTGCATAGGAGTAATGTCCAAGTGAAAAATCACAGGAATTCATATGGGTACGGGTTAGTGAATATTTTGCACCACTTTCTCCAAAATAAGCCTCGAGGATTTTTTTTCTGTTCTCTTTACCTACCTGATTAAGCAGGTATGCTGAAGCTTCTGTGAAAGAACCACCGAAACCGGTAATCGTCTGGTATTCTTCTTCGGGTAAAATCTTAATACTTGAAGCATTTTCTGCTTTTGCAGCTGGTTCAATTTCGGTTAGTTTATTACCATTAGCAGAAGTTTCAAGAATAGTTACCTCTAAATCGGTATTTTTCTCATTACAACTCATCACCACTACGGTAAATAGTAAGCACAGAAGGGGGGTTAATTTTTTCATATATAGGAGTCTTTGAATAAATCATTATTATTTAATTGATGTTTCGGTATTAGCTGGCGGAACCAGTACATTTTCTATTAGTAAATCTTTTTTTCCATCGTAGGTTTTAGTTATAGGATTCTCATTTCTTGTAAGCCCATCAAACACACCGTCATCAACAAGATCCCATAAGGCATATTTTGCCTGTCCGTCTATTGTAAATAATCCAAAATGATTTTCAGATCCTTTTTGATTAGCTGCATCTTTCCACCGTTCATTAAAGGCTTCGAAATAAAAACAGGAGATATTATTCTCATTCGTCCAATCCCTTATCATGCTATAATATTTTGCCTGCTTATATTCATCGGTAGCTCTAGAACCATTTGGTCCATAAAAACCATTAGAAGTAGTTGCCCAACCGGTTTCTCCAATATGGATTGGTTTATCCACTCCAATACTCTTCATGTAATTTGAAACGCTATCGTATTGAGTCTTTGCAAAATCTACCGCCCTCTGCATTGCCGCATCAACTTTTTGCAAATCATCCAAACCTTCCTCTTCTCCCGGAACTTTCCAGAATTCAGGATTGTAATGAGTATTATGGTATGGATACGTATGCATAGACACATAATCTACCGCCCTGTAAAGTTTTTCAAGATCTTCGGTATGGTAAAGAGCGTCACCTCCTCCCCATGACGCGAAATCATCGGAACTTGTAATCCATAGTTTCTCAGGTAATTCCCCGGCAGCCTTTTTATCTTGTAAATAGGTTACCCACTTTAAGATAACATCGGGTTGTACGTAATAACTAGCTGCCCATTTAACCATGGCTTCATTTCCTACGGCTACGACTTTCACGATATCGGGATATTTATTAGCTAATGCGATGGCTCTTTCGATTTCCGCCGCATTCGCATCACTTTCTATATCATGATTTGGAGTTTTACCTGTCCAGGCATTCTGGCAGTCTATCCATGCCCCAAGCATTACATACATCTCGAAAGTTGCGTTTTCTTGCTTTAGCTCACTTATAGCCTTTAACAAATTAGGTGCTTGTTCCAGTTGAACATTATAGGTGCGGATTATTTTTATACCCATCGCCGATAAGATCTTCATATCGTCCTTTAGCTCTTTAAGGCTGGGTTGAGAATCCCTGGTCATCTTGCGATATCCACCATATGAAATGGCTAAATACTCCGGGTTTCCTAAAATGTCTTCTGCATGCACTTCTTTTCTCACTCTGGATTGCTCATTAAGGTCGTTGGTATTACTATTTTTGCATCCAACACTCAAAATGGAAACCAAAAGCAATAAAGCAAATACGTTGAGGGGCTTAAAAATTTTCATATTATCTCAATTTTTCTTCTTGCAGGTATACCGTTAGATGGTCTACATCTCCGGTTCTCTTAAAGATCTTCTTACTGGTATCAGCATCGAGAGTTAAAGCATCCAATCGATTGGTTGATCCGTTATTGAACTGCACCTCTATTCCCTCTTTTTGAGATTTCTTATATACCACTGGCACCTGGCAAACAGTATAACAGAGAGAATCTTTCTCTAACTGAATCTCCTTGCTTTCAGAAGAGACTGTGTCGTATACAAATGTTTCAGAATCTGTCAGGAATTCGCCCTTTTTCAGTAAACCCGGGTGGAAGTGCAACTGACCATCTTTTACAAAGACTCCCAGTTCTCCGAATCTGCTCAGGATATCCTCCTTCACCTGTCCTGTCATCCCGGGTTGCTGCGCACCTTTACCTGCCGGGGTATGAGAGTAAGGATCTGTCGGGAAAGCTCCGTAAAGCTCCGGGGCTTTATGTACACCAATTCCTTCATTTATCTCGTAATAATGTTCTAATAGTCTACCTACAACTTCAGGGTTTGCATCTTCATTAATTGCTTTTATACAGTTCTCCTGAGCAGCTAACAATAATTTTGAAACCATGTGCCAGTAAATAGAACCTAAACCTTCATAACCATAAAAGGTTCCAGATCTTCCTGTAAAGGCTTTATGATTAAAAACCTGCTCAAATGTTTTGAAAAGCAGGCTTCTTTCCTTTTCTATAAGCTCCCCGTACTTCTCTTCATCAAGTTTGTCTAAAGCCTCTTCTAAACTTCTTTTATTATTAAAGCCTCCATTGAAATGGGTTTCTCCATTTACATCTTTTTGCACGATCTGCGTATTACCATCCTGAATTAATTTTTGCATTAGTTCTGAATTTTCTACTGCAGATTGTGGGATGGTGTTTTTAACTGTAAAACGAGCCAGTTGTTTATTTGGGTAAAGAATATAACTGTATTGCTCTTCACGGAAAAGTTTGCTGTTCTTTAAGCTATCTAAGACTTTGAGGCTTTCTTCAGAGCTTAAATAACCGGAACTTAGTACAGCGACCTGACCTTCTAACATTTCAGACAAATAAGAGATAGAAATTTCTTCCTCGTTTTCCAGCGTCATCAAATTATAAGCGTGGTAAAGATCATCTTCTCTTCTATTGGCTTCAATGGTGTGATCTACAAAAGCTAAAGTTGTAGTCACAAAGTCTCTAAGGCCGGATAGCGCAACTGTTGATTTTTCTCCTGAGAAAGCTTCGGTATAAACTCCGGTTCTATATTCACTTGCAGCTTGTCCTAAACCATCAAGTACTGTTTTTCTTTCTTTATCAGAAATTTTACCTGACAGCAGATCTTTATGATCGTCCAAAGTAGATTTCACTTTATTGAAGAATACCAACAGCTCTTCTGAAATCATGGTATCTTCTACCGAAGATTTATTCAGAATTTTCTCCATAAAGCTTAGGAACCTTCTTATGTAGTAAAGCGTAACCATAGAGACGCCATTACCCACAAGGGCATTGTTAGCATCATTCCATTCCGGCCTTTGAGTATTCAACCAGATTCCGGCTTCAGGAATAAAGTTGGAGATCTTAGCAAGAAGGGTAGCTAATATTTTCTCAATAAAGTTTACCCTGTAGATCTCATTATTCCTATTTGTCAATAAGGCCGCGTCTGCTCCTAATTCCCCACGCTTGTCTCTTATCTTTAGATCAAGATCATGATCGAATTCGATAGTGTCCTTAGGATTATTTAAAATATCCCGGTAGCTCTTAATCTTGTAAGGCACATTGGCATAAACAAAAAGGTCTTCATTGAAGTACTCCGATAATTTATTTGGAGTAACCTCTTCCATAAATTCCAGGAATTTTAGCAGGTAGATGATCTGGTGGTCCCCCCAATATCCAATATATGACCAGGGATTATCGGGCTCAATGGTTTCCCAGTCAAATCCGCCTTTGGTAACTCTATAAGGGTTGTAACCGTCAAAAGTCGTTGCATTGAGAAATTTATGGATCATGCTCTCAATAAATTCCGGATAAGAACGTGATAACACCTCCCAGTTTTGGAAGATATCCCGCCAGTTCCCTTCGTAATCCAGGATCTTGGAGCCATCATTTTCATTACGGGTATTTATAGAGAATTTGTTCCATGGCCTACTTGGATCTCCATGTCGTCGGCTAAACTTAAGCGGCATATACTCAAACGCCAGTCTTTTAAAATCTTTATCATCAGATTTCTCTGTAAGATCCTTTAATTCTGAATGAGTAAATTCTCCGGGAAGATCGTTTATTAGTTTCTCAGCGGACTTATACACCTTAAGATTCGCTTTCTTGAGGTAATCTTTAAAATCCCACTTTTCAATTTGATAATTATTATCAAAAATTCCACCCCGCATTATGTTGAAAAGTGTGTTGGCGAAATGTCTGGTATCTTTTAAAGTATCTGCTGTGGCCTGAACACCATCTGAAGCATTTACAAGCTCGATCAAGTTCTGTGTTCCGGATTCTACATCAGCATTCACAGAATTGTATAAATCGTCATCTTCTTTAATCGCCTTTTCAATTTTAGCGATAGCAGCATGGTTCTTATTTACATCTGCAACAATCAACCATTCCTTTTCTGCATTTGCAGCCAAATTGAGGTTGTCATGAACAAAGTATGCGCCTTTCTCTGCCCTTACATCTGTTTCTTCCTGAATATCTATCCCTTGTCTAAAATTATTAAGCTGAAGAGAAGAAACTAAATGAACCGGCTTTTCCAAACCTAAAGACCAGGCAACTGTAGCTTTTAAGGCTTCACTAGGTTCAGCTTTATCCACAATAATAGCACTAAGGGCAAAAATCCCTAAACCGGAATTACCTTCAAGCTCATTCTTTTTGTAGGCATCAACCAGGTTACTAACACTGTTTTGAAGGTCACTCCCCACTCCGTAGGGCAAAATATTTTGAATCCCATCTACAAAAGATACTTTCACTTCTTTCGAAGAGTTATTGATAACCCTGGATCTCTTTACAAACCCATATTTATCACTGGAACTCCACTGATATCGGAAAGTTAAATCCAGGTCTTCATTTATCTCTTCAAAAATCACTTTGTTACCATAAGCATTTTTGTAAAGGTTTCTTTGCAAGGAATAACTCCCTTTATATCTATCTGAAAACGGTTCCCACAATTGCGTTCTCTCTTCTCCATGAACCAGAAAAATACTTTTGTTTCCGGTTATTTCAGATAATTCGGTGATTTTATCATCGGTATAATAGGGAAATAAAGCACTTTGCGCATTCTGTCTTCCTGCTGTTAATCCACCATTGCTGGAAATAAACATCCAGTGATTGGAATCACTTACTATACTCATAAAGAACGGACGCATGGCATCGCTATTCGAAATCTTATAGTAATTTTCATTTTCAATTTGCACTAGTTCTCCGGCAGTCTCCTTTTTCCCGAAATCGGCTTTGCATTCGCCAATAAAAATCTCTCTACTACTCATCAATTCTCTTATTAAATTCTCATCAATCTTAAGAAGGCCTGGGTTTGCAAATTTTTCCTTAGCCTCCCTTTCAACATCTATTTATTTATAAACTTAAATTCAATTAATTTTCCTTGTTAATTCTTAATTCCAGAGCATTACTATCTGATCGTGCCCTTAAAACGGCTCCCATAATACTTATGCCATCAAAATAATCTTCCAGATTTTCCACGGTGGCAGATTTTTTATAAGGATCGTATTCGTGTGCTTTTTTAAGCGCGTAATAAGCCGCGCGGGGATAAAGTTCATAGCGTTTATTTTCGTCAGTAGGACCTTTTGCACAAATCCCAAACCATTCTTCATTCATGTTATTTAACCCTTCTTTGTAATCAGACTCATAACCCCCATTGGCCCATGAGGCGTTATTATCCTGTACAGACAAATTCGTTGTTTGTCCATATTTCCACCAGCCATCACTAAATTGAAATGTAAATCCTCCCAGAGAATTTTCTGCCTTACCCAGGCCTGCTGCCTGTTGATAGATCTCCTTCCAGTTACCAAGCATGTAATACGCCTGAGATTGCTGATCTTCCTCTTTCTCTATAGCATCATATGCATCTGCACCAAATTCTGTTAACAACACCGGCTTATCCAGAACTTCTTTAACCCGCTCATAAGTATCACCAAAAGAAACACCACGATAAATATTAGCACCAAAAATGTCCATATCCGGACATTCTTCTTTTATAATATTGAGAAATTGAAGATCTCCATTGCAAATGGCAATAGGATGGCGGGTATCAATTTCCTTCATTGCCAAAATTCCTTCATTAAATAATTTATATAGATCACGGGCTGCAGTTTCGGTGCTTGGAGTATCTACAGGAATATCTTCGGTTTCAGCTCCTTCCCAAAAAAGGCCATAATTATTTTCGTTACCTAAAAGAAAAAGTAATAAGCCGGGAGTGTCTTTATAGGTATTGGCCATCTGCGAAACCTCGGCCAGCAATACATCTTTGGTTTTTGGATCTCCATAATCGGTTTTTGGGATCCACTGCCCTTCAATCTCCAATCCATAGCGACCATAAGAATGATTCAGCATGGTGAAGATTCCGTAATTTTCGTAGATATACTGAATCCATTTTGGCTGAATTCCTGTATAAACCCGAATGGCATTTACGCCCATATTCTGCAGTAGACCCATTTCATAATCGAGAACGGACTCAATAAATTCATCTGGCTGCTCCCAGAGGGCATAGGAGTAGTTGGTACCCACAGGAAAATAATCCCAATTCATCCCATTAATCATTATTGGGTCGCTGTCTATTAAAATTTTTACTCCATTATCTTCACGTACAACCTCAACCAAATTAGCCTGTCCAAAAAGGGGACTGATTCCAGAGAAAACGATTATAAATTTTAATATGTTACGGATTGTCAGCATTGAGAACCTGAATTGAGCATAAATTTAAGTCGCTATCGAAACTCCTGTCCCGGGTCTTGATTCAAGACCCATATGAGAGATCAATAGGTGATTGTATGGATAGAAGGTAATTCATCTTTCCTACTGTAAATAAGGGATAGAAGGTCTTTCCAGTTTTCAACCTAAGGCGGTTGTGGTGAAGCCTGTGAACTTGGCCCCCTTGCACCACTTAGATTCCTGCATTGGATAAGCAAAAACACTAAAAGCCCTTTCATAATTAATTATTCTTTCCTCTTCTCCAGAGGGCTTCATTTATTGATATACTCTCACGTAGTCTATTTCCATAGTTGATGACTCAAAATTAGGGTCTATGGTAAACCAACTTCCACCCATGGCCACGTTTAATATCAAAAACTGATCGGAATTATACGGCCAGGTTTCACTGTTTTTATTTGCTGGTTTATAGGTATAATGAACTTTACCATCAATTGAAAAAACTATTTCCTGATCGTCCCATTCAACCGCATAGAGATGAAATTCTGTTGAAACATCATCTAAATTCTGAGCCCCATGATTCACTGTGTTACCGTAACTGGAAGGGGTGTGCAAAGCACTCTGGACAATTCCCTGATTATGACCCCAATGTTCCATAATGTCAATCTCCCCGCATGCAGGCCAACCTTCTGTTCGTATATTTGAGCCTAACATCCAAATGGCCGGCCAAGTGCCCTCTCCAAATGGTAATTTTGCTCTCACTTCAACTTTTCCATAGGTAAAATCGAATTTACCTTCAGTTAAAAGTCGAGCTGAGGTATATGCTGAGTTTCCATATTGTTCTTTTCTTGCTGTAATTTTTAATAAACCTCCTTCAACTTTTACATTTTCTAATCTTTTGGTATAATATTGTTTTTCTCCATTTCCCCAACCATTACTTCCTGTACCAATATCATAGCCCCATTTGGAATCGTCCGGACTCCCGTCTGTATCAAATTCGTCAAAAAAGACAAGGTTCTCGAAAGGTAGACGTTGCACAAGAATTTGAATTTTTTCAGAAGTATTGATGTAGTCGTTTGTTACGGAATAAGCATAAACAGACACTGTATAAGTATTTACCTCTTTTCTAGAGTATTTATAATCAGTTATTCCAGTTGTGCTTGTTACAGTATTACCATCCCCGAAATGAAATTCATACCTAACTGCGTTTGTCGCTTTCGCAACAAATTTTACAACTCCGGTCCCATCCCCATAAGGATTGCTATTATCGGCACCAACTATTGAAATATCAAAAGTCAAATTGGAAGGAATAATTTCTTCCTTTTGAGAGGGTTGATAGAGGTCATCATCCGTACTTGCATCACAAGATAACAGCAAAAAAAAGATTAAAGAAATGAATATCAGTGAATTGCGGTGTATTAAATATATTTTCATCACACTCGTTTAAATAGTCATGAGATAGGATTACTTTAAAAAAAAGAGGGCAAAATTGCCCTCTTTTTTATTCTATCCTTTCCTTCTGAAAAAGGATAATAATTCAATAGGCAGCAGCTTAGTTTTGAAAGAATTTCTTATTTGAACTTTGAACTGCTAACTTTAAAAACTTCTTATTCTTCAGATTGTCCCTCAGGTACTAATATCGGTACAACAATATTTAAACGCGCCGTGATAGTTTCCTGGTCAAGATCATCTTCCTGGCAGCTAACTACCAGGATTCTGATGATCAAAAAATAATTATTTAATTAGTATTATTTTTTCTTAGTTATGAAAATATACATTATCAATATAAACATTCGCTTCTCCTGCAGTAGCTGCAGAAAATATGTATTGTGCGATATTTTCGGTGGTCGTAAGTCCTGTAAAATCTGATAAAGGTATATCAAGACTAACCCATGTATCAGGGGTTACAGTGAATTCAATTTCATCTTCAGTATCGTCTCCACCTTCAAAACCTCCGTCAGGTCCAAAATCAACCAACTTCACTCTGAAAACACTTGCATTTCCCGTCCAATAATTTACATGAAAATGTGTCATCGCAGAAGCATCCACTTGATTAGATACTGTTTCGATCCCCGCGAAATCTAGATTGCTATAAAGTTTCACATTATTCCCATCAACCGTAGTTTCCGTATAAGCTGCAGAAGACCAATCTGTTCTCCAGGTATCTACAGTAACATCTGTATACACATCACTAAATAAAGAAATAACATTAGCGGCATTCGCTGTGGGAGCGGGAGCTGCAGAAGTTGGCTCAGCATCTGTTGATCCGCCACCTGTTTCCCCAGATCCCTCAGGCACGAATACCCAAGTCCACCCGGTACCACCATCGTTACTTGGAACATACAATACTAATTGGTCTTCTGTTAAAGACACAATTTGATACACGCCATTAGGATTACCCCAGGGAGCTTCAGCACCTAAGATATTACCATTGTTAATAATTAATTTTTGGTTTGCAACATCAAGAACAAAGCTGCTTAGTTGTCCTTCAGCACTTTCATCAGCATAATACGTGAAATTAGCTGCACCACCTAAATCAAATTTCATTTTGCCTGCCGCATCAACTGGAGGACAACAATCTCCAGCAGCGTTCCACCATGCAGTCCAGGCACCATCTTTACTGCCAGGAGGGGACATAAACCACCACATTCTACCATCAGGCGCCGGACCTCCATCAAAAACCCAGGTTTTACCGGCTGCTGTATCATCGCTCACAAGATCGTACCAATCTTGATTTAATGCATGAGTAAGCTCATCTATTTGAACATCAATTGTTTTTGTGAAAAACTCAGAACCTAAAGTTCCTACATAAGTAAAAGTAGCTGTTCCAGGAATAGGATAAATAACTGTTACTTCATTTGTAAGTGCCTTCCCCAGGTTATAATCCCAATAACCGGTAATACCCGGTGTCACCATTTCCAGCGTGATTTCATTACCTCCCGCTGTACTTTGGGTAGCTACTAACTCTACGCCCTCAACATTAGTGGTGTTTTGCAAATTTTGCTCATCTACCTCGGGTTCGCACGCTGAGAATAACAGAACAAAAGAAGCAATAAACAGACTCCCTATTTTATTAATTTTCATATCTCAAAATTTTAAAATTTATAATTTTTTCTACCAACCTGGGTTTTGCTCATAAACCCCATTAGATAACCTAATTTCAGTTTCGGGTATTGGAACCAGGCCTTTAGTTTCAGGTCTGTAGTTTGCCTGATAAGTAGCAGGTGACCCAGAATTATTTACATTAAGGGTATAATCAAATGCTGTATTAACATCTCCCCAACGTACCAAATCAAACCAACGTAGACCTTCAAAAGCAAATTCATGTAAACGCTCTTGTTTTAAAGCCTCCAAAGAATAACCAATTGCATCCAATCCTGCTCTATCCCGAACGGCATTCATTCCTGTTGCAGTACCTGTAATTTCAGAATGCATTAATAACACATCAGCAAAACGCATAAAAATGAAATCCTGCGCATGCATTAATTGCATATCTGCGTTACCCCAGCCATATAATTGTACAAACATACCTTGCACAGCGCCTGTCTCATTTGGATACTGTATAGCTGTGTATTTCTTATTATAAAGTCCGGTTCCATGATCCTGATTCCCAGGAGGAGCCCAGCCTTCTGTTCCCTGATCTGGATTTCCTACTTCAATAATGGAACCTACTTTTCTTGGATCATTATCGTCCCAATCGCTCCACAATCTGGGATTTACTGTAAACCAACCCCAGCCTTCTCCAAAAGGAACCAAGGATTGGCCACGTATAGATCCAAATAAAGACAACCTGTTTGTATAAATATTTCCATTACTCCATCCCCAATCACCAAATGAAAATCGTTGCGCAAACATGGTTTCAAAGTTTCCGGTACCAAAAGTTGGGTTAGCCCCATCCTGACCTACCCAGGATAATCCTTCTTCTTCAGCCCAGGGCAAAACTGGTGCTCCTGCAGCTATATTCACATATGAATATGGCCACAGGTTTCTAAAATCTAACGTCAAACGATAACCACTGTTATTCATAACATCCTCTAAATAACCTGCTACTTCTGAAGCTCCTAAAGAACCACCGTCAACTAAGGGTAACGTATTGGTTGGGGTTGTGTTCATATTGGTCATGTATCCAGTATAAAACAAATACACACGTCCCATATAAGCTTCAGCTACCCATTTATTCGCATGTCCATATGCGGCTGTAGGAATAGTAGGGAAAGGAGTGTCCGGTAAGGTTTCAATTGCCAACTTTAAATCAGAAGCAATTTGTGCAAAAGTTTCAGAGTAAGTAGATCTGGGAACATCCTTAGGGTCATCAATGGCAACAATTAACGGTACACCACCAAAGAATTTACCCAGTCTAAAATAATAAAATGCCCTCATAAAAAGCGCTTCACCGATTGCCTGATTTTTAAATTGTTGAACTTCTTCTTCGCTACCGAAGAATGAAGAAAAATCGGCATCCGCTGTCTTTTCAATAATAGCATTAGCCCGGGCAATACCATTGTATGATTGTATCCACATATCGCGATAGGTGTCTTCGTTAGGGTCTTCAAAATTATCAACCCATTTAGCCGTCGCATCATCTGGTCCACCACCACCTAACATCATATCTGACATTAAGTTTGCGGCAACAGATTCATTACTATGTACATTAGGCGTATAAATTGCATTATATACCCCGGCCATAGACTCCTCGATATCGGTAGGAGTACTGTAATAAGTTTCCAGACTTTTTCCGTAAAGATTCTCTGTGTCCAAAGAGTCCTCACAACCAGTAGCAACAATCATTGCTGAAAGAGCTATAAAATATTTTATTTTTTTCATAATCATGTTTTTTTAATTAAAAGTCGACACCCAATCCAAACATCACTGTTCTTGCCTGTGGATACAATCCAAGGTCCACACCTGAAGCCCAACTTACGTCGTGCCCAAATCGCACCTCAGGATCCATTCCATCATAACCAGTAAACGTATGTAAGTTATTTACAGATACATACAAGTTAAGGTTTTTTAATCCTGAAGACTCAAACATTGTTCCAAAATCATACCCTACCGTTAAATTATTAATTCTTACATAATCTGCATCGTGCATATAAATATCAGAAATAAACTGTGTATTTCTATTTGAGGTATAACTCAGCCTTGGCAATGTATTTGAAGTACCTTCCCCATGCCAACGATCGAAAATACCTGTTGTATAATTCTGAGTAAATTGATCAGAAAAAGAACGATAAGATTGCATTACCTGCATTCCAAATTTTCCGGTTAGCGTTGTATTCACATACACCCCTTTATACCCCAAATTTAATTGAAGACCTCCTTCAAAATCAGGATTAGGATTCCCCAGGAATGTCCTATCGCCCTCATCTATTACACCATCCTGGTTTAGATCTACAAAACGAACATCCCCGGGACGTTGGTCATTAAAGTAAGGGGTGCCATCCGGTCCAACATAAGCATCAGCTTCATCCTGATTTTGTAAAATTCCATCGGTTTTGAAACCATAGAAGACACCTATTGGTTGCCCTACCTGAACTCTTGAAATTGCAGAAGTTCCCTGGGATAGAACATGACTTGGCCCCTGAATTATCCCATCTGCATTGGCTATTCTTGTGACCTCATTCTTGTTATTGGCTCCGGTTAATGTGATCCCATAATTAAAGTCTCCAAAACTATCATTCCAGTTTAACATCAATTCAACACCTGTATTTTCTATATCACCTCCATTAATAAATGGTGGACCTGCACCAAATGTACCTAAAATAGGTGCTTCTACCAGCCAGTCTATGGTCGTTTTTTTATACCAGTCAAATGTTAACCCAAGTCTCGAATCGAACATGCGGGCATCAAAACCAATATTTAACTGCTCTGAAGTTTCCCATTTAACGTCAGGATTTGTAACCCTTTGAGGATAAGCAGTCACCCCTGATACCGGTTTCGTATCACCAAAGAAATATCCCGGGAATACATAGGCAATTTGTGAGGAGTAAATGAAATTGGGAATTGATTGATTCCCATTTTGTCCCCAACTTGCTCTAAATTTAGCAGAATTAAAAATATCTGAAGTATTTGACATAAAGTCTTCTTCTGTGATTACCCAACCTGCAGATACAGAAGGGAAAATTCCCCATCTATTACCTTCTGCAAAATTTGAAGAACCATCGGCACGTACTGTCGCATTTAAAAGATACTTTTCTTTGTAGTTGTATTGAGCTCTTGCCATATACGATAATAAACCGCCACCACCGGCAGCCCAATCAGCACCCCATGTGTTAATGTCATTTATAGTTTCAGGGCTCTGGGTATTGTTTATGTAAGCATATTTAGGATCTCCGGGAAATAATAAATTATTTCTGGAACCACCTACTTCATTATTAATCTGGTTTTGAAGTAATTCATTACCAACTAAGGCATTTAATTCGTGATCACCGAATTTGAGATCGTATGAAAGAGTTGTTGTCCATGTCCAGTTATTCCCAAAGTACTGGCCTTGTTGAGCACCATCTGTATAATCCCGGTAAAGTGTGCCTAATTCATATGTAGGATTCATTGATCTATTATGCCCAAACCAGGCATTGGTACCATAAGATGATCTTAATTTTAAATCTTCTATTGGTTCAATTTCTAAAAACACATTTCCGACGATCGTATTTCCCTTACCATAATTATAGTTATGGCGGTAATACATTACAGCCAGGGGATTCGTTTGATTAGCACTTAGACCTTCCAAAGTAGGTGTGAAACCAAATTTATTGATATTGTTATCAATAGCCGGCTGCCAGTATGCAGGCTGTAAAGGATTTTGAACCAATGCATTGTGCAAGTCGTTATAGTAAATATTCCCGGTTGCCACACTCCTGTTTTCTACATTTGTATAAGTGAAGTTTTCCCCAACCGTAATAATGGCGTGATCATCATTCTTTTTTAACACCATTTCGGTATTCAATCTTGCTGTAAATCTTTTATATCCGGCATCTGTAAGGTTACCACCTAACATACCATCCGTATCTAAATAAGAAGCTCCCATCGAATAAACAATATCATCACTACCTCCGGTAATGTTTATGGCATGACTCCTAATCGGCGCATCTTGTTTTGTCATTTCATTAATCCAGTTGGTTCCTTCCCAACCGTTTTGAAGATCTGCCCAAACTTCTTCACCTAATTGTGTTCCTAATCCCGGGTAGTTCGTCCTTAACCAACTATTGTTATTTACAAGCAGATTTTGCCAGTCGTTTGGCGCTAACCCATCATTAACCCGTCCTTCATCCATAATGTACATATACTCTTGTGCATTTAAAGGATCTAAATTTTTGTATATATTTTGCAATCCATAATAGGTATCATAACTAATTTGAGCAGGTCTGTTTTTTCGACCTTTTACTGTAGTTACTAAAACAACACCGTTTGCTGCCCGTGAACCATAAATGGCTGCAGACGCCGCATCTTTTAAAACATTAATTGATCCAATATCAGACGGGTTCAAATAATCTATGTTCCCTACAGCTACACCATCAACAATGTATAATGGGTTGGAATTCCCTATGGTTCCTAAACCACGAATGGTTATTCTGGTACCTGCTCCCGGTGCCCCACTATTCCTTGTAACATTAACACCTGCAACAACACCCTGAAGGGCTTCCATAGCTGTTCCGGGATTAAGCGCAGCAATATCTTCGCCTTTTACATTACTGGTTGCACCTGTGACTAAAGCACTCCTTTGAGTACCATAACCTACTACCACAACTTCGTCCAAAGCTGCAGCATCTTGCATTAAGATAATTTCGACACGGCTAGCATCTCTTACAACCACTTCTTGTGGTTCATAACCCAAATAAGAAATAACCAGAACATCCCCACGAGCAGCCTCAATGGAAAAATTCCCGTCAAAATCTGTTTGGGTCCCGGTGGTGGTCCCCTGGATAATCACATTGGCACCCGGCAAGGGGATACCTGATTCATCCACGACAGTACCGGTAATTACATTTGTCTGTGCCCAGGCAGAACACAGGACAAACAAAAATAACATCGTAAAGAAACTTTTAATTTTCATTGATTCTTGGTTTTAGTTGATTGTTTGGCCATTAATAATTAAAGTCATTTTTATTTTTTTTTGGAACATCTTCCCCGTCCTCTAAATCGATTTCGCCTGAATATATAAATCCAGAACAATTTAAAATTTTGGTGGAAAATCTTCCCGAGATGAAACAACCTGTTAAAATGTGTTACGAATATACTAAAAAAAGCAGAAAAGGAAATTAAAACTGCCTTTACAAAAAACCTACAGCATTAAAGTACTCTGTATAGATTCTGCAAATCACCTTATAATTAAGGGTCAGCAGTGAAATCCTATTAAACAAAAGAATTTCATAAAAAGATAAAATTGTATTTTTTTACCTTAATGTATAGGTAATGTAAAGTAAGTTTTAACCTATGTAAAGGCTAGATATCCATTATATAGTCGGTTAAATTCGTTTCCCGGGGCAAATCCATTTTTTTTCTCAATCGGTATCGCTTTATCTCGACACTTTTAACAGAGATGTCTATAAGTGGAGATATCTCTTTTGAAGAAAGATTTAACCTCAAATAGGCGCAGAGACGGAGATCGTTCGAAGTAAGTTCAGGGTGCTTTGATTTAATTTTATCGAAGAATTCCTTGTCTGCATTTTTAAAAGCTTCTTTGAACATTTTCCAGTTGTCCTCTTCCCTTAACTCATTGTCTATTGTCTTGATTACACTTTTAACATTTGCGTTCTCAGTTCCCTTCAGTTTTTCTTTAAGATTGGAGAGGAATTCATTCTTCTTGATCAGGGACATGGTGGAAGCTGCCAGTTGGCCATTCTTCTCTGCCATGTCTCTTTCCAGGTACTCCTTTTGAAGTTTAATAATCTGCTGTTCAGCCTCCAGGTTTTTCATCCTAAGATTCTTCTCCCTCTCCTTTATGATCTTTTCATGACGCCTCCTGTAGGTGAAATGTATTCCAAGAAGGCCAAGAACAAACAAAAGTAAATAACCTGTCAAAGCCACACTACTGTAATACCACGGTTTTGCAATGGCGATCTCGTGACTCAGGATCTCCGTTTCCCGGTCATTTACCCTGCCTTTTACCTGCATGGTGTAGTTCCCTGCCGGAAGATTTTCAAACCTCGCTGTGCCAGAGGATTCCCACTGCGACCAGGAGGGAGAGTAATTGAGAAGCCGATAACTGTATTCAGTTTTTGATAGCCGTTGGTAGTTGGGAATACTAAAAGCAAAAATAAGATTGTTCGCGTCGCTGTCCAATTCCAAACCAGCTCCTTGTAACGGACTATAAGAATAATTCTCCCGTGTGGCTGAAGTGCCCACTGCCGTGATTATCAGTTCTCCTGTAGGGATCTGCTCAAGTGGAAGGGAAAACTCAATATAACCACCATTAGAACCCACCAGGTATCGGTTTTTCCCCACCAAAGATACGTTTTCGAAGCCTTTGCTAATATTCCGGGTCTCTAATTGCAATGGCACATTACGTTCTATAAGCTTTTGCTCAAAAGGATCCCGTGTGACATAAAAAAGATTATCAACTCCAAAGGTCCACCAACTTCCATCGCTAAGTACCTCAGAAGATCCACTAATCCGATTGTTTCCCTTGCTTAAACGATGAAGATCATTATTTTTGGTAAAACTGTTGCTTCCGCTGTTGTACATGTAAACACTATCTTCTGTTGAATAATAGATCCTGTTCTCAAACCTGAAGATCTTAATACTAAATCCCGATTCTCCCTTAATTTCAAAATTCTCTATACCCTCAACTTTAGAATAATCCTGATTCAGCTCCAACCGAAAAATTCCTCTGTGATAATGGCTCATCCATATTACCGAGTCGTTTTCTACGATTATGTGCTGCCCAGAAAGATTAAAATTTTCGAGATAGCGCGCTGTGGAATCGGGTGAATTATCGGGCAAATAGCTTAGCCCATTGTAATGTCCCTGCAGGATTCCGGCTCCAATTCTCTCTATAGTCCAGGTCCCAAGACCATCCCAGATGAGGGAAGCATCTGTTCCTTCTATTCTGAAAGTTCCCCGGTCATGACCTGCATATAACTTCTCATCCAAATAATTTAAACTCCACACCTGGCCAGTCGTTCCCGGAACAAGCTGGTAAGGCTCTTCAGATTCAGCATTTTTAAAATAAAGTCCCTGATTGGTTCCCAGATACATCAACTCATCCACCACAATACTACAGTAGACAGTACCTATTTTTCCGAAGGTGTCAACAAAGAGGCGAAATGGACTCTCTTTGTTGATCACAGCAATTCCGTTGTCCAGACCACCCCATACATTGCCTTCTGCATCTTCCATGATGGCCAGCAGCGTGTTGTTGAGAAGCGTAGGCTGTGATAAGTGATACTGGTTCGTCCCCTCCATATCAAGAAGGTAAAGGCCATTACCGATACTACCTAAAGCCAAAGAACCGTCCTTTAAATAAAGGGCGGAAAAAAAGCTTACAGACATGGGGTAATTTTCTATTCCTAAAGTTTCCCACTGGTTTCCCGTAATAATAAATACACCATCATCCCGTGTAACAGCCAGCATCTTATCGTCGGAATATGGAAATAAACCTACAATTGGTTTGTTCCCAATCTTGTCATTCGCAACAAAAGGCTTACCAACTCCGTCCCCGATCACGAACAGTCCTTTTCCGGGAACCTGATAATATATTTTATCGCGAACGCTGAATAGATTAGAAATATTTTTTTCAGTAACCATAGTGGTTACTTCCCCGCTTCTCTTATTAAAGCTATAAAGTCGCTGATGACTTTGAAAAATAACATGATCATCGATCTCTTTAATATCCCAAAACTGCTCCCCATCAACAAGACCTGAAGCAACCAAATCTATTAAGGAAGTATATCGCAGCCTGCCATTCTCCCCGGCCCGCCAGTATCCGAATTCCATATAGGCACCGGTGTAGATATCTTCGCCAGAGGCCAAAACAGATCGTACAGCCGTTTTATTCGGCATTTCATAAAGGTTCCAATGCTCCCCGTCAAATTGAAGCAATCCAGAATTATTCGCTACAAAGATTTTCTTCTGGGAACCCTGCGAAATCATCCAGTTCTGGTTCCCTGCCCCATACTTTACCGGGTCATAATTGGTGACCGGGGGAAGTTCCTGGGCACCGGCCAGGAGACTAAAAAAGAATGTGAGGAGGTAGATTATTCTCAAGAGTATTTTTTTTTGTCTTAATTCAAGGTCTGGAATTCCACAAATATAAAGCCAATTAGGTTCTGTGAAAAATTTTAAGAAAAACCATTCCTCCCCGGTAATATACCGTTAAAAAGCACCGGGAAGTTCTGCTTTTTTATGAAATTGGCAAGGTCTCTGAGACCGGAAACAACCAAATCTACCAATTATATGCAGCCTAACAACGGCAACATGGCACAGTTGAAGCAGTTTTTGATCTTCTTTTTGCTCGTTATTCCCTCTTTTTCACTGGCACAGGCACAAAAGGCTGATACCTCAGTCGTCTCGCATACCTTTTATATACTTTCAAATACTGGTCCGGGTGCAAACGTGGCTACTCCGGCACTTCTGGAAAGAATTTCACAAGCCTCTCAGGATGATCTGGCCGCTACCCTTCTGCTGCTAGGAAATATTACTAAAGAAGAAGGTTACCCAAAAGGTGAGCAGGAAAGGGAACAGACACGGAAATTTCTTCAAAAAGAACTTTTACAGCCCCTTAAAAACTTTAACGGAAACATCATTTTTGTCCCCGGAGAAAACGAGTGGAACCAATCTGCACCCCAAAGTCTAGACGACCTGGAAAGTTTTTTACAAAAGAACACCAACCGCGAATTTCTGCCACACGATGGTTGCCCTGTTGAATACATAGCAATAAACGAAGATGTGGCGGTTATCACCGTAGATTCCCAGTGGTACCTGGAGGACTGGGACAGTAGCAGTGATTTCAATGTGAAATGTGATGTTAGGACCCGGGAAAGATTTTTTATAGAGGTAAAGAATGCGCTCAAAGACAATTTTGGGAAGGTAAAAATAATAGCCGTCCATCACCCGGTGCTGAGCTCCTCTACTCCCGGCTTTTTAAACAGAGTATTTCCTTTTTCACGGCAGAATTTTGAAAATCCTCTATACCGCGACTTTCGGAAGACGCTCGAAACCCTTGCAAGCCAGTTTGATGATGTGATCTTTGTTTCGGGCAACGATAAAAATCTGCAGTACTTAACCAATGGGCGTAACCCGCAGATCATTAGTGCTACCGCAGCACAAACTGAATCTGCGAAAGCAATGGAAGATGGCCATTTTGCTTCAGAAGTACCCGGTTTTGCAAAACTAAGGGTATTCAAAAATGGCATTTCTGAAGTAAATTTTTATAAAGCAGATGCTTCAGAGGAGCAACCACTCTTCAGCATAGAAATTCCACGGGAAAGAAATACTGAAATAGATCTGGAAGAGGAGAACTGGAAAGAAATAGGGGATACTTTTTCGACTTCTATTTATACACCTGAAGAAACCCGTAAGAGCAGATTCTACCGTACTCTATGGGGAGATCACTACCGCGAGGTCTTTAGCACAAAAATTGAAGTACCGGTGCTACTCCTGGATACTATCCACGGCGGCCTCACGCCTATTAAAGAAGATAGCGGGCAACAATCCCGCTCCATTCGATTTGTCAATAAAGATGAAAATCAATACACCCTGCGGGCCCTTCGGAAAAGTCCCGCCCAATATATACAGGCCGACCTCCTTCCAACCTCCTATATTGGTGACCAGCTCAATAATACCTTTCCCCAAAGACTTGTTCAGGATTATTTCACCACTTCCCATCCCTATGCAAAATTCGCACTCAACAATTTCGCCGAAGCCCTGGATCTGCCCCATATAAAACCCCAAATCTACTACGTACCCAAACAATTGGCACTAAATAGTTACAATGACGAATATGGAGATGAACTTTATGAGTTACAGGCCCATGCGGGCAGTGAAAACAAAGCGCTCGCGCAATTTGAAAAGCCTGAAGAAATTATTAGCACTTTTGACCTGTTGAAAGAACTCAGGGAAGATCAAAAGGCCAGTGTAGATGAGAATGAATATATCAAAGCCAGGCTTTTTGACATGTTGATTGGGGATTGGGACCGGCACCAGGACAACTGGCGGTGGGCAGAATATGAAGAAGATGGTGAAAAGCTTTATGCGCCAATTCCCAGAGATCGCGACCAGGCCTTCTCCAAATATGAAGGGCCACTCATTCGGGCTATAAAACTGGCAGTTCCAACCCTGAGAAAAATGCAGACTTATGATGAAGACATTGATAGTGTAAAATGGTTCAATTGGTCTGGTTATCCCATGGATTTGCAGATCCTGTTCAAGAGCAACTGGGAACAATGGGAGGAACAAGTAGAATTCATTCAGAATGAAATTACCGACGGGCAAATCGCTGCTGCTTTTGCAGAATTGCCCGAAGCAGCACAAGACGAGAGCATCGAAGAAATAAAAGAAAACCTAAAAGGCCGTCGTGGAAATCTAATGGAGATCGCCCGTGAGTATTACGAGCATATGAAAGAATTCACAGTGATCACAGGTACAATTGAAGATGAAGAATTTGAAATTCAGAGAAAAGCTAACGGGAAAACCGAGATCGTCCAGATATCTGAAAGCAAAGAGATCTTCAGGCACACTTACAACTCAAGTGAAACAAAAGAAATCTGGATCTACGGCATGGACGGAGATGACACCTTCCATGTTACGGGAGCTGGCGATGATCTTTTAAAGATTAACGTTCTGGGAGGCCCCGGAGAAGATATTTATAATTTTCAGAATAAGAAAAAAGTGAAACTCTATGATTTCAAAAGTTCTGAAAATGAGATCGTGCAGCCGGGATCACGCAAGCTCCTGGTCGATTCTTACGAGAT
>JAGXIM010000123.1 GCA_024635665.1 Salinimicrobium sp. | reverse complement strand
GCTAGTCTGGTTAATTCATATTTTAATCGATTCGGTGGTATTATTGATTGCCGCCAAAATGTTCCCAAAAGTGGAATTAAAAGGTTTTAGAACAGCTATTATTGTGGCCTTAATAATTGGGATCCTTAGTTTTTTCCTAAGCTGGATACTTACGTTCCTGCTGAACATCGCAACCCTTGGAATTTTTTATTTCCTTGGTTTGGGATTTGTCACCCGTATCATCGCTTATGCGCTCATCATTGAACTCGCCGACAAATTCAGCTCAGATTTCAAAACCCGTGGCTTTATGCCATCGCTCTGGCTGGCGATCCTCCTGGCCGCTGTAGGCGCGATTGTGGACGCCATCATTTTGTAGCCGGGACTCAGTCTGGAAATATTTTAATTAAAGGCCACTCAAAAATGGCCTTTTTAACTCCTTTTTGCCCGCTCATACTGTGGCGGCCACTTTATATCGGCTCCCAATTTTTGGGCTGCTTCCAATGGAAAATAAGGGTTCCGCAAAAATTCCCGTGCCAGTAGAACGAGATCAGCCTGGTTTTTGGCAACGATTTCTTCAGCTTCTTCTGGTTCAATAATTAATCCTACTGCGCCGGTAAGAATATCTGCTTCAGCTTTGATTTTTTCAGCAAAACCAACCTGATATCCTTTCTTGATTGGAATCGTCGCATGTGGCACCAATCCGCCAGAGGAACAGTCGATTAGATCCACGCCATTTTCCTTCAGAAGTTTTGCCAGCTTCACAGATTCTTCTTCGTTCCAGCCATCCTGCACCCAATCGGTTGCCGAAATCCGGACGAAAAGCGGGAATTCCTGTGGCCAGACTTCACGAACAGCTTTTGTTACCTCCAAAATCAGTCTGCTTCTATTTTCAAAAGAGCCACCATATTCATCGCTGCGCTTGTTGCTAAGCGGCGACAGGAATTCGTGGAGGAGATAGCCGTGAGCGGCATGGATTTCAGCTACTTTAAAACCCGCTTTTAAAGCACGTTTTGCAGCATTTTGAAAATCGGAAACCACTTTTTCAAGCCCTTCCTGGTTCAATGCAGTGGGTGCAGGGTTTTCGTCATAAAAAGGAATTGCGCTTGGCGCCACAGTTTGCCATCCGCCATCATTAGCAGAAAGGAATTTTCCGCCTTTCCAGGAACTGCTGGTGGAAGCCTTTCTCCCCGCGTGGGCCAGCTGTATGCCCGGTACACTTCCCTGCTGTTCCAAAAATGACACTATTTCAGATAATTTTTCCACATGTTCATCTTTCCAGATCCCGAGATCATCTGGGGTGATGCGGCCTTCGGGGGAAACAGCAGTGGCTTCAGAAATCACCAATCCGGCACCACCTACAGCGCGGCTTCCCAGGTGTACCAAATGCCAATTGTTGGCAAACCCGTCTTCACTGCTGTACATGCACATAGGGGACACGGCAATGCGGTTCCTGAATTCAACAGATTTTATCTTTAGGGGCGTAAACAACGCCGGATTATTTTTGCGCATTATGTAGTTTTTTTCTGAAGCGAATTTACTGAAAAGCAATCCGGCAGCACGTTTGCTTCCATAATAAAAGAAGATCAAAGGATTTGAAAATATTATGAAAGACCAGGGCTCCAAAAAGGGCATTTCCACCCAATATTTTTTTCCTGGAGTGATTAAATCGAATATCTTTAGCAGGCCGTAATACGCCAAAATGCCCAACAAAAGAATTTTCGCCCTTTCCAAACTCACCGAAGCAATTGAAAAAGTAATCAATACACATTGCAGTAAAATTGTGTGGGTGAAAGCGGAAATCGTGAAACTAAACTATTATCAAGGCACCGGCCATTGTTATCCAGACCTGGTCGAAAAGAAGAATGGAAAGATCATTGCCGAACTGCGCGGGAACATCTGGAAATCGAATTTTGACTTGATCAACGAAAAATTCAGGAGCGTTCTTCAGGAAGATTTAAATGATGACATGACGGTGGTGATCCAGGCGACGGTGACTTACCATCCGGTCTACGGACTGGCTTTAAATATTCTGGACATTGACCCTGAATATACGTTGGGGGAGCTGGCAAAACAAAAAGCAGATGCCATTAAAAAACTAAAAGAAGAAAATCTCTTTTTTGCCAACAAAGAAACTTTTTTGCCCAGATTACCAAAGACCATTGCAGTAATTTCGGTAAATAGCAGCAAAGGTTATCAGGATTTTATGAATGTCATTGAAGAAAATCCCTGGGGCTACAAATTCCACCAGTTACTTTTTCCCGCTGTGCTCCAGGGTGAAAGAGCGGTGAGCACAATTATTTCCAAGCTTAAGAGGATAAAGAAACATGCGAAAGTGTTTGATGCTGTTGCAATTGTTCGCGGGGGCGGTGGTGATATTGGGTTGAGCTGTTATGACAATTATGTCCTGGCAAAAGCCATCGCCAGCTTTCCCATCCCTGTTCTTACAGGAATTGGCCATTCCACAAATGAGACGGTTAGTGAGCTGGTGAGCTACAAAAGCTTTATTACACCCACCAAAATTGCGGAGTTCCTGCTGCAGGAATTCCACAACTTTTCAATGCCGTTAAAAGAAAACCTTGAAAAAATAAAAGCAGGCACAAATCTACTTTTTGAGAGACAGGAAAAGGCGGTTTCAGAGGCTTCCAGATCCTTCGGATTCCTTTCGAACAGGATCATTGACAGGAGTACAAATCGGTTGGAGCACCTGGAAAACTCTCTTGTTATAGAAAGCAGAGCTATACTTCGGGATGAAGAAAACAACCTAAAAAACCTTTCTAAAAACATCGAATTATTATCGCCCAAAAACATCCTGAAAAGGGGCTACAGCATTACCAGAAAAGATGGAAGGATTATAAAAGATTCCTCAGAATTGGAATTAGGGGAACTGGTTGAAACCGAGTTTTTCAAAGGAAAAGCAACGAGTAGAATTGAAACTTCAGCAACTAAAAAAGAATAAAATGGGTAGCAAAACAACGTACACAGAAGCTTTTGAAGAGCTACAGCAAATTGTAACCGAAATGGAAAATTCAGAAATTGGGATCGATCTGCTGGAGGCCAAAGTAAAGCGGGCAGCTGTACTCCTGAAGATATGTAAAGACAAATTGCACAAAACCGAGCAGAATGTGCTGGAAACTTTTAAAAGTATAGATACCGAATAAAGTCTGAATATTTGGTCAAGGGCTTTTGCCAATGCTAATACTTTTACTTCCGCAGCAATACTCCGGCTGAAATCTTCAGCTAATCAAAAATTAGTAATTTTTCTTTTTACCTATTTTGAATCCTTAGATTTTCTGATGGGAAAAAATTTTCAGAAGCTCTTTAAATTCCAATTACAGCTTTGCTTTCCAAATCAATATTTCCGCAGCACCAAAAACTAGCAGAAATTGTTCTCAACAGGAGCTTTCAGCAACTAAAACCCTCCTGATATTTTTTGATCAATCCCAGTTTTTAACCTTCTTCGTACTTAAAAAGATACCATAAGCATGTAATTCTTTCGTGTGAAGTAGGATCACTGTAACAATACCCAGAAGCGGGATGGCCAGGATCATTCCAATAATCCCCCACACCATGTTGCCTATCACCACCACCAAAATCACAAAAAACGGGTGCAAATCTACCCTGTCACCCAAAAGAAAAGGTTCGAGGATATAGCTTTCAACAAATTGGGCAATTGTAAATGTAAGGATGATGCCCACCAAAACCATGGTGTCGCCGGTGGTGAGAAATCCAAAGGCCAGCGCAATAAAAAATCCGATAATATTTCCAACATACGGGATAAGTGTGAGGAAGGAGGCTATGAAACTTATTACAATAAAATTGTTCACGCCAGATATTCCCAATCCAATAGCGTACAAAACTGCCAGGATGCCCATCAAAATTAGTTTTCCCAACAAATATTCTGGGGCGACTTCGGCAGACTGTTTTATGGTGGTTTTCACCTGTTGCTTCTTTTCATCGGGAAAGATTCGCAGCAAAAAAGCTTTAAAGCGATTCCTGTAATTTAGGAGGAAGAAAATGTAGATAAAGGTGAGGAGATAATTTCCAAAGAAGCTAATAACGCTGGAAACCATACTACCAGCGCCATCACCAACTTTGCTGCCGGTTCCCAAAAAAGAATAGGAGTTCTCCCCTTTTTGGGACAGCTGCAAATCCTTTTTTTCAAGAGGGGAGTTATTCACAAGGAGATTTTTCACCTGTTCGATCTTTGGCTGCATTTTATCTTTGATGGTTGGCCAGTCGTTTACAAACCTTTTTACCTGAAGGGAAACCAGCGCCATAAACCCGACGGAAACCAGCAACAGGATGAGGGAATTAAGGAACGATGCCCATGGACGGCTCATAAAATGTTCCATTTTTTGCGCCAGTGGCAGCATCACCAAACTCAGGATAACTGCCGTAAGGAAAGGTGCCAAAAACCCTTTGGCTTTTAAGAGTCCGTAGAAAAATAGCACCAGGACCAGGAGTAACCCTGCCGAATAGAATAAATATTTCGATTTTTTGTTCATTGGGTCCTGTTTTAGCTGTTCATATCAAGATCTTATATTTCCTGCCCACTAATGACGTCCCTTTCTCATTTTATGCAAAAGGGACATTTAAAGTTACAGGCTTAATGAGCCAAAATGAGTTAAAGAAATTACAAAACCTTAGAAACGAATGGAACTCTATTACTTTTAAGAAGAAATCCTGTTGTACCTGCTTTATAAAAATCACATGGGGAACGAAACTGAAACAAGCATTTCCTAGGGTGTCAAAAAGGTCATTTAGAGTAGAAATTTTTGAACCTCAGCTAAGCTGATTTTGGAAAAAGAGAAATAATCTAAAAAATGGGAATACTGGAGGATTTTATACCTGTAAGATCAGACTTTTACTCGTGCAATACTAAAATAGGAAGATTAAGGGCCACTTTTGAGCAGAGGCCGTGTTCGGTGTGCAGTAATTCGTCACAAATCCCGATATTTTTGCCCAATAACACGATGAGTTCGAATCTTTTTTGAACCTGCTGTAATTGTTTTTCAGAAAATGCTTCGGAAGTTTCCATTTTTAGAAGATGAATTTTCCTGTCATTGATTTCTCCGAAAAACTTTCTGCCCGGCTCATCCTGGATGGTTTTTTCCATTTCTACAACTGTAATGGCGGCTTTTTCTGCCACCCCCCGACGTTTTAAGAAGTTAAACGTTTTCCCTTCTATAGATGCCGAGTAATCTATGGGGAGTATTAGATTTTGCAGAGGATCAAATTTGCAATTTTCAGCCACTGCAAGCACGTTACACCTTATTTTTTTGATCATTTCATAGGTGTGGTTGCCAATAATAGTGTGTGGAGAATGGCCTTTGTGGGCCGCGCCCATCACGATTAGATCTATCTCCTTAGCTGCCACATAATTTCTGGTTGCCCCTAAAAGATCGTTTTCTGAGTAGTGTACTTTGAATTCGTGTTGTTTATTGGTGGATATTTCCTGTAGTTCTGCCGCCCGTTGTTTTAAATTCTTCAGGGCTAACTTCTCGGTTTCAGGATCAAAGGCTTCTCCACTGTGTCCCGGATTGAACAACCTGATGTTGAGCATATGAAAAACGGCCGGAGTATGTGCCAGGAACTGTACAGCGTAGCTCCCGGCGTTTTTGGCAACGTCGGAAAGGTCTGTAAGCACCAAAACATTCATAGGTCTTGACATATAAAGTTTATCAAAAGGACAATATTATCCAAATTGTACAGAAGAAAAGATGACCAGAATCAGTTTATCCAAATTAAGGCTGAAATATTTGTTTTACAGACTGATTTAGTATGTTACAAATTTTGGTTTTTGAGATATTCCTTTAAAGATAGTTTTGCGGAGCTGCCCCAAGTTGGGCGGCTATACGAATAAAGAAAAACAGCATTTACACAGCCTGTAAAAGTACAGGCAGGAAACGAATAGAAAGAACACCCAACACGGCCGCAAAAATGAAAATTAGTATGAGCCGGATATCGGGATCATTTAATAGCTTGAAGATTTCCTGCTTTGACATGGGGTTCTTTAGGATTTTATCAGCAAAATCGATGCCATTTCACCTCATCCTTTACTGTTTCTATAGGAAAAGATATGCTTCCAAAGCTAAAGTAAAATCGATTTATTCTCACTTCAGACTTTTGCTGTCCGACAGGTGATTTAACTTTCCTCCAAATCAAAAACCTTTTCTTTGCCCTTTCTAAGCTCATACACCTTATCAATAAATCTTATTTCCAATGTTTGACTAACACCGTCTTCAAGTAAGACCTTGAACTGCCGGCTATCGGCATAAACATTCAGCCAATGTCCCTGAAAACTGATCCTGAACTTCACGGATTTCAACTCTGCAGGAAGCGCTGGATTAAACCTCAATATATTGTCATGGATTTCGACACCCATAAAACAGCGCTGGATAATATCGACCGTTCCCCCCATTGAACCCAGATGAATACCTTCAGAAGTGGTGCCGCCCTGTACATCTTTAAAATCGCTGTTGATTGCTTCTTCAAAACAACTCCATGCGCAAGCCCTGTCTGAGCGGGCTTC
>JAGXIM010000122.1 GCA_024635665.1 Salinimicrobium sp. | reverse complement strand
GTACGGGTTTGCATAGCGCACCCGCTTGCCTTCTATGTAATCTTTTGAGATTTTTCCAGGCTTAAAAAGCAGTACCCCGAGTGTTCTATAGAACCTGGAATCGTAGGCGAAGATCCCGGCAAAGAATTCATTGAAAAAGTCATCAAGGGCCAGCTTTTTGGTAGAGTTCAATTGGCCACAGTTGGGACAGAATTCATCGCTAATGTCGAGCGGGTGATAGCAGTTGCGACATTCGGTGCTCCTGTATTTTAGCTTGTGCCTCTCTTTATCTGGGGCAGGTATAAGATATTTATCTTCCATTAGCCTCCAAAAATGTGGTTAATTAGCGATATTTATAGAACTGGCGTTACCTACGCCAATGATTCTTGTGTAGCGACCTCCAGGCGGCAAATAATAGATAAGAACCGTATAATCGTTTTCGGTACTTATAAAATTTCCGCTAATAAATCCCTCATCCAGGATCCCGTCGTTCCGAAGAAAGACGTATTTATAGTCGTAATATCCCTGTTTGAACAAACGGGCATTTTCGTAAGCCGCCGTTTCGGGATTATAAGTCATTTGGGTGGTTTCATCAAGGACAAAATTGTTGAATTCCCCGTATAGATGGACCTCGCCATCTTCCAGATAATCGTAGGTCCTAAGTGCGAAATGCGTCCATATATATCCAGCTTCAATATCTGGATCGCTTCCCTGCATGGTCCTCACCACAAATTTCCCGTTGATGTCGGGATTGTAGGTGTAAGGTTCAAAAGCCCTTATTTCATCGGGAAAAAGAAAGTGGTGGTACAGTTCCCTTACTTCGATTTCCCTGATTTTGACCGTAGCCGAGCGCAGATTTTTGCTATCGAAATTAAGGTATTCATTTCCCGCCCAAAAAGATGTCAGCTGGTCGTATTTGTAGATAAGCGTGTTACCTATGTTGTATTGTGGTTTGATATTATAAATTCCGGTCTTCAGGTTTTCATTCTGAAGGATCACCGCCCACACCGATTCCTGCGGATTCCTGATAATAAAGTCGGAGGAATTCACTTCGAAATTCACCACCTGTCGGGAGTGGATGAGCTTTACTTCCCTTGACTTTCGCACTACGACACTTACCTGGGCGAGTGGTTCATAAATCATGAATTTCCTGGAGAAAACCAGCTCCTTTTCCTCGTTAAAAATATTCAGCATATAATTGCCACTAACAAGCAATGCTTCAGTATCTTCGTTTGGGATTTTTAATTCGTAATGTGAATAAAGCTGAAGGGTGTTGTAAGAATTTTGATAATTGTTTATCCTTACATTGTCGAAGCCTTCGAGGTATTCAGATTTGACGAGCTGCGACGGCGTCCAATCGTAGTTGAAATGTTCAATGGTGTAATAATAATTGGCTTCATCCCCAATAATATCATCAAATTCGAGGACTAGTGGCTGGCCGAGTTGAATAATGGGAGTCCCGGTATGGCCGCTGCCATCATTGAAGATCACCGTACGAATATAATTGGGTGAAGGTATGGCCACGGCTTGTGCTAGAAACCATTGCGGAAGAAGCAGTAAAAGGATGCTAAAGGTTGTCTTCATGGGTAAAAGAAAAAATAAAGATACCAAAAAACTGATTACAATCAGGATTTGGCCGATTTAACAAATGTAAGAGGAAATAATCCTGCGAATAATTGGGAAGTCTGGTTGTAAAATGAGTAAATTTGCCCGATTTTAAATGAAATTTAACACTCGAACTTATGTCAAACGACATTAGAATTAAAAGAGGGCTAACCTTACGATTAAAAGGGGAAGCAGAAAAAACCGTGGTTGATGCGCCCCGTTCTAAAACGTATGCAATCAAGCCGCCAGATTTTCATGCCGTAATGCCAAAAATGGTGCTTAAGGAAGGGGCTAAAGTACAGGCAGGAGACGAACTTTTCTTCTCAAAGTACACCCCTGAAATCCGCTTTACCTCTCCCGTTAGTGGAACACTTTTGGAAATTAAACGTGGTGAAAAAAGGCGTATTATGGAGGTTATTGTGGAGGCAGATGCCAATGATAGCTTCAGGGAATTCGGGAAACTTGATCCATCATCAGATGTAGAAGTGCTGAAGGAAAGATTGCTTGAGAGTGGTTGCTGGGCTTTTATAAACCAACGACCTTACGATATTATTGCAGATCCAAAAGACACGCCAAAAGCCATTTTTGTTTCGGCCATGAACACCGCGCCCCTGTCAGCAGATGTTGAATTCATCCTGCAGGACAAAATGGACGCTTTCCAGGCCGGGATCAACGCGCTTTCAAACCTAACGCCGGGAAAGGTACATGTTTCCATCGCCAAAGGAAAGGGAGAAGCTTTTAAAGGTCTCAAAAATGCCGAAATCCACCAGGTTTCCGGGCCACACCCCGCAGCTAATGTGGGCGTGCAAATCCATAAGGTCGATCCTATCAACATGGGCGAATTTGTATGGACAGTGAAGCCAGAAGATGTTGCTATTATTGGGGAGCTTCTTCTTACCGGGAAATACAATGCACAACGTACGGTGGCAGTTACTGGGTCGGAAGCAAAAGACCGCAAATACTTCCGTACAAAAATTGGAGCCAACGTTTCCGATTTGATTGGAAAAGTGGATGACGACCAGGTACGGATCATCTCGGGCGATGTGCTTACAGGAACCAAGATTGGCAACGGACAGTATCTTGGATTTTTCCCCAATGAATTGACTTTGATCCCCGAGGGGAACAAATACAGGGTGTTTGGTTGGATGCCTTTTACCTACAACAATATCCCTTCGAATTCGCGCACTTCTTTAAGCTGGCTTTTTCCGAAGAAAAAATATGAAGTCAACACAAACCTGCATGGGGAAGAACGCGCATTTGTGGTGACCGGGGAAATGGAAGAAGTAATGCCAATGGACATTTATCCAATGCAATTGGTGAAAGCTTGTATGGCCGCCGATATTGAAAAAATGGAAAATCTGGGGATCTATGAAGTAGCCCCCGAAGATTTTGCTCTGGTGGAGTACGTGAACACTTCAAAAATTGAGATACAGGAAATAATTAGATTGGGATTGGATTTAATGATCACCGAAGTAGGATAAATTTTCAACTATGGAATGGATTAGACAAAAATTAGATAAGTTTAAAAAACCCTTTGCAAAAGGGGAAAAACTGGAGAAGTATTCACCGGCCTACAATGCCATTGATACTTTTCTATTCACTCCCAACCACACGACCCGCAAGGGTGCCCACATACGGGATGCGGTAGATTTGAAAAGGGTGATGATTACTGTAGTGCTTGCGCTTTTGCCTGTTTTGCTGTTTAGTATGTGGAACACAGGCTATCAATACCTAAAACAAGTGCAGCCAGAAGTGGACTTTTGGGAAGCTTTTGGGCATGGGGCTATGGAGATCCTTCCAATGATCGTGGTTTCCTACGCTGTTGGACTTGGAATTGAGTTCGCCTTTGCTATTTTTAGGGGACACGATGTAAACGAGGGCTATCTGGTGACTGGGCTCTTGATCCCTATGATCATGCCGGTTGGACTGCCACTTTGGATGCTGGCAATTTCTGTAGTGTTCGCCGTTATTATAGGAAAAGAAGCCTTTGGAGGCACCGGAATGAATATCCTGAACCCCGCCTTAACAGCGCGTGCTTTTGCCTTTTTTGCGTATCCTACTTATATGTCTGGGAACGGCGTTTGGGTAATGAACGCTTCAGATTTGGATGCGGTTTCGGGAGAGACTATTTTAGGTTCCCTTGCTGCCGGCCAGGAAATTTCTTACGAGACAATGGACATGTTTATGGGCGTGATCCCTGGATCTGTTTCTGAAACTTCAGCAGCATTGATCATTTTGGGAGCTTTATTCCTTATCCTTACAAAAGTGGGGAGCTGGCGAATCATATTGAGCTCTTTGATTGGAGCTGTTGTGATGGGCTTAATTTTTAATGCACTTCCGGCATTAGGGGTTGAAGGCAATATGCTTACCAACTTCCCATGGTACAACCACCTTCTTGTTGGAGGTTTGATGTTTGGTATTGTCTATATGGCGACCGATCCTGTTTCGGCTTCACAAACGACAAAAGGAAAATGGATTTACGGCTTTTTGATCGGTTTCTTGTCGGTCATGATCAGGGTGTTCAACCCGGCCTATCCAGAAGGGGTGATGCTGGCAATCCTATTGATGAACGTTTTTGCGCCAACCATAGACCACTATGTAATATCAGCTAATATTAAACGCAGGGTGAAAAGGAAAAAAGAAGGTATTAACCCACAAGTTAAAACTGTAGTTTAGTTATGGAAGAAAAATCAGTAAATAAGACGAACACCAACTCGTACACCTTCATCTTTGCCATTATTATGGTAATTGTGGTAGGAGTGGTGCTGGCTTTCGCGGCCACTTCGCTGCAGCCTTTGCAATATGAGAACATGCGGCAGGAAAAAATGCAGAACATCCTGGCGACTGTAGGTGTGCAGGTAGAAAGATCGGAAGCTGAAGCCCTTTTTGATGAGAATATCAAGGAACAGCTTGTGCTAAACAATGAAGGAAAGGTCCAAGAAGGTATCAATGCATTTCAGGTTGATCTTGCCAAGGAGCTGAAAAAGGATCCTGAGAAACAAAACTTTCCTTTGTATATCGCAGAGGTTGAAGGGGAAACTTATTATGTTATTCCTTTAAGGGGAGCAGGCCTTTGGAATGCCATTTTTGGATATATAGCACTTAAAGATGATGTGAACACTATTAAAGGAGTGGTTTTCGACCACCTTGGGGAAACTCCCGGGCTTGGTGCAGAGATTACCCAGGAATGGTTTAGGCATCGTTTCGACGACGAGAAGATCTTTGATGAAAATGGGGAGCTTATAGGGGTCTCTGTTGTTAAAGGCACCAGCACAACCAAGGACGACAATAAAGTAGATGCAATTTCGGGGGCGACTATTACCGGGGACGGTGTATCGGATATGATTTCTGAAAGGTTGCTTCATTATCTGCCTTACTTTAAAAGCAAAACAAGTGTTGAAGTTGCAAATAATTAAGAAATTATGGCAAAGGAAATAAAGAACTCACCTGAGCAATCTGCTGAGGTAAAGCAAAAAGAAAAAGAAGCCAAAAAGGACGCAATGGTTTTGTTCCTTTCAAATTCTGAAGAAAGGGAGCACTTCCTGTCCAAAGATAACAGGAAGCTTCTTTCAGACCCGTTGAACGACGAAAACCCAATTACTGTGCAGGTACTTGGTATTTGTTCGGCTTTGGCGATCACTGTGCAACTGGAACCTGCTATTGTAATGGCAATCGCAGTGGTAGCGGTAATGGCCTTTAGTAACATGATCATATCAGCTTTGAGGAACCTAATCCCAAACAGGATTCGTATCATCGTTCAGCTTATAGTGGTAGCTTCGCTGGTTGCGCTGGTTGACCAGATCCTGAAGGCGTATGCATACGATGTGAGTAAGCAGCTATCTGTCTTTATTGGATTGATCATTACCAACTGTATCATAATGGGACGTTTGGAAGCATTTGCCCTTGGGCACGGGGTTTACAAATCTTTCCTTGACGGAATTGGGAATGCAGCAGGATATGGCCTCATCCTTATAATTGTTGCCTTTATCAGGGAACTTTTGGGAGCTGGAAAATTGTTCGGCTATGAAGTCCTCGGGCATAAAGCTGCGACCCTGGCTGAATCAACCGGCTTGTATGCATTTGGATATGAGAACAACGGGTTGATGTTGTTATCCCCAATGGCACTTATTGTGGTAGGGATCCTTATTTGGGTACAACGTTCCAGGAACCGCAAATTAATCGAAGACTAATCTATAACAACCAAAAAATTCAACTATGGATTATATAAATTTATTCGTACGAAGCATCTTCATTGAAAATATGATTTTCGCATATTTTCTTGGAATGTGTTCTTACCTGGCAGTATCAAAAACGGTGAAAACCGGAGTTGGATTAGGGGCAGCTGTTATTTTTGTCCTGTCTATTACTGTACCAATCAACTTTTTACTGGATCGGTACCTTTTGCAACCCGGGGCTTTGGCCTGGATTAGTGAAGATTATGCGACCATTGATCTTAGTTTCCTTAGTTTCATAATGTTCATTGCGGTAATTGCTGCGATGGTACAATTGGTGGAAATGATTGTGGAGAAATTTGCACCGGCACTTTACGGGGCACTGGGGATTTTCCTTCCTTTGATCGCAGTGAACTGCGCCATTTTGGGAGGGGCACTTTTTATGCAACAAAAAGATTTTAGTGGGATTAGCGAAGCCTTTACCTATGGGTTGGGGAGTGGGATTGGCTGGTTCCTTGCGATCCTGGGAATTGCGGCCATTCGTGAGAAGATTGCCTATTCAAATGTACCTGCACCTTTGAAAGGGCTCGGGATCACATTTATCATTACTGGATTGATGGCCCTGGGGTTCATGAGTTTTATGGGAATTAAAATTTAGAAGAAAAGAGTTATGGAGGTTATTATAGCAAGTGTAATTGTATTTCTAGTCCTAATTTTATTATTGGTGGCGATACTGTTGGGTGCCAAGGCTAAGTTGGTGCCTTCTGGACCGGTTAATATTAACGTAAACACAAAGAAGGATATTGAGGTTAGCTCCGGCGGAACTCTCTTATCCACCCTTAGTTCAGAGAAAATTTTTCTTCCTTCAGCCTGTGGGGGAGGGGGAACCTGTATGCAATGTGAATGTATAGTTTCTGAAGGTGGGGGAAGTATTTTACCTACTGAAGAACCTAACTTTACAAGAAAAGAAATCGCCGATGGCTGGCGTCTTGCGTGCCAGGTGAAAGTAAAGCAGGACATGAAAATCAAGATTCCTGAAGAAGTTTTCGGAATCAAAAAATGGGAAGCTACGGTAGTGAGCAACTACAATGTGGCATCATTTATTAAGGAATTTGTGGTTGAAATTCCTGAAGATATGGACTACAAAGCAGGAGGGTATATCCAAATTGAAATTCCGAAGTGCGAGGTGAAATATGAGGACATGGACATCGAAGCACACCCTGAAGAACATCGAGGCGAACCAGATAAATTTAAAAAAGAGTGGGACAATTTTGGATTATGGCCGCTTGTAATGAAGAATACCGAAACTGTTGAACGTGCTTATTCCATGGCTTCCTACCCTGCCGAGGGAAGAAGGGTCATGCTGAACGTTCGTGTGGCTACACCGCCATGGGACCGGGCAAAGAATGATTGGATGGCAGTAAATCCCGGGATTGCGTCTTCCTTTATTTTTAATCAGAAAAAAGGGGATAAAGTGATCATTTCAGGTCCTTATGGAGAATTCTTTATCAACCACAGTGACGCCGAAATGTTATACGTAGGTGGTGGCGCCGGAATGGCACCTATGCGTTCTCACTTATATCACCTGTTCAGAACCCTAAAAACCGGAAGGAAAGTTACTTACTGGTATGGAGGACGTTCAAAAAGGGAATTGTTTTATGTGGATCATTTTAGAGCTTTGGAAAAAGACTTCCCTAATTTTAAATTTTATGTAGCGCTTTCTGAACCTTTGGAAGAAGACAACTGGAAGGTCAAAGAAGGAATTGAAGGAGAAGGAGACGGCTTCGTAGGATTTATCCACCAGGTGGTAATCGACAATTACCTGAACCACCACGACGAACCGGAAGATATTGAATACTATTTCTGTGGACCTCCTTTAATGAACAAGGCGGTCGAAAAGATGACCGAAGATTTCGGAGTGCCACCAGAGAATGTAAGATTTGATGACTTTGGGGGATAATTTTCCTGAATTAAATAATTACAAAAACAGCTGTCCATCGACGGCTGTTTTTTTGCTGAATATTTCAGAAGCGTTTTAATCTTTAGCTATTCTAAAATGGCAAATAAAATGTAAATTTGTTTTATGCCAGAACTTACAGATCAGGAACTGCATAACCTTGCGATGAACATTGTGGGCGAAGATCTCGAAAAGCAGGACTATGAATTTCTTGGTGTTAACAGCGAATTTCAAAAAGATCCCCAATTTGTTACCCTCAAAAATAAAAAGATTCATTTTGTAATTGTGCGGGCAATCGAATATCCACATGACCCCAAAGAGTTCGATATGATCTTTTTGGAGACGATCAAACAGCATGCAAAAAAATTTGAGGCAAAGACCTTTTATGCAGGGGTTGGCCTCGCCAATTCTAAGGATTATAACTTGCCGGTGAACAGTTCAGAAGACTATGTGGTCAATTATAACGGACTAATCGAAATATAGATGAGAAGGTTTTTGGGGATTATTACGGTTATACTATTTCTTGGTTCCTGCAACAATATCGATAAAAGGTCAATAGGAGGGGAAGCCCTGGGGACTACATACGAGATCACCTACTATTCGGTAGATGATTACAAGCTAAAACGTCCGCTGGATTCCATTTTTGAGAGGGTAAATCAGTCCATGAGTACCTATCGGGAGACTTCAGATATTTCACAACTCAATGAGGGCGATACCACAGTCAAAGTTGACACACTGTTCCTGAAGGTGTTTGCATGGTCACAGGAGGTGCATGAGAAGAGTGGCGGCTACTTTGATCCTACTGTGGGGAACCTGGTCAACTTATATGGCTTCGGTCCCGAAAAGGGCATTTTGGAAGCAGATTCTGCCCGTGTAGATTCCCTGTTGCAATTCGTAGGCCTGGAAAAAGTGAAAATTTCGAAAGAAGGAACGATTACGAAGCAGCGGCCAGGAATTTACCTGGACTTCAATGCTATCGCCAAAGGATATACCATAGATCTTATTGGTCATTACCTGAATTCTTTGGGCATTGAAAACTACCTTATAGAATTGGGTGGCGAATTATTAGCTCAAGGAATGAATATCAATAAAGATGCAACGTGGATAATCGGGATCGACGATCCGAACCAGGGGGTGGAACGAACCACCACAGCTGCGGTGCAACTTATAGACAGAGGCATGGCCACTTCGGGGAACTATAGAAAAAACCGGATAGATCCTGAAACTGGTCAATTATTTGTCCACACCATAAATCCTTTGACAGGCTTTGCAGAAAAAAGTGATGTGCTAAGCGCAACTGTTTTAGCCGAAAATTGTGCCCTTGCCGATGCCTGGGCGACTGCTTTCATGGCCATGGGATATGAGCGATCTGTGAGGGTGCTTAAGGACGTTGATGAGCTGGACGTTTTCCTGATTTACGCCGGGGAGGACGGAGGTATCAAAGAATTCACCACACAGGGCTTTGAAGAATTGATGATCGATCTTTAAATACTGCGTTTATTTTCTTGCCACAGGAATGATTTCCCCTTTGGCCAAACGATATCTGTCCACAACTTCAGGATCTAATTGTGAGGTTAAATCCACTTCTTTTACCTTAAAACCTACACTTCGCAGCTTATCAAAATAATCTCTGCCATAAACCCGCACGTGATCGTACTGTCCAAAGATTTTCGCCCGCTCTGCAGGATCGCTGATGGAATCATCTTCAAATGTTTTTTCCCGGTTCAGGTCCTGTGGGATTTGTAGGATGGCTGTGCCGCCGGGTTGCAGGATCCTAAATAATTCCCTCATGGCTTTTTCATCATCGGGTATATGTTCCAGGACATGGTTACACAAAATAAAGTCGAAAGAATTATCTGAAAAAGGAAGCTTGCAAATATCTGCTTTTACATCGGCCAAAGGGGAATTTAGATCGGTTGTGGTGTAATTCAGATTTTTCAGATTTCTGAACCTTTTGTAAAAGGCTTGTTCCGGGGCAAAATGTAGCACTTTGTGGGGCGCAGTGAAAAAATCGGTATAATCTTTCAGGTAAAGCCACAGCAGCCTGTGCCGCTCCAGGGAAAGAGTAGAGGGGGATAATACATTTTCCCGCTGGTTCTCGTAGCCGTAGGGCAGGAATTTTGAGAAACTTTTGCCGTCAATAGGATCGGTGAATTTATTGCCGCGCAGCGCCACAAGTAGAAATGGCCTTACCACATAACTTAATCTAATGAGGAGTGGGCGTGGGACCTTGTTCAGAATGAATTTAAAGGCAGTTTTGATCATACTTTGATGTCGCCCCAATTTTCCCCCGATTTAATGCGGTAGAGTTGCATTTCGGAAACCCCAAATTGTTTGGCGAGTACCCGAATGCGGGTTTTTCGGTTGGGGTCAAGCAACTTCTTCTTTAAAATGGTTGCTTGTGCATAAGTGAGCTTAGAATAGCATTTTATAGTGCCCTTTCGGCGCTTCACTTTATTCTCTTTTACTTGAGGATTCTCCTGCTGGTGCGCAACCCATTCTTCTTTGGTTGCCCAGGCCAGGTTGTTTACCGTGTTTTCAGTTTTAATATAGTTCTTGTGAATCACAAATTTATCACCTTCCTTTTTCGGAAGAAATAATTCTGCCACGACACGATGAACGTAACAAGCCTGTTTTTTTCCGTTTTTCAAATTTGCAACAAAAGTGAGGAATCCCTGGGATTTGCCTCCTTTGAGCAACTCTCCTTGTGGGTTTTTAACGTAACTCACAATTCGGCCATAGTTGGAAACTTCGTACCTAAAACGATCCTGCCAGGTCTCTTTGTGATAAGGGATCCACTGCTCCTGTCGAAAACTTTTAATCATGGAAGTTTATGGTTTGGGCCCTGAACTCAGCTTCTTCATCGCTGGTAATACCAAGGGCTTCATAAATGTAGTGAAAAGTTGACAAAAGTTCTGGTTTTCCTTCAATAAGTGCGACATCATGTTCAAAATGTGCACTCGGCCGGTTGTCGGCTGTTAGGATCGTCCAGCCATCTTTTAACTGTTTTATCTTGTGTGTGCCGGCGTTAATCATTGGTTCGATCGCGACCACCATTCCTTCGATGAATTTCTTGCCACGCCCTCTTCTTCCGTAGTTGGGCATTTCGGGATCTTCATGCATCTTGGCACCCAAACCATGCCCCACCAGTTCCCGTACGACGCCAAATCCATGTTTTTCTGTGTATTGCTGAATGGCAAAGCCTACATCTCCCACGCGATTGCCCGCCTTAAATTCCCGAATTCCAACATAAAGGGATTCTTTCGTGACCTGCAACAACTTCTTGGTTTCAGGATCTATTTCCCCCACTGCAAAAGTGTATGCATGGTCTCCATAAAAGCCGTTCTTTTTCGCGCCGCAGTCGATGGAAATGATATCGCCTTCCTCCATCGGATTTTCATTAGGGATACCATGTACAACCTGGGCGTTCGGACTCATACACAAGGAATTGGGGAAATCGTACATTCCCAGAAAACCGGGTTCTGCGCCGTGGTCCCTGATGAATTCTTCGGCCAGTTTGTCCAGGTGCAGCGTGCTTACGCCAGGTTTGACTTCAGAAGCCAACATCCCAAGGGTTTTGGACACAATTAGTGCACTTTCCCTCATTAGCTCAATTTCTTCCCTTGTCTTTGGTATGATCATTTTTATTTCTTAAATATTTTTAGAAATCCTTTTTTCTTCTTCGGAAGTTTTTTTTCGGCTTTCGAATTCGTCAATTGATGGTATATCTCTCCCCAGGGTGGCAAGCCATTGATGTTACGGTCATCGATAAAATGGTCTGCAAGGATTTTCCTGCTTATCGTAGGATCGTGTTTTTCTTCGGGATAACTTTTGTTAACGGCATAGAACTTTATTCCTTTGCTCTCGCAATACCGGACTGCTTCCTCTAATTTCGGGCCACAGCGATAGGTCCACAGGATTATTTGGTGGCCTTCCTCCTGGAGTTTCTTCAACGATTCAAAGGCAAAGAGAATAGGTTTCCCTATTTCCGGGTAGCGGTTTTCTACCATTGTTCCATCAAAATCCACGGCTATTGTCAATAGTTTTGGCATAGCACAAAAGTAATAAGAATCATAGGATTTATGTTTTTCCGTTTTGAAAAAGGGCGAAAAAAGGTTTACTCGTACGAGTGTTTATAATCCTGTCCTGAAACTATTTTTGCAATGTCTTCTTCGAATTCTTCCTGGGGATACTCCACAAACCTGCCGGTTTCCTCGCCATCTTTATAGAAAATGACCGTCGGTACATAATGCACGTCATATTCTTCCTGCAGGTCGTTGGGCAACGTCTTATCAAGCCTCACAGCCTGCATTTCCAGCTTGTCCATGTCATAGTCGCTAAGCTCGAGGAGTTTGTATAACTTAGGGATCTCCCGTTTACTGTCGCTACACCAGGTTCCCATGAACACTTTAATTTCATAGTCATTGATATTTTCTTTGATCGTCTCGAGGGCATCGGTTCCTGGCTCATACGACTGGTACATAGGGTCGAACCAGGTTGCATGTGGTGCCTTAATTAAATCTTGCTTTTGGATGCTCCCAACCAGTACATCATTTTGTTGCTCCACTTCCTGTTCAATTGCCGGAGTAGAAGTTTCTGAAGTGGTAGCCTTATCTTCCGCGGGGCTTCCACAATTAAGGGCAGAAGCGAATATGCTTATGTACAATAAAAATTTCATCTTAAAAAAGGGATTTTTGGGTCATTAGTTCGGGTTGTTCCACTCCCATTAATTTCAGAATGGTGGGCGCAATGTCGCCTAATTTCCCATCCCTTACAGATTTGATATCCTTGTCCACCAAAACAAAAGGGACGGGGAGGGTTGTGTGGGCGGTATTGGCACTTCCGTCGGGATTGATCATGAGCTCACTGTTCCCGTGATCGGCAATCACCAGCACCGAATAATCGTTTTCCACCGCGGCTTCTATCACGTCTTTAGCACATTGGTCTACCGTTTCGCAAGCTTTTACAGCAGCTTCAAAAACTCCGGTGTGCCCAACCATATCAGGATTGGCAAAATTAAGGCAGATAAAATCTGCTGATTTACCTTTAATTTCGGGCACTATTTTGTCCCTCACTTCAAAGGCGCTCATTTCTGGCTGCAAATCATAAGTGGCGACTTTCGGGGAATTCACCATAATTCTTCGTTCCCCTTTAAAAGGTTTTTCCCTTCCGCCAGAAAAGAAAAATGTCACGTGTGGATATTTTTCGGTCTCGGCAATCCGTATTTGGCTCTTGCCAGTATGCTCCAAAACCTCTCCTAAAGTGGCTTTTATGTCATCCTTTTTGAATACAACATGGATGTTTTGGAACCGTTCGTCATACCGGGTCATAGTGACGTAGTACAAGGGCAGGTTTTTCATGTCATAATCTGGAAAATCCTTCTGGGACAGGGCTTCTGTAAGCTGTCTGCCTCGATCTGTCCTAAAATTGAAGAAGATTACCACGTCTTCTTTATTCAAAGTGGCAACTGGATTTCCATTGGAATCGGTCATGACAATAGGCTTGATGAATTCATCTGAAACTTCGTTGTCATAGCTCTTTTGAACAGCTTGAAGGGGATCACTGCTTTTTTCACCCTTTCCATTGACGATAAGATCATAAGCCAGTTTTGTTCGTTCCCAACGTTTGTCCCGGTCCATTGCGTAATAACGACCAATAATGGAGGCTAGTTTGGTATTGCTTAGTTCCAGGTGACCTTGCAGGTCTTCAATGAAACCTTTTCCGGAATATGGATCTACATCCCGGCCATCTGTGAATGCGTGGACGAATTTTTCTTGAATGCCGAACTCTTCTGCGGCCGTGAGTAACCCTTTAAGGTGTTTGATGTGCGAATGCACGCCGCCATCACTCACAAGACCTATAAAATGTACGGGTTTGTTGTGTTGTTTTGCGTAATCAAAAGCTTGTTGCAGGATGGGTTCTTTCCCCAGGGTTTTGTTATCAACTGCAAGGTTTATCTTGGCCAGGTCTTGATAGACCACGCGGCCGGCACCCAGATTCATATGGCCAACTTCACTATTTCCCATTTGGCCATCGGGCAGCCCAACGTTCATGCCATCGGTCCTTAGCTGGCTATGGGGGTATTTTTCAAATAAGGAATCTATAAAAGGAGTATTTGCCTGTGCAACGGCCGAGACTTCTATATTTTCATTGATTCCCCAACCGTCGAGGATCATCAAAATTGTCTTTTTTTCCATGTAAAAATAATTTGAGTAAAGATAAGAAATCTCTGATTTAAGACTTGTAGGTGCTGGATAATCTTTTTACAATTTTAGAGGGGAACCTGCTTTTTGTGGTTTTAGAAATTTTAACATAAAAATTCGGTTTTGTTGCAATATTTTTTTAATTTGGAGGTTTAAGAGTAAGATATTTGTAGGTGTTAAAAGCCTCACCTTTACTGAATTAATTCTCTTGTTTTTCCTTTTGGTATGAACTTTGGGTTGTAATTGGCAACTAACAAAATTTAACAAAACCGTATGATTAACAAAATGATAATCCTGGCAGCTATTGTTATTGCCTCTTTCGCCTTCACAAGCCACGAATCTACTGCGACCACAGCTCTTTCTGCTGAAAAATTAAGCAGCAAAACCATTAAAATAGCACCCGAATTATCAGCCAAAATTGAAATGGAGCAACTTTACACTTCTTTTGCTTCAGTAAATACTACGATGCCTTCCCTGATAGCTTTTTCTAACGGAATGACCGGATATGACAAGCTAAAAGAGGAAAATAAAATTGAAAACGAAATCTTGACAATAGTTGATTTCAGCCTTCCGTCCACCGCGAAAAGAATGTGGATTCTGGATATGACTACTCAAAAAGTGCTTTTTAACACCTACGTTTCCCATGGAAAAAATACCGGAGGCAATAAAGCGACCAAATTTTCAAATACACCCAATTCCTTTCAGAGTTCCCTTGGTTTCTATGTGACTGCCGAAACCTACTACGGAAAAAACGGACTTTCGCTTTTTATTGATGGGATGGAAGAAGGTTTCAACTCCAAAGCGCGTGAGCGGTACGTGGTGATCCATGGGGCAGATTATGCTACCAAAAATTTTATTGACCGTCTAGGAAGGTTGGGAAGAAGCTTGGGCTGCCCGGCAGTTCCTGCAAAACTTTCAAAGGAAATCATCAATACAATTAAAGGTAAGTCTGGATTATTTATTTATTCCGAAGACAAAAATTACCTCCAGAAATCCACATATTTGAACGCTCAGGCGGTCTAATTTTCTTGCAATCTGGTGTATATTTTCCGATCCAGATCGTACAAATCATTTACAAAAACAGGTTTCCCAACTGCCCGCCAGGCAGTCCAGTAAAAATGATGGACCTGGATGGGCTGGTCGATTTTTACCTGGACCGTTTTGCCGGTCGCTATCGTCTCTTCTATCCGCTGCTGGTTCCATTCTTCCTGATTTTCCAAAACATAAGCAGATAAGTCCAATGCATTTTCTACCCGTACACAACCAGAACTTTCTGCCCGTTGATTTTGGCTGAATAAAGCCTGGGCTGGCGTGTCGTGTAAGTAGATTAGAAAATCGTTCGGATAGATTATTTTTACCCGGCCCAGCGGGTTGGAAGGCCCTGCATTCTGCACAAAATTGTATGAGCTCACCTCTTTCGAAGACCAGTCAATCGTGCTGGGATCTATTGTTTCACCATCACGGCCAATTACCCTCATATTGTGGCTTCTTAGGTAAGAAGGATCTTGCGAAGCCTTTGGAATAACGTCCTGCGTCTTAATGGTGGGTGGAATGTGCCATTCTGGGTTTATGACAATATATTGCAACGTGTCTGTAAAAACAGGAGTTGGCCGCGCCCTTGTCCCCACAATTATATTATGTTCCTTCACAGTGACACCATTCCTTACAACGGCAAGTTTAAAATCTGGGATGTTGATAAGGATATAATGATCACCAAGATCCCGCGGATACCAGCGCCACCTCTCGAGGTTTGCAAGAATTTGTTTGTAACGTTGCTTGTGGGTCACGTTCAGTTCTGCGATCGTTGAATTCCCAATGATCCCGTCCACCTGCAAACCTTTAGCTTTCTGGAATTCTTTAATGGCCGCTTGAAGTTCTTCGGAATATATACTATCATTAAAATTTTCGGAAACTGTAAGCTGTCCCAAATCTCGCAGGATTTTCGTAATTAGAGGAAGGCGTTTATCTTTTTCTCCTGATTTTATCAATTTTCCTTCGCTGATCTTTTCCCTGATGGGCTCATTTTTCTTCAGCTTTTTGTATTCCTGAAGGCTTTTTTTGAGCTGGGAATAAACTTCATGCGAAGGCTTTAATCCTTCAAGTATGGAGGCGATTTCATTATTTTCAACGCTGTCCTGAAGCAATTGCCCAAAATTTTGATCTTTCCTGGAAACGCCCCACAAACCGTGCAATTCGCGCGGATCCAGTTTTCCAGTCCAAAGGTCGCGCGCGTAGGCGAGAAATGCATCGGTCAAATAAATATCCAGTGAGGCCGCTTCTGTTCCCTGTAAGGATTTTTTTCCAGCTGTTAGTTCCTCCAATTTTTCTCCGTGGTAATCTGTAAAAGAAAGTCCTTCTTTTTCGGCATTTTTGACTTCCCTGTAAAAAGAATCCAGATCATCGGCATCCGTCCAGGCTGGTGAATAATTTCTGGAACTATAGAATTCCTCCAGTGCTTCCCTCTCAAAAAGGGCATTTTCGGAATTTATTTTTGTTAATGCAGATTGGATCTTTTCGGAAGTAGTTTTAAGTTTAATAGAATAATCAGATTCTTTTGGTTTTTCTTCCGGGGTTTCTTCTGAAATTACTGTTTTTTGATCTTCAATTTCCCCTGCATCTAATCTTTTGTCAGCATTCCCACAGGAATGGAGAAAAAGGCCTAGAAAAAGGAGTGTTATGAGATTTTTCACAATATTTCTTAGATTTTTCCTGTTTGTTTACAGGTTTTTGAACATCACTACGTGCATACAAACGTTAGGGACCATGAAAAAATCTCCTTTAGTCTGATATCCGTACTTTGCATAGAACCCAACCGCCGATTCACGGGCATTGAACCAAAGTAAAGGCGACTGAAATTGCCTTTTTAGAAGGTTTTCTCCCTCCAACAAAAGTTCCCTTCCTAAGTTTTGATGTTGATATTGTGGCAGGACCGCCATTCCCCGAAGCTGGAATTGCACAGCATCCTCGAACAAAGGATTCTTGTTATTCATAAAACTTGCCACCCCGGCAAGATCTTTCTCAAGAAAGATTCCCAGGTGCAGGGTGGAAGCCCGGTCATCTCCTTCAAAAAGGCATTCTTCGGGAGGTCTTCCCGGCCTTAATACCGGCCGTCGGATTTTGTAGGTTTCCCCGGCTGCTATTTTGAAGATTTTGGGGACAGTGTCCCCGGTATTTTTGGACAAAACCTTATTCTGTTTCTGCAGCTTTTACCTCCTGGTATTCTTCATGCCTCTCAAATTCTTTAGCGGCATAGCGGCATAAGGGATCGACTTTGAGTTTGTTTTTCCGCGCGAAATCCACACTGTGCTTCACCAGGCTACTGGCCAATCCTTTCCCGGTCATCTCCGGTTCGGTTTCGGTGTGGTCCAGGGTCATTACATTGTTGTTTTTGAGGGTATAGGTGAGTTCTGCCACGATGTCGCCATCTATTTCGATGTAGAACATACCTTTTCCTTCTGTTTCTTTTTGCTGAATTTTGTGCTCCATAGTACTTACTTTTTAAGGACTTCGTCTACAATTCCGTATTTTACAGATTCTGGAGCATCCATCCAGTAATCCCGGTTAAAATCTTTGATGATTCGGTCATAAGGCTGGTTGCAATTCTCGGCCAGAATTTTCGCACTCTGGTCTTTTATTTTGAGGATTTCGGCTGCCTGGATCTCAATATTGGATGCCTGTCCCTGTGCGCCTCCACTGGGCTGGTGGATCATCACTTTTGCGTGTGGCTGGATAAACCTTCGGCCTTTTGTCCCGGCCGAAAGCAAGATCGAAGCCATGGAAGCCGAAAGTCCCGTACAAATAGTGGAAACAGGGCTTTTAAGAGAAAGCATGGTGTCATAAATCGAAAATCCCGAGGTGACATAGCCGCCTGGACTGTTTAAATAAAATTGTATTTCATCATTTCCGATAGAGTCCAGATAAAACATCCTTTCAATAATATGCTTGGCGGTTTTGTCATCTACCTGTCCCCACAAGAATATTTTGCGTTCATTTAATAGGGAGCGGTCGATTTGATCCTGAAGTTTACCGGCTTTATTTTTATTTTCCATTTCGTGTTTTAAGAGTTTCAAAAGCTAAAAATAGGATTAATTTCGCAGAAAAATGGGGTATGCCACCGGCATTTAACAAGATTTTAGAGGAGGAAAACTTGTAGGTTTTTAAGTTTATCCGATAGCTGAAGAGGGCGCCAATTTTCAAATAAAGTTTTAAAGCTAAGATTTGTAGAAGTGCTGTGCCAGGACCAGTATGTTTTGAAATAAAAGAAGGACTAAGTAAACAATTGTTGAAACCATAAATTTGCCTTAAAGGAAAGTTGTAAAATCAAGGGGGGGACATTTTTAAAAATCCTGCATTTTTTTTTGAGCAATAGAAACTTTCAATCTATATTTGCGGGGCTAATGCGGGAGTAGCTCAGTTGGTAGAGCGTCAGCCTTCCAAGCTGAATGTCGCCGGTTCGAACCCGGTCTCCCGCTCAAAGCCCCATCGAAAGGTGGGGCTTTTTTTGTGGGAGAGCGGGTGAGAAGTTTATCCTGAGCCCCTCGTCACAGCTCGGGATGAACTCCGACGAAGGGAACCCTGCTTGGTGGCCGAAGTGAAAAGGAGGCTGCTCTCCTGCTCAAAGCCCTGTCAAAAGATGGGGCTATTTTGTACCCAACGCTGCTGGAAGACCATTAAGTAGTGTTAATACTTTCCTTAAATTATTGTATTGTGTAATATTTAACATTTAAAGTATTACTTTCATATTAGAATTAGAATTAATATAAAGTATACAGGAATGAGAAAGCTAAATCCGTTTTTTGTGATTGGAACTCTTGGGATGCTCATTACCTCAATCTTTAACATTTTAATGGCAGCCATAATTCCTGAAATTGAGGCATATAATTCTGCTTCAGCTCTCTATCCTGTCTTCCTCGGTTTTCTCCTAATTGGGACTGCAATTATGATGAAGCGGAAAAGCCAACAGGAAGAGACAGAAGATTAGGTTCCTTAATTACTAACGTAAAAAAATACCTTCATGCTTCGCAGTGAAAGCCTGAATTGCCTTTTTAGCAGACTGTCAAAAATCCAGGTTTTCGACCATTTTTATTTCGTTCCTGTTAAAATTCTTTAAAGAATCCACCAGCCGGTTCCTATGATTGGCACCCACCAGAATGAGTACTTTTTTGGAAGGATTGTTCTTGATCAATTTCAATGCATTTTTCGTGATTTGTAGGTCCCGCCGATTGTTGAGCCTGGAATAATCTTCATAAACCGTGTTTTTAAAGAGGCTGTCTTCCAACCAGTATTGCCTTTGGGTGAGGCTGTCGTATTCGCCTTTCAGGAATTCGGTTGCCGAATAGGTTCGGGCTATCCTGATTTGCTCTTCGTTGATCTTCCCAATCCCAAGTTCTTCATGTCTTAGGATCAAAAGGGAATCGAGCTTCATTTGCTGCGACAATTTTTTTATCCTGCCTAGTTGGGTATTTGTATCTGTAAACATTTTCCGGTTCACAACTTGATCTTCTGTTTCATCACTGTAAAAGTCAATTCCGGTAACAATATATGGAAAGGAATTTCGTACCTGTACCATTTCCAGGGGATAGAATAGGTCAAGGCTATCGCTTTGCATTTCCATATCCACCGGGCGTATCTCTATGCCAATAACATCTGGAGAAAAATCTTTGATGTGCTGCATAAGGTCGTCATAGCTATAGTTTGGGTTGACTTCGTGTGCTCCATGAAGAGTAGGCAGTACCAACACTTCTGAGGGCTTTTGATTACAGGCTATTAGCAGCAGTAGGGGCCACATCAAAAACATGAATTTTTCTTTCATTTTAAACGCACTATAGCTTCTTCCAATACATCATCCCGTCCGTCCAGGAAGTTTTTAAGCTGGATTTTTACCTCAAAATCTGGTTTTATTCCTTTGCCCACAAATTCAGTTCCGTCTGGCATTAGATCCCTTTTGGAGCAGACAATTCCCATGCCGCCGAAGGGTAGCGGGTACATTAATGGTTGACCCGTGCTGCCCCCGGTGGTTTCCCCAATTATGATCCCTCGTTTGAGGTGCTTGAATGCAGACAAAAAATCTTCGGCCGCCGAATATGTGCCGGGGCCACTAAGCACGACCACTTTTCCTTTAAAACTGTGGCCTTTATACGGCTTCCAGTCATGCTGAATAATTTCCAGAACATCTGGTTCTGTGTTCCAGGCGCGCATGGTTGGTCGGTAATGCCTCAGGATGTTTTTCCCTGTCATAAAAGGTTGATCTGTGAGATAAGCAATTAATTCGAAGCCGTTGTTGCTGTTCCCGCCGCCATTGTTCCGAAGATCGATGATAAGATTCTCGGGATGCGGGGTTTTTTGAAAAATGCTGTCCATATAAGGAATGAGGGCAGCGTCATTAAAAGTATTGATGGTAAAAAGGCCGGTGGAGTTATTGATTTTCCTGTAGGTCCAGTCGCGTCCGAAGCTAAACAAAACTTCAGCAGGGATTCTTTTAAAGCTTTTCCTGATTCTTTCTCCTTCAGGAGTGACAATTTCCAGGTCCAGATGTTCAGCCAGGGCGCCACGCGTAAAATTGAATGAGTAAAGCCGGGCCAGCGAATCCTGCGGAGTGCTGTGGCTACTGTAGGGGGAAATATGTTCTGCTGAGTATTCCTGAACCGGCTGTCCATTTATCTCAGTGATAATTGTCCCTGGTTTTAGAAGCTGATATTCTTCAATTGGATAAAATAAATTAGTTACCACGACCGCACCATTCATAAGTTTCGCCCGAATGGGAATGGCGGCGTACATTTCATTCCAGAGTTCTTTTGGAGGCATCACCGTGGTGTGGCCATCGTTAAGGTGCGTATAAAACCGGGTGAGTACCTGGTAGTACTCCTTTGTCGTCTTTGCGGCCAGGGCAACAGGAATGTAAGCGTGGTAAATACTGTCCCAATTAACAGTTGGGATGAGGTCGAAATTGGCAAAATTAAATTTTGCTTCGGCCCAGGCTTTGCTCAGGCCGGCAATCTTCGTGGCATCTGTGAGGCTGTCGTCAAAAAAGGGATTTTCATGCACCTCTTTGTACATCTTTTTGTAGGAAACGCTGTCAAAGGTTTGGGCATGGCTTTTTCCGAAGAACGACAGGGAGCAAAAGATTAAGAAGGGAATAATTTTTTTCATATATTCCAGGAAATAGAAGTATAAAAGCTACTAAAAATATTAAAAATTAGAATATGTGAATTACTGGCTTTCACAATTTTTATATAATTTTTAATCACCTTATTTTTAAATAGATGACTCTTTTTCCTCTTGATTATGATCAAAACCTTCTTCCTGAAAAAGGGGAGGTTTATTACTTCGGAAAAGTCCTTGGGGAAGAAGAAGCTATTCAATTTTTCCAAAGGCTGATGGAAAATATCGCGTGGAAACAGGATGAAGTTCTCATCTTCGGAAAAAAGATTGTCACCAAGCGTAAAACCGCCTGGTATGGAGAAGAAGAATTTGAATATACCTATTCAAAAATGACAAAAAAGGCAAAGATTTTTTCTCCAGCCCTTTTGGAACTAAAGGAAAAAGTGGAGGAAATAACCGGACTGAAGTTTAATTCCTGCCTGCTGAATTTATATCATTCTGGCGGGGAAGGAATGTCCTGGCACTCAGATGCCGAAGCAGAATTGGGAAAAGATCCGGCGATCGCCTCTCTTAGCCTGGGCGCAGAGCGAAAATTTGTCCTAAAAAATAAAGAGACCAAGGAGAAAATTTCCGTGGTGCTTGAAAATGGGAGCCTGTTATTGATGAAAGGGAAGACCCAAAAGAACTGGTTGCACAGCCTGCCCAAGACTAAAAAGGTAAAGACGCCTCGCATCAACTTAACCTTCCGAAGCATTCAAAAGATTAAAAAATAGAAAATCCGGTAAGGGTGGTGAGCCTTTCAAGGGCTGCCATTCCCAGGGCAGAATTTCCCTTTGGGTTCAATGGCGGGCTCCAAACCGAAACTGCATAATAGTAGGGGTTGATCGCGACGATGCCACCGCCAACGCCACTTTTACCGGGTAGGCCCACTTCGAAACTAAACTCCCCGGCTTCGTCATAGAATCCGCAGGTTTGCATAAGTGCATTGATCCTTTTGACCTGCTGCCCGGTTAGGAATTCCCTGTCTGAACCCAATATTTTCCCATGGTTGGCGAAGATTATAAAAGCCTGGGACAATTCCTTGCACGACATGGAGAGGGCGCATTGATGAAAGTAAAAATCCAGCACCTCTTCTACATCGTTCTCAATATTTCCGAAAGATTTTAGGTAATTCACCATGGCGTAATTTCGGTAACCTTCAGCTTGTTCAGAAGCGGCAACTGTTTCGTCAAAGTCAATGCTGCTGTCGTCTGTGATCTCATGCAGGAAGGCGAGCAAAGCGGCTTTTGGGTTGGAAAATGCGGAAACCAAAACATCGGCGATCACTAAAGCCCCGGCGTTTATAAAAGGGTTTCGCGGGATCCCAGAATCGTTCTCCAGTTGGGAAAGGGAATTGAAAGGATCGCCAGAAGGTTCCACGCCCACGCGGTTCCATAGTTTATCGCCTACCATTTTCATCGCCAAAGAAAGGGTGAAAACTTTGGAAATGGACTGAATGGAAAAACGTTCGTTGCTGTCTCCAAAACAATGGCTTTCACCATCTAGATCGTATAAATGCATTCCGAATTTATTTGAGGGAACTTTGGCGAGTTCAGGAATGTAAGAAGCCACTTTTCCCGAAAGTGGAGTGTCAGAAAATTCGTTCTGGATCTGACTTAAGATTTTTTGGTATTCGACTTTATTGGAGGTCATTCAGAAGGCTTTCGGGTTCTACTTCGTACGCTGCTTTGCCCGCCTCAAAAATGCGAGCCGATTTTTGCCCTTTTAGAGTGGTATTGTTTTCTTTCACTTCCAGCCAGCTGCCTTCGCGCAAGCCAATCACAGGATGGGTGTTGAACTGGTGAAATTCTTTGATACGTGTTTCCCGGGACTCGCCTTTGTGAGTGGAATTGGGATCTGGATCCAAATAATGTGGATTAATATTAAAAGGTACAAACCCAAGGGTTTTAAAACTGGGCGGGTATACGATGGGCATATCGTTTGTAGTTTTCATGGTGAGGCCAGCGATATTAGTTCCGGCGCTGGTACCAAGATATGGCGTGCCTTTCAAAATCGCATCTTTGAGAGGGGTCAATAGCTCATGCGCATAAAATTGTTGCACCAAAAGAAACGTATTGCCGCCACCGGTGAAGATGCCTTCTGCCTGTGCGACTGCCTGGGCAGCATTTGGGTATTCATGTATGCCTTTTATTTGAAAACCTGCTTTGCTGAAGGCTTTTGCGGCCAGGGAGGTATATTCATCATGGGAGATCCCGCCGGGGCGGGCATAAGGAATAAACAATATTTCTGAACAGCCCGAAAAGTGCTTCTTTAATTCCGGAAGCAGATATTCCAGGTATTCCTGGCCGTGTAAAGTAGAAGTACTCGCAAGGAGGAGGTTTTTCATAAATGGTTTTTTGCAAAATTACGAATTATTAAATTCCAACGTCCAAATTCCAAATTCCAAAACATTGTTGTCCGGGGAAAATTCCAAATTCCAAATCCCAAATTCACGAATCTCAAATTCACGAATCCCGAATCCCCGAATTCCCGAATTCCCGAATTCCCGAATTCCCGAATTCCGAATCCCCGAGTAACTAATTAACCAATCACTATTTAACCATTCCCAAATCCCGAATCCCGAATCCCCAAGTAACCAATTAACCAATCACTATTTAACCAATCACTATTTAACCATTCCCAAAT
>JAGXIM010000121.1 GCA_024635665.1 Salinimicrobium sp. | reverse complement strand
CTGGAAAGGAAAAATTCAGCTTCGCAGGAATATCTGAAGATTTACATCCTGGTAAGATCATCAAAGTTTCAGCAGAAAGAGAAACAGGGGAAGTAATAGAATTTGAAGCGAAATCCCGCCTGGATTCTGATATAGAGGTTGACTATTATATAAATGGAGGTATTCTTCAATATATATTAAGACAGTTTCTGAAGGACGCCAAATAATCAGGATCTTTGAGCCGTTTAAAAATCTGCAGTGAAAGCTGCAGATTTTTATATTTTCAGGAGTTTTAAAATCTTGAGACTAGGGATTACAACTGCTCGATGTTTTTTTGTTGTTTCAGCCAATAATTCCTTTGAATGGTGTGCTGCTGAAGAAGCTTATTTTTCAGGAAGACTTGCAGGGATATACCAAAAATTCCTTCCAAAAATGGCATTTTTGGAAGGAATTCCAGAAAATTCGGCTGACAAATTTACCAGCCAAAGATTTTATTCATCAAGAAGTATTTCCAGCAGTTGAATTGCCGTGTCACTAATCCTGGTTCCCGGTCCAAAAACGGCGACAGCACCTGCGTCAAACAGGAATTGATAATCCTGTGACGGGATTACTCCACCCACAATGACCATGATGTCCTCACGTCCCTGTTTTTTGAGTTCCTCAACTACCTGTGGAACCAGAGTTTTATGTCCGGCGGCAAGGGAAGAAACCCCCAGGATATGCACATCGTTCTCCACCGCCTGCTTTGCAGCCTCGGCCGGGGTTTGGAACAAGGGCCCAATGTCCACATCAAAACCTACATCGGCATAGCCGGTGGAAACTACTTTCGCTCCGCGGTCATGGCCATCCTGTCCCATTTTTGCAACCATAATTCGGGGCCTGCGACCTTCTTTTTCCGCAAAACGATCGGCCATTTCCCTGGCTTTTTTGAATGATTTATCGTCTTTCATTTCTTTTGAATACACGCCGTTAAAAGATAAAATTTTTGCCTTGTAGCGACCGTAGACTTCTTCCAGGGCATCGCTAATTTCCCCTAAAGTAGCTCGTTCCCTTGCGGCTTCCACCGCCAAAGCCAGTAAATTTCCGTTTTCAGATCTTGCTGTTTCGGTGAGGTTCTTAAGGGCGGCCCTTACTTTTTCGTTGTCGCGTTCGGCCCTGGTTTTCTCAAGCCTCTCTAGCTGCTGCTTCCTAACCATTTGGTTGTCTACTTCCAGAGTGACAATGGGGTCTTCTTTTCCGCGTCGATATTTATTAACCCCCACGATCACATCCTGTCCGCTGTCAATTCTGGCTTGTTTGATGGCGGCCGCCTCCTCGATTCTTAATTTTGGGATACCCTCTTCAATGGCTTTGGTCATCCCGCCCAGCTCTTCCACCTCCCGGATCAAATCCCAGGCTTTTTCAGCTATTTCTTTAGTCAGGTTTTCCACATAATAACTTCCAGCCCATGGATCGACGGTTTTGGTGATGCCAGTTTCCTGTTGTAAGTGCAGCTGGGTGTTTCTGGCAATACGGGCAGAAAAATCAGTAGGCAAAGCGATGGCTTCATCCAGGGCATTGGTATGCAAACTCTGGGTGCCACCAAAAGCTGCAGCCGCAGCTTCAATACAGGTACGTGCCACGTTGTTGAAAGGATCTTGTTCGGTGAGGCTCCAGCCGCTGGTTTGGCAGTGGGTCCTTAAGGAAAGGGATTTTTCGTTCTTAGGATTAAACTGCTTCACAAGTTTTGCCCAAAGCATCCTGGCAGCACGCATTTTTGCAATTTCGGTGAAGTGGTCTAATCCAATCCCCCAAAAGAAGGACAAACGCGGTGCAAAACTGTCGATATCCATTCCGGCTTTTAGGCCTTTCCGGATATACTCCAGTCCGTCTGCAAGGGTATAGGCGAGTTCAATTTCACTGGTCGCCCCAGCCTCCTGCATGTGATATCCGGAAATACTGATACTGTTGAACCTCGGCATATTTTTAGACGTATATTCAAATATGTCTGAGATGATCTTCATCGACGGGGTAGGAGGATAGATATACGTGTTGCGGACCATGAATTCCTTGAGAATATCATTCTGGATCGTTCCTGAAAGCAGTTCGGGTTTGACGCCCTGCTCTTCTGCAGCAACAATATAGAATGCCATGATAGGAAGCACCGCCCCGTTCATGGTCATGGAAACCGACATTTTATCAAGCGGGATCTGATCGAAAAGGATTTTCATGTCCTCCACCGAATCAATGGCCACACCTGCTTTTCCAACGTCGCCTACCACCCTTTCGTGGTCACTGTCGTAGCCGCGGTGAGTAGGAAGATCAAATGCTACCGAAAGGCCTTTTTGACCCGCTTCTAAATTTCGGCGGTAAAAGGCGTTGCTTTCTTCGGCCGTTGAAAAACCAGCGTACTGCCTAATGGTCCATGGGCGAATGACATACATGGTGCTATAGGGGCCGCGAAGATATGGTGGGATCCCGGCGGCAAAATTGAGGTGCTCCATTCCTTCAATATCCTTACTGGAATAGAAACGTTTGCCGTTTTTTTCCTGAAGGTCGTCCTGTCCCTGTTCCCCTTTTTGGGGTTCAGGTAATTCTAAATTCTGAAGATTCTTTCGTTCCATTGTTTTTCCTTTAGGTTAAACGGCTTTTTCCTTTTTAAGTCTTTCCTGCTCCAGTTTTTCACTTAACCGATGCTCCAAAATGGGCTCAACTACAGGATTTTTTGGGTTATTTCTTAGGAAAGGATCCAGTTCCAATTCATCCTGCATTTTATCTTGCGGGTTCGCGAATTTGTTGGAACCTATCAATATGAGCTCCCCCTTGTCAAATTTTTCCTGCTCCCTCTCTGCACTTTTCTGAATTTCTTGTTGAATATAACCTTCTTTTAACTGTTTTAAAAATCCACCGGCATTTTCTATTTCTTTGAAAATTTTGAGGGCTGCTTCGGCAAAATCCCGTGTAAGTTTTTCGATAAAATAAGTACCGGCAGCTGCATTGGCCACTTTGTCAAAATAGGCTTCGTTTTTCATTACCAGCAACTGGTTTCGCGCGATCCTGTCCCCAAATTTGTTGCTTTTATGAAAAATGCTGTCGTAAGGTGGGTTGTAAACCGCATTGGCACCTCCTAAAACCGCGCTCATGCCTTCAGTCGTACTACGCAGCAGGTTTACGTTGAAGTCATAAAGGGTTTTATCCCGCCTGGTTGGTTGTGCCAGGATATGGCAGGTTTCAGGCAGATTGTACTTTTTGGCCAAAGTGGTGTACAACCATCGCAGTGCCCTTATTTTTGCTATTTCGAAGAAATAATTGGTGCCAGAAGCCACCAGAAACTGCGGCTGAAAATTTTCAAGTGCTACTTTGCCTTCTTCAAAATAGTTCAAATATTCGTTTAAATGGGCTAGCGAATACGCCAGTTCCTGCGGAATGTTTGCACCCGCATTTTGATATAAAGTGGAATCAATGGCAACAACCGAAGTGAATCCTTTAGAACTTGAAGCCAAAGATTTTAGAATTTCATGGTCTTTTTCGGCGCTATGGAACCAGTTTCCAGTTCGTGCGAGGTTTCCTAAAATGTCAATTTGTAGGAATATTTGCGTGCTCCTGTCCTTCAGGAAATTTTGCAATTCCCGGAAGTATTCTTCAGATAAAAATTCGAGACTTATGTATATCGGTGTTTGCTGAAGATCTATTCCCTTAAAAAGTTTTTCTAATGAGATCTCTTCAGAAGGGATCACAAACCAGAGGCTTTCAGCGCCTTTTTCAAGCGCGTATATGCTTTTCTGGTTGGCCTCTTCCGCAGAATCAACATAGATCTTTTCGCACACATTCCAGCTTCCAGGAGGACTTACAGGAAAACTACCTTTCAGGTCACCGGAATGATAAAATGGCTTTACGTCAACCCCGTGCAGGGACTTATAGAAAAGTTTGTCGTAATCAGCACCTTTAAGGTCTGCTTCAATTTGTTGTTTCCATTGCTCTGGTGAAACTTCTGGAAACTCTTTGAATAATTTGTCCTTCATCTTTTCTTCTTTTAACGAAAGTTAATTTTTTCAGGCTTTACAAAATAAACAAGCAACATTTTGCCATTTTTGGATCCTAAGACAGGAAGCTCATCATAATACCGGCTGCTACCGCAGATCCTATTACGCCGCTCACGTTGGGCGCCATTGCGTGCATGAGCAAGTGGTTTGATGAATCGCTTTTTATGCCTTCCATTTGTACCACCCTTGCGCTGTCTGGTACTGCCGAAACCCCGGCCGCCCCAATAAGTGGATTGATTTTATTGTTTTTGCTTAGGAAGAGGTTCATGATCTTAGCAAAGAGAAGACCTCCTGCAGTTGCGACTATAAAGGATGCCGCTCCCAGCATGAAAATTTTTATTGAACCGGAGGTCAGGAAGACGTTGGCCTGGGTGGAAGCGCCAACGGTTACCCCGAGGAGAATGGTTACAATATCGATCATTTTTGTCCTTGCGGTTTCTGCCAAACGATCAGTCACACCGCTTTCTTTCAGGATATTTCCGAAGAAAAGCATTCCTAAAAGTGGCATTGCAGTCGGGGAAATAAATGTAGTCAGCAATAAGGCAATAATAGGGAACAGGATTTTTTCCAGTTTTGATACGGCACGTGGCGGCTTCATTCGTATCAAACGTTCTTTTTTGGTGATCATCAACCTCATAATTGGGGGCTGGATCACCGGCACAAGGGCCATGTAAGAATAAGCTGCAATAGCAATACTACCAATCAACTGCGGGGCGAGTTTCGCCGATGCGAAAATTGCTGTTGGTCCGTCGGCTCCCCCAATTATTGAAATGGCGCCAGCTTCATGAATTTCGAAGCCCAGTGCGATTGCACCAACAAAGGTCGCGAAAATACCAATCTGTGCAGCAGCACCCAGCAACATGAGCCGAGGGTTGGAAATAAGCGAAGAGAAATCTGTCATTGCCCCAATGCCCAGGAAGATTAACGGTGGGTAAATACCCTGGGTCACCCCAAAATATAAGTAGTTAAGGACAGATCCAGATTCGTATATCCCGACGCCAATTCCTTCCTGAAAAGGGATATTTCCGAGGAGAATTCCGGTCCCGATTGGGATCAACAACAAAGGTTCATAATGGAATTTTATGGCCAGATAAATAAAGAACAGGCCAATGGCAATCATTAAAAGGTTTCCAATGGTGGCATTGGCAAAACCAGTGTATTCCCAAAAATGAGCGAGCCCGCGTAAGAGCCCGCTACCATTATCACCTTCAGGGATGACACCCTGGTCGAAGGTGGTGCCTGCCACCAAAGGCAGGATATATAATAAGCCGAGTATGCTTAAAACGGTGAGGAATTTTTTCACGATAATATGGGGTTTGAATTATGAAGCTATGCTTCGGTTCAGTTGATTATGTTGTTTATGGTTCTGCAATGACCATTAAAACATCATTTTGAAGTACTGCGTCTCCTTCCTTTATTCTCAAATCCCTGATCACACCTGTCTCGTCGGCCAGCACATGGTTTTCCATTTTCATGGCCTCCAGGATAAGGAGTACGTCACCTTTGGACACGATGTCACCTTCTTTGACCATTAGTTTAAAAATACTTCCGGGTAATGGTGCTACCACAGAATATCCACCTGGGGTGGGTTTTTTTACAATCTGGCCTTCTCCTGGCTGCCGAACTACCTTCTCCCTTACCAGTTTAGGCGTTTTGACAGATTTTTTCTTCTCCTGCTTTACTTCCACCTTGTATTCGGTACCATTGACTTCTATGGTGGCCTGGTCATCATCAAAATCCTGGACATGCACCGAGTAATTGTTCCCGTTTATTGTAAAATCAAACTTTTTCATTATTTAAAGCCTTTACATATTATTGTTGATTCCGTATATTTTTGAGCTCCAGGGTGAGTAAGTGCGGGCAACTCTTTTAATAGTGATGATCCCACTTTCTTCATCATGTTGTTCTTTGAGGTAGAGACTTATGCTTAGCGCTATGGCGGCACTGATTTCCCCCGAAAGATATTTTTCTTCTTCCTGCACCTCGACTTCCTTAGGTCCCATTCGATCCCTAACTTCCCTAATTCTTTTCCGAACCCCAAGGTTTAGTACTTTAGGGAGGCTTTGGAATAAAAAGACCAGGAGCACCAGGGCAAAAAAGACCACGGAGTAACCGACGCCCGTGATGGTCCATATCTCGGACCATTCGACAGCAAGATTTGTAGGGCTGTTATTCATTTTCTCAATTTTTATAGGGGAATATTGGAGTGTTTCTTAGGCGGATTGGTAACTTTCTTCGTCTGTAAAGTTTGCAGGCCTCTAATGACCCTAAACCTGGTGTTGCGTGGCTCAATAACATCATCTATGTATCCAAAAGAAGCGGCTTTATAAGGATTAGCGAATTCTTCTTTATACTCAGTCTCTTTCTTAAGCTTGTACGCTGCTCTTTCTTCGGGATCCTCGATTTTACTCATTGTACGGCCCTCCAGGATTTCAATGGCCCCGGCAGCACCCATGACGGCAATTTCGGCCGATGGCCATGCGTAGTTGAGGTCACCACGCAATTGTTTACAGCTCATCACATCGTGCGCCCCTCCATAAGATTTTCTTAGGCTAATGGTAATTTTAGGCACCGTGGCTTCTCCATAAGCAAACATGAGCTTTGCACCGTGTATGATGATTCCCGCGTACTCTTGTCCGCTGCCGGGTAAAAATCCGGGGACGTCTACTAAAGTGAGGATTGGAATATTGAATGCATCGCAAAAACGTACAAATCGCGCAGCTTTCCGCGAAGCGTCACTGTCTAGCACGCCTGCCAGAAAGTTGGGCTGATTTGCCACGATTCCAACCGATTCCCCATTCATCCGTCCAAAGCCAACGATAATATTCTTGGCATAATTCCTATGGACTTCAAGGAATTCACTATCGTCGATAATGCTGAAGATGACTTCCTGCATATCGTATGGCTGGTTGGGATTATCTGGGATTATAGTGTTCAGGAAGTCATCCATCCTGTCAATTGGATCGTTGGTGCTGAACAAGGGTGCTTCTTCCAGGTTATTTTGCGGAAGGTACGAGAGCAATTTTCTTATAAGCAACAGGCCGTTTTCTTCAGTGGACACCTTGAAATGGGAAACACCAGATTTGGAGGCATGTACATGGGCGCCGCCTAGATTGGCAATGCTAATATCTTCACCAGTCACCGTTTTTACCACTTTAGGCCCGGTAACGAACATATAGCTGTTCTCCTCGGTCATCATCACAAAATCTGTAAGCGCCGGAGAGTAGACCGCGCCACCCGCACAGGGTCCAAAAATGGCAGAAATTTGAGGAATTACCCCCGAGGCGAGGATATTGCGTTCAAAAATTTCGGCGTAGCCAGCAAGTGAATTCACACCTTCCTGAATACGCGCCCCCCCACTGTCATTGATACCTATTAAAGGAGCTCCGGCCTTCATGGCCATATCCATCACTTTACATATTTTTTGGGCAAAAGTTTCTGAAAGGGAACCTCCAAAAACAGTGAAATCCTGCGAGAATACATACACCACGCGACCATCTATAGTGCCGTGGCCGGTGACCACTCCATCACCAAGAACTTTGTTGTTTTCCATCCCAAAGTTGGTACATCTATGGGTGACGAACATATCAAATTCTTCGAAACTACCTTCGTCCAACAGGATGTCGATCCTTTCACGGGCGGTTAGTTTGCCCTTTCCATGTTGGGCATCAATACGCTTTTGACCCCCGCCCAAACGGGCTGTTTCACGTTTCTGGATCAATTCGTTTACTTTATCCTGACTTGACATTGTGATATAGATTAGGTTATTCTTTGGGTTTTTCGCACAATTCTGTAAGCACGCCAAAAGTGGATTTTGGATGCAGGAAAGCAATATTAAGGCCTTCTGCGCCCTTACGTGGTTTTTCATCTATAAGCCGCACTTCCTTCTCCTTTAGTTCCTCCAGATTGCTGGCAAGGCCATTTACGGCAAAAGCGAGGTGGTGTACTCCCTGGCCTCTCTTTTCAATGAATTTTCCAATTGGCCCGTCGGGACTGGTAGATTCCAAAAGTTCGATTTTTGTTTCGCCCACCTTAAAAAATGCTGTCCTTACTTTTTGGTCTTTTACTTCTTCAATGGAGTAGCACTCCAGCCCAAAAGTGTTTTCATAAAAAGCAATGGCTTCTTCCAGGTTTTCTACCGCTATTCCAATATGCTCAATGTGTGTTGGTTTCATAGTTTAAGAGTTATATTACTGAAGTTGTTCGTTTCTCAATAAAACAGATACTTTTTTAATCGTAGGGAATGCTCATTTAGCTCTTCCACAACCGTTACTTTTAAGACAGTATAAAGATAGTAAACCTTTAACCTCTGTTTATGACAGATGTCATTCAAAGGGTTTTAAGAAAGCCTGATTATTAACAATAACGTTTGAGATTCTTATTTTTCAGCTTAATTTCTTTCCCATTGCTGAAGAAAAATCTTCTTTAGAAATGCCATTTTTAGAAGGGTATTTTGTGGTTATGCTTCTTCAGAAATCTTCTGAAAGAATTTCTTTTCCTGAATGATATTTGTCATGGAAAACCAGGAGGCCAAATGTTAGTTTTGTGTCTTTTAATGATATCTCTAGAGCCATGGATCATCAAATTGGGATTATATATTCAAGTGTTGATGGGCAAACCAAAAAAATTTGTGAAAAGCTGCAGAAGTTGCTTCAACAGAATGGTATTCAAGCTGAATTGTTTTCTATCGATAATTTTTCAGAAGAAATTACCGATTTTCAATCAATCATTATTGGGGCAAGTATAAGGTATGGAAAGCACAATCCTAAAATTGAGCGTTTTGTATTGGAAAACAAGGAGGCCCTGGGCCAAATTGAGTCGGCTTTTTTCTCAGTGAACCTGGTGGCCCGCAAAGAGGACAAAAACAGGGCAGATACCAATCCCTATCTAATCAAATTCCTGGAGTCCACCAACTGGAAGCCTGACAAAGTGGATGTTTTTGCAGGAAAGCTCGATTATAGCCTCTATCCCTTCTTTGACCGGTGGATGGTAAAGTTGATCATGAAGTTTACAAAAGGCCCTACCAGCACGCCCAAAGCCATAGAATATACAGATTGGGAGCGGGTACGACAATTCGCTGAAAAATTCTATACTCCCTAAAAAAATTTAGAGAGGAAAAAGCCATTTTTGGAAGGTGAATCAACTTCTATTTTGGAGTACAGTAAGCTTGAATTTCCTATAACCATTAGAGTGCTTTAGGATCCCAATTAGAACAACTTCAAAAAAAATCCCTTCCAAAAGACCTGGAAGGGAATTATATAATGTTTTGAAAGAAGATCTTTCTTTTTAAATCGAAACGTTAATCAGCAAAGAACCAATTTCCTTCTTTTCGTTTCAATTCACGCCATCCGTCTTCGCTGTAAAAGTACCATTTGTCGTGCATCCTGTAAACGTTCACGCCGTCAATGGTGTAGTAATTTCCATTTCTATAAGTTGCTTCATAAGAAGGTGCGTTTGCAGAATACATTTGCATAATCCCTTCTAAATCGCCTGAGGATAAGGCCGATCTATTGACATTATACGTATCCCCGTTTCTTTTAACAATGGTAGGTGAGCCATTTTTTGAAAAGTCATAGGATCCGTACATCATTATGGAATTGAAGTCCAGTTCGTCTGTAT
>JAGXIM010000027.1 GCA_024635665.1 Salinimicrobium sp. | reverse complement strand
TATTTCCAGTCATGATCTTATCCATGTAACCGAAGTGTGTGAACGAATTGTGGTACTCGATAAGGGGGAAGTGGTGAATGATATCAAAACTTCCGAAGCAACTTTGAAGGAACTGGAGCAGTATTTCGCCGGGGGACAGGTTAAGGAGAAGGTTACTCAATAGGGGCTTTAAAAAAAACCACATGATAGTCAGGATCTGGCACGGGTATACTAATAAAGAAAATGCCGATGCATATGAGCACCTGGTAAAGAATGAAATATTCCCAGAGATAGAAGCAAAGACAGCCAAAGGCTTTAAAGGCGTACAACTATTAAGAAGGGAAAATGGGGGTGAGATAGAATTCACGACGATGATTTGGTTTGAAGATTTCGAAGCCGTGAAGAGCTTTGTTGGTGCAGATTATGAAACTGCCTATGTGCCCGAAAAAGCCAGAAAATTGTTGTCCCGTTTTGATGATAAAGTCATTCATTCGGAGTTGAGGTACGATACGCTTTAATCCCGGCACCACATTGCCAAATAGCACACTTGTGAAAGCTTTGGTGTTTAGAAGCCTGAAATAAAGCTGAAAACCAAAATTTACCTACTTTTGCTTTTACAATAAATCCTCCACTTTTAAGTTATTCCTTAAAGAAGAAGTACAGATTTGAAAGAATTTTTAAAAGGTTTCCTTTTACTGGTTTTACTGGCAAGCATTGCAGGCTGTTCCAGGAAGAAGAACAATTTCCTGAACCGTAACTGGCATGCGGTCACTGCCGAATACAATACGCTTTACAACGGAAACCTCGCCCTGGAACTGGGGAAGGAAGCTTTAAACGAAGCTTACCTGGATGATTATTGGAACATTCTTCCAGTAGAAAGAATGCAGGTAAGCGACAGGGTTTTGGCACCAGGGGAAAATGTGAACCCTAATTTTGCCGTGGCCGAGCAGAAAGCTGTCAGAGCGATCCAGAGACATTCCATGCTGTTGGAGGGATCAGAAAAAAACCCGCAAATTGACGAGGCTTACCTTTTGCTGGGAAAGGCGCGGTATTTTGACCAACGCTTTGTACCTGCCCTTGAAGCCTTCAATTATATCCTCCACAAGTATCCGTTAAGCAACACTATTAATGAGGCAAGAATATGGCGGGAAAAAACCAATATGAGGCTGGAGTTTGATGAACTTGCCATTAAAAATCTAAAAAAAGTACTCGAAAGCGAAAATCTGGAAAAACAGAACCGCGCAGAGGCTTCTGCAATGTTGGCACAAGCCTACCTCAATACCAATTCCCCCGACAGTGCACTTACCCGGATCAAAACTGCTGCAGAATTGACCGGTAACAAAAACGAAGAAGGGAGATATTGGTTTATTGCAGGACAATTACATGACTTCCTGGGGGAAAAAGACAGTGCCAATCTTGCTTTTGACCAGGTAATCGATCTAAACCGGAAAACCCCTCGCATTTATAGGGTCAATGCCTTTATCAGGCAAATCCAGAATATGGAAATAACGTCAGGGGACAAAGCGGAAGCGCTGGAAAGGCTAACAGATCTTGCTAAAGATCGGGAGAACAGGCCATACCTGGACAAAATTTATTTTCAACTGGCAGAATTCCATTACCAGCAGGATTCGGTTGGGCTGGCCGTAGATTACTATAATAGATCGCTTAGGGTCCCATCTGATAATCTTTACCTGCAGTCACTGGATTATGAAACCCTTGGGAATATAAACTTTGACGCTGCCAATTTTGAAGTGGCCGGCGCCTATTATGATAGTACTTTGTCTAAACTGGCACAAAATACCAGGGATTACAGGCTTATCAAGAAGAAGAGGGACAACCTGGACGATGTGATCTACTATGAGAACCTGGCAAATAAGAACGACAGTATTCTTTATATCGCAAACCTTTCTGAAGCTGAGCAACTCGAGTATTTTACGACCTACACCACAGCTTTAAAAGAAAAAGCAACCAGCGAGGCCGGGCAACCGGCACAGCAGCAGGCTGCACAGAACTTTTTTGAGGACAAAAGGCGCAGCACCCCTGGAGTGCCCACACCGGGCGGAGGCTTCTACTTCTATAATCCCACTATCGTGGCTTATGGAAAGCAAGAATTCTTTAGAACCTGGGGCGACCGGGAACTGGCTGATAATTGGCGTACAAGCCAGCGCTCCAGTAGTGGTGGCGGCAACCTCAATACCGAAGGAATAAATGAGGTGGTTGCGATGGATCCAAAGTTCGATGTTCAGTTTTATCTGGAAAAAATTCCGCGTGATCCGGCACTTTTGGATAGTCTGAAACAGGAATTGAACTTTGCCAATTATCAACTGGGGCTGATCTATAGGGAGAAGTTCAATGAAAATAAATTGGCCGCCCAAAAACTCGAATTTCTATTGAGCAATGATCCTCAGGAACGGCTGATACTTCCGGCGAAGTATCATCTTTATAAGAATTATTCCGAATTGGGCGCCCTGGTTGAAGCTGAGGCACTCAAAAATGACATTATTTATCAATATCCTGATTCCCGGTACGCGGCAATTATTCAAAATCCTGGGAGCCTTTTGGAGGACGAAAACAATCCGAGGGCACAGTACCAGGAGTTGTACACTGCTTACGAGCAGCAGAATTATGACAAAGTAATTTCTGAAAGTGAACGGCTTATTCAGGAACTTTCGGGGGATGAGATCATACCCAAATTTGAACTTTTAAAAGCTATGGCCGAAGGCAGGTTAAAAGGTTTTGAAGCCTATAAAGAAGGATTGAATTATGTTGCCCTCAATTATCCGCAATCAGAAGAAGGCAAAAAAGCACAGGAATTAATGTCAAAGGCTATTCCAGGTCTGGCGAAAAAGGAATTTCTTCAGGATACCATTGCGAACTCTTTCAAGCTCATTTTTTCATTTGAGAAAACCAACAGTGGGGAAGCAGCGACCTTCCGAAGAAAAATTGAAGGAATTATACAGGAGTTGAACTATGGGGAAATGGAAGTCTCCCTCGATGTTTACGATCAAAACCGGGATTTTGTGGTAGTACATGGTTTTCCTTCAGCTGGAAATGCTGCAGGATTTGCTGAAAAGATACTCACCGACAATAAATACCGCATTGACAAAAAATCTTTTTATATTTCCACACCAAATTACAGGATCGCACAGATCCATAAAAATATAGACACCTACTTAGAATCGTTGAACCAAACCCCCCAATAATGTTCACACAAGAGAAAAAATCAAAATCATCTTCAGAAAACAGCAAGGAGCAGAACAAGATTTCCCAGGGCACCAGGATTAAAGGCACGGTAGAAGCCAAAGGTGGATTTAGGATAGACGGCTGCATAGAAGGATCGGTAAAAACGCCTGGTAAAGTCGTCATAGGAAAAGAAGGTTTCGTCAACGGCGAACTGGAATGCGAGAATGCCGATATTGAAGGAAAATTTACTGGGAAGCTAAAAATATCGGGTACCTTAAGTCTTCGCAGCACTGCCTTGATTGAAGGGGAAGCGGTTGTAGCAAAACTAGCCGTAGAACCCGGTGCGACCTTCAATGCGACTTGCACCATGCGGGGCGGAGTGAAAGCTATGAACAATGAAAGAGGAGAACGAAAACAACAAAAAGAACAGTCAGCTTAAAAACTGGGCTATTTTCACCGGGATTGCTTTCCAAATGGGTGCCACAATTTTTATTTGTGCCTGGATTGGGAAAAAGCTGGATGAGCGGTACCCTTCAAATAAGAACTGGTTTACCATTGGTTTTGTACTGTTTGGACTGGTCGCTTCGGTATATGTTGTCCTCAAGCAGTTAAAGCGCTACAACGATTAGATTTTCATGCTCAAACTCCTTTTAAGTTTTACTTTTTTCCTGTTCCTTGCCGCTGGTTTAAGCTACGGGATACATTACCTGGCGTTCCTTTATTTCTTTCCGGAAGCTTCCCTGGATCTCATTAATTTCTCTTACAAGTTCAATGTGGGGATTACGTTGCTTTTCACCAGCAGCATTATTCTAGCCAGTGAACATCTCAAAGAGCAAATTGGGTTTATCTTTTTGATAAGCGGAATGGTGAAACTGGGAATATTTTTTTTCCTCATCAAGAACTCTGAACATACGATCGATAAAACTGTTTTTCTGCATTTTTTCATCCCATACGTGGTATGTGTGGTACTGGAAATCGTTTACATTATAAGGATACTTAACAGCACTAACTTCAGCAAAGACAAATAATTACAGGCGATCTAAGCCTTAAAAACAATTAAAGCGCCGAGGGTATTTATTTTTATATAATTATGTACATTTGCAGCCGAATTAAGCGGACTGAATTTCACCGGAAAATGCAAAAGGAGAACATTTTGAAGATTTTTTTAGCGTGCTTTTTGATGGTTGTATTTAATTTACAAGCCATTTCTCAAGATCTTGGGCAGCACCCTGAGCCAGAACAGCACGTAGAAGACCAGGCCACTGCCGCACATGAAGATTTGGGCGCTGTGAATACAGAAGAAGAGATTGGGGCGTATATCGACCATCACCTTCAGGATTCCCATGACTTCAATTTCTTTTCAGATGCCGAAACCGGGAAACACTATGGTTTTCCACTTCCTATCATTATTTGGGATGAGGGGTTAAAGGTTTTTTCTTCAGCAAAATTTCATCATGGGGAAGAAGTAGTTGAGATGGACGGTCAGTATTACCGGCTTTATCATTCAAAAATCTATGAGACCGATGCTCAGGGCACTATATATTATGGGGAAAACGGATTTCCCTCCAATGAAAAACCATGGGATTTTTCCATCACTAAAAATGTTTTGACGATGATGCTGGTGGGGATCTTTATGTTAATTCTTTTCACCTCGCTTGCCAAAACCTACAAAAAAAGAAGCTTCCCAAGAAAATTTGGGCGTGTTTTGGAGCCGTTGGTACTTTACGTCCGGGATGAAATAGCAAAACCAAACATTGGTGAGAATTATAGAAAATATACAGGATTTTTATTGACGGTATTCTTTTTTATCTGGATTTTGAACCTCATGGGAATGACACCAGTAGGTGTTAACGTTACTGGAAATATAGCGGTAACTTTTGCCCTCGCATTGGTCACTTTTGTGATAGTGCAGTTCAGCGGAAATAAAGATTACTGGAAACACATTTTTTGGATGCCAGGGGTGCCGTGGCCAATGAAAATAATCCTTGCGCCTATTGAGGTGCTGGGAATGTTTACAAAACCATTTGCACTTATGATACGTCTCTTTGCCAACATGACGGCAGGCCACGTGATCGTAATGACCCTGCTTGGATTGATCGTTGTATTTCAGAATTGGATCGCAGGACCTGCATTCTTTGGATTCACCATTTTTATCTCGATTATTGAATTGTTGGTCGCTTTTCTACAGGCCTATATCTTCACCTTGTTGAGCGCCCTGTACATTGGTATGGCAGTGGAAGAGCATGATGACCATCACCCTGCCGACAATGAAGATATTCCGGTAATATAAGTATAAACGTAATTAAGAGTAAGTTTAATTTTTAATAAATAAGTATGGAAACCTTGAATTTAGATTT
>JAGXIM010000120.1 GCA_024635665.1 Salinimicrobium sp. | reverse complement strand
GGATGGCCGCGTTCCAGGAGCTGGAAGAATCTGTTAATATCGTAATAGAATGAGAAATCCAACTTCCACATACCGGGTTCAATTATCGCCGGAATTCACTTTTGATGCCCTTCAGGAAATTCTTGATTATCTGGAAGAATTCGGAATTTCTACAATTTATTCCGCCCCATTTTTCCAGGCGCGCAGAGGCAGCAGCCACGGTTATGACATTATCGATCCATTTAAGATCAGTAGGGAGATAGGCCGCCTGGAAACCTTCCGGAATATTACTCGCAGGCTGCAACAAAAGAAGATGGGTTGGCTACAGGATATTGTGCCCAACCATATGGCCTTTGATGGCAACAATGTGTGGCTGCAGGATATTTTTGAGCTTGGGCCAGAATCCCGGTACTATAACTTTTTTGATGTGGACTGGCAATACGAGAATCGCGGCAAGTTAATGGCGCCATTTCTCGGAAATCCCCTCCAAGAAGTGTTGCAGAAGAAAGAACTTCAGCTTGGGTACTCAAAAAGGGGATTTTCGGTCAACTATTTTGACCACAATTATGCGGCATCTGCACGTTCGTATTCTAAAATTCTGTCAACAGCCGGTGACGGTAAATGGTCAGAAAAATTTGATAAATTTTCAGGGGAGAAAGAGAACTGGCAGGAATTAAAGGAGTTTTTTGTTCGGGAAGTGGAAAAAACCCCTGAATTGAGGAAAGAAATAAACGATTTGCTTAAAAAGGTGAATGCTTCCGAAGAAAATTTGAATGAGATCCTGGATTTGCAATATTTCCTTCCCGCACATTGGAAAAAAACTGAAGAAGAGATCAATTACAGGCGTTTTTTCACCATAAATGACCTTATTTGCCTTAGTGTGGAGAAAAAAGAGGTGTATGAGAGTTATCATCGTTTTATTCTGCAATTATGTGAAGGAAATTTGATCACTGGTTTAAGAATTGACCATATAGATGGCCTTTTTGACCCAAAAGGATATTTGGAAAATCTTCGGGAATCGCTGGGAGATGATTTTTACATCAGCATTGAAAAAATCCTGGAGTGGGATGAAAAACTGCCTGTTCACTGGCCGGTCCAGGGCACCAGTGGCTACGGATTTTTGGCTGCTGTGAACCAGGTATTGACAGATGGTGAGAGCGAAGAAACCTTTACCAGCGCTTATAATAAGATCAATCCGCGAAATTCTGAATACGCCAACCTGGTTTACAAGCAAAAATTGTTTATCCTAAAGGAACGAATGGGCGGCGAGTACAATAACCTGTGGGAACTGGCGCAGGAATTGGAGCTTTTGGAAAAAGAATCCAAAAATGAACATTTCAAGGAAGCTTTGGGCGCATTTCTGGCTGCTTTTCCGGTTTACAGAATCTATCCTGAAGAATATCCCCTCAGGAAGCGGCAGGGGAAGATTATAGAAACAGCGTATCAAAATGCCCTGGAACAAAACGAAAACCTGAAGGAACAACTGGAAGTCTGGAAAAATGTGTTTGTGGGAGAGGCAGATAAAAATCGTGACAACATGCTATATTTTCTACAGCGGTGTCAACAATTTACAGGGCCATTGGCAGCAAAAGGGGCAGAAGATACCAGCTTTTATATTTTCAATAAGTTGATTTCCCACAATGAAGTAGGGGATTCTCCCGAAAATTTTGGATTGAATGTTTCCGGTTTTCACGAGAGGATGCGAAAGAGGATGGAAGATTTTCCACTTTCTATAAACGCCACCTCTACCCACGACACGAAACGCGGGGAAGATGCGCGAATGCGCATCAATGTGTTAAGCGAATTGGGGGAAGAATGGTTTGAAAAGGTGAAAGAATGGAAGGAGATTGGAACAAGTATTCGTGAAAAAGGAACGGCACCCGATGCGAACGAAGAATATTTTATTTTTCAGATGTTAATCGGCGCCTGGCCCTTTAAGGGCGAACCCGGAGAAGAATTTGTAGATCGATCCACCGCCTACCTGCAAAAAGTATTGCGCGAAGCCAAGGAAAATTCTTCCTGGGCTGCGCCCGATGAGGAATATGAAAATAGGGTTTATGATTATTTGAAGAGCCTACTCAAAAAGGGCAAATTCAGGAGTTCTTTTTTGGATTTTCAGGAGAGGATCAAAGGTTATGGCGCCCTGAAATCCCTGTCGCAATCGGTTTTAAAGATTACCGCTCCCGGTATTCCAGATATATACCAGGGTAGCGAGTGCTGGGATTTGAGCTATGTAGATCCCGATAACCGGCGGCCAGTAGATTATACTTATAGAAAAAATGTGCTTTCAGAAATAAAAGCCTTTTCTTCAGAATCTATAAAAGAGGAACTCAAAGGCTTAAAGCTGAATTTTTTCAATGGAAAGATCAAGATGTATTGCATCCACCGGGCCTTGCAGGTAAGGAATAGTTTCAAGGAAGTTTTTGAAGTTGGGGAATATATTCCGTTGGAGGTTTCGGGAAAATATTTGGAAACTGTGTTGGCTTTTGCCCGGAAACAAGGGGATAAATATGTTCTGGTAATTGTTCCTGTTCTGGTGACAGGTCTTTTTGACCATGATCTCAACTTGAAAAATTCGGTAGGAGAAGAAGAAATTCTGAAACTTCCTGAAGGTTTTCCGCAGGAATGGAAAAATGCATTTTCAGAAGAAATTTTTGACATAAAACAATTTTCGGCCGGCGATCTTTTTGAGCATTTTCCAGTAGCACTTTTAACCAATTCCTAAATAAAACAAATAGTAGAAGATGAAAATAGAAAGGAGTAGTGGGATTTTAATGCATGTAACTTCCCTGCCCGGGAAATTTGGAATTGGGGATCTTGGCCCTGCATCCTACGAATTCATTGATTTTCTTGAAAATTCCGGACATAGATACTGGCAGTTGTTGCCACTAAACCCTACAGATGGAATTTATAATCACTCACCTTACAGCAGTCATTCGGCATTTGCCGGAAATCCGCTTCTAATAAGTCCGGAATTCCTGGAAAAAGACGGCTATCTGGAACTTCAGGATTTTTCCCTGCCGAAGGAATTAGAAGAAGGAAAAGTGGTCTTTGAGGCGGTAGAAAAATACAAAGAATCTCTATTCGATGCGGCCTATCGCAATTTCAAAGAACACAAAACAGCTGAAGTCTCCTATAATAGCTTTTTAAATGAACACGGCTTCTGGCTGAACAATTACTGCCTTTATCTGGCCCTTCGGGAAAAATTTGATCGTGCGAATTGGGTTGACTGGCCAAAGGACTTGCGGGATCGGGAGCCTTCAGCTTTGGAAGCGGTAGAAAAAGAATTGGCTGATACCATTGAAAAGCAGAAATTCATACAATTTCTGTTTTTTTCACAATGGCACGGATTGATGCGGCACGCCCATCAAAAAGGAATAAAATTGTTTGGGGATGTGCCATTTTACGTCAATCATGATAGTGCAGATTGTTGGGCGAATCCGGGTTTTTTCAAGCTGGATGAAGAAAAGCAGCCGACACATATTTCGGGGGTGCCGCCAGATATGTTTAGTGAGACAGGGCAGTTATGGGGCACGCCGGTCTACGATTGGAAAGAGCTTAAAAAGCAGCAGTATGGCTGGTGGTTTGCGCGGTTAAGGCAAAACCTTTTGTTGTTCGATTTGGTGCGTCTGGATCATTTTAGGGCATTTGCAGCATATTGGGAGGTGCCAGCTTCAGAAAAAACTGCAATGAATGGGAAATGGGCCGTCACTCCCGGAGTGGATTTTTTCAAGAACCTTAAAAAGGAGTTTCCAAAAATGCCATTTATAGCCGAAGATCTTGGCGACCTGGATCAACCAGTTTTTGATTTGGTGGAAAAATTTAATTTTCAGGGAATGAAAGTTCTCCAGTTTGCTTTTGGGGACGACAATCGGGAAAATCCGTATTTACCGTATAACCATGTGCCGCACAGCATTGTTTACACTGGTACTCATGACAACAATACCACCCAGGGCTGGTTTCAAAAAGTCAGCAAAAAAGCACAGGGGCATTTAGAAGACTATTTAGGCCAACCTGTGGCACCCGAAAAGGTGCATGAAGTTCTTCACAGAATGGCCCTACAATCTGTAGCAGATCTTGCTGTGGTGCCTTTGCAGGACATTCTTGGATTGGGCGAGGAAGCCCTGATGAATGTTCCCGGCAGTACAAAAGGAAACTGGACATGGAGGTTGACTTCTGAAGAAATTCCATTACAGGACGCAGCCGGGCTAAGGCATAAAAATGATCTCTACGGAAGGATTCCCGAAAGAAACGGGGACAGTCGGTAAAAACGACTCAGCAAAAAAAAAAATCCTATCCAAAAATGACATTTTTGGATAGGATTTTTAGCGTTATTCGAGTTTAGAAATCTTTTTTCCGCACGACGTAGGCAATGCGCAGAAGTGGGAGAACCACCCATAATACCAGCATTGAAATGGAGGCAATTGAGCCAAAGGAAGTTCCGAAGAACTGTTTAAAAACCGCGCCGGTATAGCTTAACAGGGCTGAAATATCCAGTTTTAGGAGGATAAGGATCCTGGAGAGGTCTATGGGATTAAACATGGTGGCGACCAGTGAGAATTTATCCAGCGGATATTCCTGAAAATACACCAGGGAAAGCAGGAACAATCCATCGTATATAACGGCCAGGAACAACCAAAGCAAAATGGCGTACCCAAAGCCTTTGATCTTGTTTTCGTTGGAAAGTGCAATGTTGAAAGCCAGTGCAGAAAAAATAAGGGTCAGGAAAAGTCCGGTAACCAACAACATGACGAAATCCCATATTGCCGGTGATTTAAACAGGCCATAGGCTGCAAATGGGATCCCCAGCCCAAGAACCAGACTGATAGATAAAGATATGGCCACTCCAAAATATTGACCCAGGAAAATGGAACTGCGTTTGACAGGCTGGGCGAGGAGCAGCTCGGTAAATTCGCGGGAATTGTAGTAATACATCACCCCAAAGATGGTCCCTATAAGGGGCACGAGCATAATAATCACATTCATTAGGGTGATCACGGCGGTATTAAGGTCGTTGTTCAAAAACAACAACACCATTCCCAGGAGCAAGTAAAATAGAAAATATACATAACTCCAGCTACTTCTGGTGAGATCAAAAAAGCTGTACTTAAATATTTTAAACATCTTCTTTAGTTAGGAGCTTTGCAATGGCGTGTTCAAAGTCGGGTTCCTGGGTACTTTCTTTTAATTCATTTACGGTGCCATCAAAATAAATCTTTCCTTCCAAAAGAAAGATGATCCTGTCGGCCACGTCTTCTACAAAATCCATAATATGGGAAGTGATGAGGATGGTTTTTCCATTCTCTTTTTCTTGCTGGATGAACTTCCGCAACCTAAGAAGCGAGACGGGATCCAGTCCAGAAGTGGGCTCATCAAGTATTATCAAAGGGCTGTCAAACATAAAGCACAAAACCAGGTTTACTTTTTGCTTCATTCCTCCTGAAAGTTTCGTGAGCTTTTTGTCGAGAAAATGTTCGATTTTAAAAAAGTCGATCAATTCTTTGTCCCTGGCAGGTAATCCACGAAGGTCTTTGATCATCGTAATAAGTTCAATTACCTTGAGATTTCCGGGGAAATTTGCGATTTGCGGTAGGTAATCCAGTTGTTGACGATAATCCCAGCGATTTTTTATGTCCTTTCCATCTATTTTATTTGTGCCCTTATCTGGGATTACCATTCCAAGAATGCTTTTGATAAGGGTGGTCTTTCCGGAGCCGTTTGGCCCCAGGATGGCAATGATCCCCTTTTCTTTTATTTCCAGTTCGAGCCCATCCAACACCTTTTGGGAACCGAATTTTTTATGCAGGTTTTTAATACTTACCATTTGATCTTTTGCATTAGGGGTTGGGAGTCTGTTAACTCTGCCGGAGTAAAGATAGGGGAGACTTTTTCTGAAAAATCCAACAAACCTATAAACGTACTCCTTAGCAGGATAATGGCTTCGGGAGTTTTGTTTACAAGATAGGAAAATAGTTTCACCGGCCGGAAGGGCACGTCACCAATCCCATCTTTGTTTAGGTCGTACCCGGTATATTCACTCCAGTAGTTTCCCAAAAATTCATTTTCATTTATATTTCCGGTGTAGGCCACATCAAAGGAATTGGCGAGAAAGTTATTCCTCTTGAAAACATTGTTATAGCAGGCGCCTCTTATTCTTACCGCATAGCCATTGCTTAAAAAATCATTTTCTATATAATCTATCCTGTTGGTATTATCGGCACTTATGGCAATAGTATTATCTTCAAATACATTGTGTTTTAGAGTGGCATCGGTAATCTCTTTTAATAGCAGTCCGTAGGAAGCGCTGCCCCAATTCTTTCTGAAAAGGTTCCTTTCCATTTCGATAAATTTGGAATACATCACAGCTACTCCGGCACCATTGTTTTCAAACAGGTTTTCCAAATATTTATTATGGTCAGAAAACATAAAGTGAAGCCCGTATCTCAGGTTTTCTCTGCAAATATTGTTAATGATATCGCATTGGTTGGCAAATTCCAGGTAGATTCCATCCCTTACTCCCTGAATATCGTTATTCTCAATAGTAAGATCTTTGGAGTTCCAGATATGAATGCCATTTCCGGAATTGGCCTGACTTCTGGCCTTGCTTCTTATCTTGTTTCCGGTAATATCTCCTTCTGAAGATCTCTCCAGGAGGATCCCGAAGAAAATATTGCTGAGCCGGTTGTTTTTAATACTGAAGTTTTTTGAACGGGAGACAAGAATCGCAGCATCATCACTGGTGTGGCTTGTGCCAATATTTTTAATGTGCAGGCCTTCAATAGAGAAATTGTCGGCTTTTATTCTGAAGGCCGTACCCTCCATTTCAGCATCGATCACAGGATAATTTTCCCCAATTATGGTCAGGGATTTGCCAATGATCTCAATATCATGCTCCTTATAAAGGCCTTTTTGAATCCTGATGGTATCCCCATTGTTGGCAAGATCTACAGCTTGTTTGATTGAAGACACCTCACAGCCTGGACACACCACAATCTCTTTAGCTTCAAGAGTGGGGATAAACAGTAAAAGCGATAAGAAAATTAGAAACCTCTCCATTAATTATCTACAAAAATAGAATCTTTTTCCAGCAGATAATCAATAAGTTGATTCCAGGAAAAAGTATCTGCACTTTGCGGAGAAGCTATAGAAGATCCTCTTGAAACTGCAGCCAAATTGGCCCCCATGGGACTACTTAGACTATCATTGACGATAAATATCGCATCCTCAACCGGGATCATGGAACCGGGATTGGAAAAATCTGCTACCTGCCGAATTGCCATTTCTGC
>JAGXIM010000119.1 GCA_024635665.1 Salinimicrobium sp. | reverse complement strand
TTTGGTGCTTTGGTATACATGGCCAGCTATAATCTTTTTCCGGCCTTTCAGGGTTTGGGGAGGTCCTATCTTTTAGGGGCTTCGGCTGCTGTTATGTCGGTCCTGGTAGGGATCGCTACGCACATTCCACATATGAGGGTCAGGCTTTTGCTCATAGGGAGTATAAAATTCTGGTGGATAGCTGCATTTCTGGTGGTCTTGGACGTGATCCAAATCCCGATTAGCAATCCGGGAGGTCATTTGGCGCATCTGGGTGGGGCTGCATTTGGATATATTTATGCCAATCAACTGGGGAAAGGAAACGATATTGCCAGCGGGTTCGAGAAAATGATGGATTGGTTCGGGAGCCTCTTTTCCGGAAGCCCAAAAGCTAAAAAGAGAGGAAACCTAAAGACGGTCCATCGCCGAAAATCGGCCTCTTCAACTTCAAAAGCATATACCTCAGGAAGCCGGAGCAAACGGGTGGAACAGGAAAAAATTGATACTATCCTGGACAAGATCGGCAAAAGTGGTTATGATAGTCTCACCAAGCAGGAAAAGGATTATTTGTTCAACGCCGGAAAGGATAATTAATGAAAGGCCTCAATTGGTTTGATAAATTTTTATTTTTTCTGAATGCCCTTTTTGCGGTAATTCTGCTGTTTTCTTATCTGTTACCTTATATTCCACCTAATTATTTTGCACCGCTTTCAGTATTCAGTTTGGCGGTACCTTTCTTAATTGTGGCCAACCTTATTTTCTTTATTTTTTGGCTCATTCGGCTGCGCCGGCAGATGCTCTTGTCGCTGGTAGTACTTCTTATCGGTTTTAATCATGTTACCTCGGTCTACGAAATATCTTCTACTGATGAAAAGATAGGAAACGAAGAAGAATTAAAGGTGTTGAGCTATAACGTTCGGCAGTTTAACGAATATGGCTGGGCAGAGGATTTGGACATTCCAGAAAAGATTTCTGATTTTGTCAAGGAAGTAGATCCTGATGTGATTTCAATGCAGGAATATTATACCGGGGAGCTGAAGGTTGCTCAAAGTTTCCCTCACAAATACATCAAGTTGAAGACAAAGAGCGCAGAATTTGGGCTGGCAATATTTTCAAAATATCCCATTTTAAAGACCGGCTCACTAGACTTTTTAACCAGTAGCAACAACAATGGTATCTACGCCGATATCAAGAAAGGAAATGATACCATTCGGTTCATTAATATTCACCTTCAGTCATTTGGGGTAAAACCGAACCTGAACAAACTGAAAAAAAGAGAGACAAAAAGGGTATTTTTGGGGATGGGACAAACGTTCGTACAGCAACAACAGCAAATGGAAGTTGTACTGGACCTAATAAAGCAAACGCCCTATGAGAAGATCGTTGTACTGGGGGATTTCAACAACACCGCATATTCATACATCTACAGAGAGGTAAAGTCCCAGGGTTTTTATGATGCTTTTAAAGAAACGGGCAATGGCTTTGGAAAGACATTTAACCTAAGATCTTTCCCGTTGCGCATAGATTTTATCCTGCCAAGCGAATCAATGAAAATTCTGACTTTTGAGAACTATTATGTGCCGTATTCAGACCACTACCCAATTACCGCCACCTTTGATCTAAATCGACCCTAACTCCTGGTTTTCAAGGTAGTTTGGGGCATTCGGGCCTTCATTAAAGATGAGATCTACAATACTGAGATCATTTATAAATCCATATTTCGCCTGAAAAACCTGTGGGTAAGGCTCTAATTCAAATTCTTTTGTATTTTTCGCTTGCACAAGAGAGCGACCATTCTTCACGTTTTTAGGTTCGAGAATAAATTCTTCCGTCTTAGAGTATTTTAGGTCCTTCTGAAGGCATTCCAGAGCAAGATCCATACAGGCATAGTTAAAGTCGAGGAGGAACTTATATTTTTTCTCGTACAGCGGCTGAAAATCATCTTCATAAAACTCAAAGAAAGGAGAGGTGCGATAAACGGTTTGAAGGGACTTCCAGTGCTGTTTTTGCCATTGGAAATCATTTTCAATCTTTACCTCCCGGTATTTTTGATGTTGTGATTTATCTCCCGAATGTTTTATAGGGATATTGAGCTGTAATTTCCCGTTCGCACCGTAAATATGCATCCGGTTGCGGTATGTTTGTTTCTGGTAGTTATCCTCGTTTTCAAAAATAACTTTATCAGCTTGTACAAGGGCAGCGAATTGTGAAATGGGGCCGAAGTAACAAGGGTGCAAAAGTACTGTGGTCATGAAAATTTACTGGTTTTTCTTTTTCTTAAAGAAACTGTACCCAAAAAGCCCCACTACAATCACCAGGAAATATGGAAAATAGGAGACAGGTTCTCCTTCGCCGCCCACTGTGGTGAACATTCGGTCCCACCTTATTTTATCGAAACCTGACGCGTTTGGGTCAAGGCTAAGCCATATAAAAACCGGTTTTCCTACCACGTGGTTTTCAGGAACGTAGCCCCAATAGCGGCTATCTTCACTGTTGTGACGGTTATCACCCATCATCCAGTAATAATCCTGTTTAAAGGTGTATGTTTCAATGGGCTCCCCGTTTAACAGCACTTGTGTTCCATTTACTGAAAGCACATTATCCCCATTCATTTCCAATCCTTCATAGGTTTCAATAATTTGACGGTATTGGGAAAAAGTAGTGAGGCTCATTTCCACAGTGACTCCTTCCTTCGGAATATATACCGGTCCAAAATTGTCCCTGTTCCAGGCCATTTTGTTGTTGTTGGGAAAAATACCGGCTTCTCTTTCCTCAGCAGGACTAACCTCCCGCTGAATAGAAGCTACATTGGGATGATTTTTCAGCCGTTGGAAAGCTTCCTGGGAAAGTGCCTGGATGAAAAACTGGTTCGTGTTCGGGTCGTAATAAAAACCATCGGTCAGGTCATACATCTGGTAAAGCGTGTAAGGATCAAAGCCCTGGCCCTTAGTCGTCCCCGAATAGGAATATTGGGGTTTGGCCCTGTCTTGAAGCTTGAGTGGCTCATTGTTTATAAAGATCCTGCCGTCCATGATTGTTAAAGTATCCCCCGGAAGACCGACTGCCCGCTTTACATAATTGGATTTTTTATCAATTGGTTTGTCATATCGAATACCTGATCGATCCCTAAACTTTCTAACTGTATCCACAGGCCAGTTAAAAACCACAATATCGTTACGCTCAATGTTCTGAAATCCAGGAAGCCGGAAATAAGGAATATGCGGACTGTTCAAATAAGACTTTACACCCAGGAAAGGAATGGTGTCATGAACCATTGGAAAAGCAATTGAAGTTATTGGAGTACGCGCGCCATAGTGGAACTTACTTACAAAGAGAAAATCTCCTACCAGGAGCGTTTTTTCAAGCGAGGAGGTGGGAATGGTGAACGGTTGCATCACATAAGTATGCACAATGGTAGCAGCCACTATCGCAAACAGGATTGAACTTATCCATTCGCCGGCAGCACTTCCTGCTTGCAAGGATCGATCTCCCCTATATTTGGCATCTGATGCGTAATTGACGTAAAAAATATACAGTCCGAGGGTCAGGATCACCAGAATAGTATTGGCAGTTGAAGTTTTGCCAAAGCTTCTAATCGTTTCCACCCAAACCACAGGGAACATAATAAGGTTCACGACCGGAATAAACAGTAGGATAACCCACCACCACGGGCGGTTGATGATCTTCATGAGTACTACCGCATTATAAACAGGAATCGCAGCTTCCCAGGCTTTACGTCCTGCTTTTTGGTATAATTTCCAGGTACCTAAAAAATGAATTAGCTGGACGACTAAGAAAAACAAGATCCATTCAGTGAAAATCATGGGTTACATTTTGTTGTTATAGGTGTGTGAAACCAAAAATTAGTTACATTTAAAAAAGCACATCCTTCATAGTGAATACACCTTTTTTGTTCTGAAGCCATTCTGCAGCCACAATTGCGCCCAGCGCAAAACCGTCGCGGGAATGTGCAATGTGTTCAATGTTTATGGTGTCTACAGATGAATTATAAGAGACGACATGGGTGCCCGGAACATTCTCGATCCTTTTGGCATGAACCGGAATTTCATCTGTACCAGCGCCGTCGAGTTTCCAGCTTTTCTTGCCGGTTTTTTCGATGAGCTGTTCGGCTAGCGTAATGGCAGTTCCGCTGGGGGCGTCCAACTTCTGGGTGTGATGCGTTTCTTCAATGGCCACCGAATATTCAGGGAACCCTTTCATCATTTCAGCCAGTTTTTTGTTCAGCTCAAAAAAGAGGTTGACCCCAAGGCTAAAATTAGAGGCGTAAATGAAAGCCGCGTCATTTTTTTTGCAAATCTTAACAGCTTCTTGATATTTTCCCAACCAGCCCGTAGTTCCGGAAACTACCGGAAGCTTTTGTTTAAAACAAGTGGTGATATTTTCAAAAGCCGCATCTGGAATGCTAAAATCTATTGCGACATCTGCTCTGGAAAGATCATATTCAGCAATATTTTCGTCTATGCGATATATGATTTCGTGGCCACGATCCACGGCAAGCCGCTCAATGGTCCTGCCCATTTTACCGTATCCTGAAAGGGCTATTTTCATCTAAAATTTAAAATTTAAGCTGAGTCCGTATCCTGCCTCTCCGCTAAAGCGGTCATAGTCGAGGGCGGGCATCAAGGTGAGGTCTTCACTTACGTTGAACTGTCGTAGGTGCGCATCTACGTTTGCATCAATGATATTCAATGCATACATTCCCACAATAACCAGTATAGAAATTTCTTTGTTTCGTTGGTAATACCGCTGTGCTTCTATCAATCCCTGTGTAGAAACGAGGGGACTGCCAGTTTCGCTGGAGAACTCATCATCTGTCTTTCCCGCGAGCCTTCTTTTATAGGCTGTGCGGTAACGGTCATAATTTTCGTCGTTGTCAAAATAAAAATAGACTCCGGTTCCCAAAGCGGCATAGACAATCGGGATTTTCCAATATTTGTTATTATATGCCTGGCCCAATCCGGGCAAAACTGCTGAATAAAATGCAGCACGGGCAGGAGCAAGTGGGTCGTACTCTTCATATGCCCGTTCTTCCACCACAAGTTGTGGGTCGACCAAAAGGGAATCCTCTTCCTGGGCAAAAAGCCCGGAGGCAAAAACCAGAAGAAATAGAAGTAGTATGGAAAACCTACTCTTCACCGGCGATTATTTTTTTTAACCGTTCAAAATCTTCCGCAGAAGTAAAAGGAATAATTAGTCGCCCATTTCCCTTTTTTGACACCTTTACATCCACTTTTGTCCCTAAGCGTTCAGAAAATTCCCGAATGCTTTTCTTAATATTTCGGGAGAAGTTAGGAGAAGAGGATGTCTTTTTTTCTGCAGGTTTTCCCTCCTGAATATTTTTGACCAACTTTTCTGTTTCGCGTACCGAAAGGGAGTTGGAGAGGATTTTTTCATAAATGTCGAGCTGGGTTTGGGGGTCTTCAACATTTATCAATGCCCGGCCATGTCCCATAGAGAGAAACCCGTCTCGCATACCGGTCTGGATAATTGGGTCAAGCTTTAATAACCTCAGGTAATTGGCAATAGTGGAGCGGTTTTTACCAATTCGATCACTCAATTGCTCCTGTGTAAGGTTAATTTCGTCAATCAGGCGTTGGTAGGACAGGGAAATCTCGATAGGATCGAGATCCTGCCGCTGTATATTCTCTACCAGAGCCATTTCCAGGGATTCCTGGTCATTTGCAATCCGTATATATGCCGGAATAGTCTCCAGGCCTATCAATTTGGAAGCACGAAACCTGCGTTCCCCTGAGACCAATTGATATTTATTGTAATCTAGTTTCCTAACCGTGATTGGCTGTATCACTCCAAGCTCTCTGATCGAGGAAGCCAACTCGCGTAAGGATTCTTCGTTAAAACTGGTCCTGGGCTGAAAAGGGTTTACTTCAATAGAATCCAAATCCAGTTCTACAATATGCCCTACCAGTTTATCGGCATTCTTGTCTTCAGCAGATTTTATATCATTTTGGGGATCTTTCAACAATGCTGAAAGGCCTCTTCCCAGTGCCTGTTTCTTAGTCGCCTTCGCCATCTTCCTTAACTGTTTTTCTTGATAATTTCGTGTGCCAGGCTCAGGTAATTGGTCGCGCCCCTACTGCTGGCATCATAGTTTATGATGCTCTCCCCATGACTGGGGGCTTCACTTAAACGCACATTCCTTTGAATGATTGTTTGAAAAACCATTTCGCCAAAATGTTTCTGCACTTCTTCCACAACCTGGTTTGATAAACGCAAACGCGAATCATACATAGTTAAAAGCAAACCTTCAATATCCAATTTGTCGTTGTGTATCTTTTGGACGCTCTTTATAGTGTTGAGAAGTTTACCAAGGCCTTCCAGGGCAAAATATTCGCACTGGATTGGGATGATGACCGAATCTGCTGCGGTTAGGGCGTTCAAAGTGAGCAATCCCAGGGAAGGCGCACAGTCAATAATTACATAATCGTATTTCTCACGTAAATGTCCTATGGCTTTTTTCAGCATATATTCACGCTGGTCTTGATCCACCAGCTCAATCTCTATCGCTACCAGGTCAATATGGGAAGGAATAATATCCAGGTTGGGGGAATCGGTCCCTATGATGGCTTCTTCAGCCTTGATGGAATGCTCGAGAAGTTGATAAGTCCCCAGTTCCACAGATTCCACATCTATTCCCAATCCCGAAGTCGCATTCGCCTGAGGATCGGCATCTATGAGCAAAACTTTTTTTTCCAACACCCCCAGGGATGCCGCTAAATTGACCGAAGTTGTGGTTTTGCCCACTCCTCCTTTTTGGTTTGCAATGGCAATAATCTTACCCATTCAAGTATTTTGGATTTAAAGGGTAAAAATACAATTAATTATAGGTTTAGAAAATCATTTTGTTAACAGCTTATACAGAAAAACCGGTTGTCTGGCCAAAGGCTAAACAACCGGTTCTGGTTTTAATTATAACTCTGCTTTTAACGGTTTAACCGGTGATCTTTTACTGCCTTTTTGCAACTTTTTAGATCACCCGGTCTGTGACAGCAGAAACTAATCCTTTGCCGCGACAGTTTCGGGCATAAGTATGCCTAACAAATAATCGTCGTTCAAATATTCTTTGGCTACTTCCTGAATATCTTCAGCAGATAACGTCGCCACCTTTTGCTCGTATTCAAGGATCTCGTTTACGTCGCGGTCCTCACGTTCTGCGCTTTCCAACTGCTGTAGCCAAAACCTGTTTTCCTTAACATTTTCTTTGTATTTCACAAGATAAGTCTCCTTGATCTTGGCCATGTCTTCTTCGCTTGGGCCATTGATTCTAATTTTCTGTACTTCGGCCAAAGCAGCATCTGTTAGTTTGTCTACATTTTCTGGCCCACAAGGGAAAGAAATGCTAAAATTGTAAGAAGCGTAAGGGATTTTGCTCATATTTCCACGAGCGCCAACGCCATACACGCCACCTTCTTCTTCACGAAGTTGTTCCACTAATTTGATTGAGAGGATCTCTCCCAATGCTTGTAGGGCAAAATCTTCGGAAGGCTCATATACAGTCTCTCCAGACCACAGGATGTTGACCTGGCTCTTTGGATCGGCACCTTTATAGACCACTTCTTTATGGTAGGAATTATCTGGTCGGAATTCAGGAACTTCGAACTCTTCCTTTTGTCCCTGAGAAGGCAAACTGGCAAGATATTTTGTTGCATATTCTTTTATTTTTTCCTCCTCAACATTTCCCACGAAATAGAAGGTAAAATCCCCTGCATTTGCAAACCGCTCCTGATATTTTTCATACGCCAGATCATAATCCTGTTCGTCAAATTTTTCAGCAGTAGGGAAACCTATATAACGAGGGTTTCCTTCGTTTCTAAGTTTACCCATTTCATTCTGAAAGTAAAAATTAGGGTTGGACATCAGGTTCCCCAGGAAGCCTTTTTGCTTGGTAACAAAAGCGTTATAAGCTTCGGGATCTTTGTTCAAATCGGTGATATATAGATGCACCATTTGGAAAAGGGTTTCCAGATCTTTGGGGGTGGCAGATCCGCTGAAACCTTCAGAATAACTTGAGATTTGCGGCCTTACCGATGCGATCTTACCGCTCATCATTTTGTTCATGTCATTGACCGAAAGATCGGCGATCCCAGCTTCAGTTAAACCACTGTTGGCGAGGGCTGTTGAGAGGTACACGTCGTCTGGATACAAAGAAGTTCCACCCGGGCTGAAGGCAGAAAACAGTACTTCGTCATTTTTGAAGTCTGTTTTCTTGTAGATTACGGTCGCCCCGTTGCTCAAGGTGAGTTCGGTAAACCCAACTTTTTCGTTTCTTTCTTCCTTGACGATTTTTCCTGGAGTCGGTGCTTTTGTTAAAAGGTCTTCCCGAAGTTCTTCATCTGCATATCTTTCCAGTTCAGAATTTTCCACTTCTTTCAAAAGGGCAAGTACTTCCTCTTCTTTTACCTGTTCCAGGCCTTCTTTTTCGGGTCCTGTTAAAACAACTACCCGGTTGTCCTCATGTAAAAAGTCGTTGATGAACCCGTTTACATGGTCCAGCTCAATTTGTGGCAGCGTTTCTTGTGCAAATTCGTAGGTCCACTCGATACTTGGAATTGGGCTGTTTTGCAAATAGTTGTTGATATACTGGTTCACATAGCGACCACTTTCCTGTTTGTCGCTGTTTTTATATTGTTGTTCCAGGCGTGCCAGATATTCCTTTTTTGCACGTTCAAATTCGCTTTCGTTGAAACCATAGCGTTTCACCCTTTCATTTTCCTCTAATAGCGCCCGTAGGCCCTTCAATTGCTGTCCTTCTCCTGTCATGGCCACAGATTGGTAGGCGTTTTTTGTACGGGCATAGGTGCCGCCATAATAAGATGCACCGTAGTTGAATGGTGGGTTGGCACTGTTCCCAAGTTCATCCAGGCGGTTATTGATCATTGCCGAAAATAAACTTCTTTCGAGTTGTTCGCGATAATCTGCTGTGGTAACGATATCCTGGGCTTCTTCATGGTCTTTATAATAAACCTGCACCCGGCTAAACGGCGCTTCTTCATCTGAAGCAACAGAAACAAATGTCTCTTCGTGGTTGGGAAGGCCATAAACTTTTCTTTCCCGTGGATTTTCAACCGGCACCAGCCTTGAAAAGTGCTCTTTTATTTTTCTTTCGATAGTTTCAACATCCAGGTCACCAACGGCGACAACTGCCATAAGATCTGGCCGGTACCAGTCTTTATAGTAACTGCGCACAGTTTCATAATCTGCTTCCTGAATCACTTCTTTTTCTCCAATAGGCAATCTTTCTGCATATCGGGAATTGTACATCAACTTGGGGAGGTATTCCTGCATCATTCGCCTATCTGGACCAAGTCCCAGGCGGTATTCTTCCAGTACCACTCCACGTTCACCGTCTATGGCTTCTTCAGCCAGGGTTGCGTTGTGTGCCCAGTCTTCAAGGATTTGAAATCCTTTGTTCAAAGTTTCGGGATCACTGCTTGGAATAGGCAAAATATAGACCGTTTCATCAAAGCTGGTGTAGGCATTGAGATCGGCGCCAAATTTCACCCCGATACTTTGAAGGTAATCCACCAATTCATTTTTTTCGAAATTCTTGGTGCCGTTGAAGCTCATGTGCTCAATGAAGTGAGCAAGCCCCCGTTGATTTTCATTCTCGAGAATAGAACCTGCGTTTATTGCCAGGCGCAATTCGAGTTTGTCTTCTGGTTTCCCATTATTGCGAATGTAATACGTGAGGCCATTTTCAAGCACCCCCATTTTCACATCTGGATCTGTGGGGATTTTTGTGGTAGCGGTTGCCACCTCTTGTGCCAGTAGATTCCCCGTAGGAATACTTAAAAAGGCGACAAGGGTGCCGATCAATAGTTTTTTCATGAAAAGTTTTGTTAAAAGATTATCAAGGCCTCAAGATACTGATTTTTTTGATTTGATCATGGCCTCCAGTTGGTCCCACATTTCTTCGGGGATGGCCTCCAATAAATTAAACTGTCCTGCCCCTTTTAGCCATTCCCCGCCGTCGATGGTGATCACTTCCCCATTGACATAAGCCGAAAAATCGGAGACTAAATAGGCAGCAAGGTTCGCCAGTTCCTGATGTTCCCCAACCCTCTTTAAAGGCACCTTTTTGGAAAGGTCGAATTTCTCTTTAAGATCCCCGGGCAATAAACGGTCCCAGGCACCTTTTGTTGGAAAAGGACCGGGCGCAATGGCATTGAACCTAATTCCATACTTTGCCCATTCCACCGCCAGGGATCGTGTCATGGCTAAAACCCCGGCTTTTGCGGTCGCGCTGGGGACTACATAGGCAGATCCTGTCCAGGCGTAGGTGGTGACAATATTGAGCACGGTTTTGTTCTTTTCACCTTTGTCAATCCAGTGTTTTCCAAAGGCCAGGGTGCAGTTTTTACTCCCCTTGAGTACAATATCTATAATAGTATCAAAGGCGTTCGCACTCAATCTTTCGGTTGGGGATATGAAATTGCCGGCAGCATTGTTTAGCAGAATATCTACCGGGCCAAATTCTTTGACCGTCTCGGCCAGCATGTTTTCCACCTGTTCATAATGCCGCACATCGAACTGCACCGGAAAACAATTTCCACCGGTTTCCTTTTCCAGTTCTTGCGCGGTGTTTTTTAGTTTCTCCAGGTTCCGGGAGGTAATAGCTACTTTGGCGCCGAGTTCCAGGAAATATTTTGTCATCGCTTTTCCCAGCCCACTGCCGCCGCCAGTTACGACGATAGTTTTTCCTTTTAGAGCGTCATCCCTGAGCATTTTCTGTGTATAATCCATAGTTTTTCTAGTTTATTGGATAAATTTAAGAATATACTTTGAGGGTACGCATATTCTTTCCTTCTGAAATTTTAATTTTTCTGAAATAGATACTTTGCCAGATGGGTATCCAAAAAGGGCATTTTGGCCTTACTTTTTTGCTGAATATTCTGAATTCCTTCTGAAAAGGACCAGCTGGAACCTAGCTGCTCTAAAAGTGGAGGTTAGTCGAATATTTTTCAATTTGACATCCACTTTCTTCTGAAGAATTTTGATTTTGCTGAAAATCTATTGCCGCATAGGTGTCAAAAATGGCATTTTAGCTTCATTTTTATTAAAAACATTGTGGTCTGGAGAAATTTATTGCACGCAAAGCGCGCCGGGAAAAAGCGCAAAGAACGCGAAGAAATCTTAGTAATAAAAGAGAGCCTATCACCATATATCTACGCCCTCTGCGGAATCTTTGGGACCTTCGCGTGAAACTTTTGATGATTTTTGAGAGTCGCTTTTCGAGAAGTAGAACTAACCAAACCTACCTATCCAAAAAGGGCATTTTTAGCCTTAGTTTTTTCTAAAGAAAATTTACTTTTTTAACACCTGATTTTATTCCGACAGATATTACCTGAAGGAAAAACTAAACCACAAGCTGGCTATTTAGGAAACCTTTATTTCTTCTTTTTTGAGCCGCTCCTGTTCCATTTTCTCTGTCAGCCGCTTTTCAAGAATGGGTGGCAATAAGGTTTTTCGCGGATTTTGTTTCAAAAATGGATACAATTCCAATTCGCCCTTCACCTTATCTTCGGGATTGGGAAATTTGTTGGAGCCAACAAGCACCAGTTCTCCCGAATCAAATTCTTCCTGCTCCCGGGCGGCACTTTCAGAAATTTTCTTCTGAATAACGCCATCCTTCAGCTGGGAAAGAAAACCTCCCCCTTTTTCGATGTTTTTGAAGATTTCCAAAGCTTTTTCAGCTAATTCATGCGTAAGGGTTTCCACGTAGTAACTGCCTTCGGCGGGATTTCCGACTTTCTCAAAATAACTCTCGTGCTTAAGTACGAGGAGCTGGTTGCGCGCAATCCGACTTCCGAAGTTGTTGTTTTTGTGGTAAATGGCATCGTAGGCCATGTTGCAAACGGAATTGGCACCACCCAAAACTGCACTCATGGACTCTGTGGTGGTGCGCAGCATGTTCACATTATAATCATACAAGGTTTTGTTACGTTTGGAAGGCTGCGCCAGAATGTGGCAATCATTTGCCACCCCGTATTCTTTGGCAATAGTGGAAAACAACAGCCGCAGGGCCCGCAGTTTTGCGATTTCGAAAAAGTAATTCGGTCCGGTGGCGGTTATGAACTGAAACTTGATTTCCGTCCTCTTTTCTTCGGAAAGTTGGGCGGCTTTTATTTGGTTCAAATATTCATTCGCGTGCGATAGGGCATAGGCTAGTTGCTGCGGAATGTTGGCACCTGCATTTTGATAAAGTCCCGTATCCACATTGAAAACCGAGGCAAAGTGCCTGTATTTTTCAATTAGATTCGTTGAAACCTTCAGGTCGTGCTGCAAATCCTTAAACCAGTTCCCTGTGCGTGCCAGGTTACCGACCACGTCGAGCTGTAGAAATACCTGAGATTTTTTTTCTAAAAAGTCATCCAGCTTCAGGAAAAAATTTTCAGAAAGGAACTCTGGTTTTATATATACAGGCACTCCAGTAAGATCAATGCCTGAAAAAAGCCTTTTTAGGTCCACTTTTTCCGAAGGCAAGACAAACCAGATGCTTTCGGCACCTTTCTGAAGGGCTTCCAAAGCTGCTTTGTTCGCTTGTGATGCTGTAGAAACGTAAATTTGCTGGGCGATATTCCAGCCTTCCGGCGGATTGGCTTTTACGGGGCTGCCCGTGTCATCCTGGTGGTAAAACGGTTTTACATCTACGCCATCCAGGGTTTTCCAGATGAGGGTATCATTATAATCGGCTCCTTTTAGATCGTATTGTATCTTCTGTTTCCATTGTTTGGCCGATACTTCTGGAAATTCGGTAAATAATTTCTTACTCATTTCTTCATTTATTAAGTTCTGCAAAATCAACTTTTTGGAACTTATTCCTGGGCCTCCTGGTATTCAATAATAAAAATTTCCTCGTTTTCCCGCTTCATAAAATATTCCTGCCTGGCGAATTTTTCCAGTTCAAGAGTATCATTCAGTTTGGTCATTATTGCTTTATCGTGAGAAATTTCGTTGAGGTAGTATTGCTTGTTTTTTTCCAGATCTTCTACTTCAAGATCCAGTTCGTGGTGTATGATCCAGGAGTTACTGTCCAAAAAAGCCATCCAGAAAATGAACGCCAGCAACACCAGTACATATTTATTACTGGCAATTCGGAACCATTTTTTGCTAAGGATGTTTTTCAACTTCATCGCCCGAAATATACAAAATTAGACCAAACGTTGTCTAATAATTGTTTGAACAATATCAATAGCCACTGTATTATAGCGATTGGTAGGGATAATAATATCTGCGAACTCTTTTGTAGGTTCGATAAACTGCTGGTGCATGGGCTTGAGCGTATTTTGATAACGGTTTAAAACTTCGTCCAGATCGCGGCCCCTTTCTGCGATATCGCGTTTGAGCCTTCTAATGAGCCGTTCATCACTATCGGCATGTACGTAGATTTTGATATCGAACATTTCGCGGATATCTGGATGGGTAAGGATAAGGATGCCTTCAACAATAATGACTTTCCTAGGCTCAATTTCCAAGGTTTGCCCGGTACGGTTGTGCTCTTTAAAGGAATAAACCGGCTGCTGAATGCTCTTTCCAGCCCTTAGATCTTTTAAATGGGAGACAAGCAGGTCAAAATCTATGGATTTTGGATGGTCAAAGTTGATCTTTGTCCTTTGTTCATAGGTCAGGTGGCTGGTGTCCTGGTAATAAGAATCCTGGGAAATAACATCAACTTCCTCGTGTTTAAGTTCTTCGATAATTTGGTTTACCACGGTGGTTTTTCCGCTTCCGGTTCCCCCGGCGATTCCAATGATCAACATTTCCTGATTTTCGGGCAAAGGTACTTATTTCCCTTTTTCTAAAATTAATTTTATTTTGCTATAGCCGAAACTTCTTCTTCTGTGACGAAATTTCTGAAGTTGTTGCCCCAGGAATTGTTGATGTAGTTCATCACATCGGCAACTTCCTGATCGTTGAGTCCCAGGGCAGGCATAAGGTTGTCATATTCCAGGCCGTTCACTTCAATAGGTCCTTTAAGACCATATTTTATGGCGTGAATGGATGCTTTTTGTTTTTCGGCCAACCAGTCGGAACCTTTTAACGTAGGGAAAACACCGGTAATACCATCCCCTCCCATTAAATGGCAGGAAGCACAAAAATTGTTGTAGATGTTGGCCCCGCGGGAAATACTTTCCTTCATTTCTGGCAGATGATCTTGCGGCTTACCAGAAACCACCTGTTCATTTTCACCTGGCTTGTCTTTACAACCAACTATAAAAACCAGGAGAAAACCTGCCATTAAAACATTCCTCATCCCTGTTTGGGTACTATTCTCACGATGCCTTTTCCTTCCACCGAGACGTAGAGGTCACCAGCTGGAGATTGGACGATATCACGCACCCGACCAATTCCTTCCAGGATTTTTTCTCGTGCAGTCACTGTTTTCCCGTCGAGGCTTAGATGTTCAACATATTGAAATTTTAAGGAACCTACGAGAAGGTCTCCTTTAAGTTCGGGATATTTATCTGAAGTCACATAAACAAATCCGCTTGGTGCAATTGAAGGCACCCAATAGTAGATTGGATCTTCAAAATCGGGACCCGAAGTTTCTTCTGTGATAGGAGTGCCATCATAGTTGATGCCGTATGTCACCCTGGGCCATCCATAATTTGCACCTTTTTTGACCACATTAATCTCATCCCCTCCCTGTGGGCCGTGTTCGTGTACCCAAATCTCACCAGTTTCGGGATTGTAAATCATTCCTTGCGGATTTCTGTGTCCAAAAGAGTAAATAGCATCTTTGGCATTAGCTTCGCCTACAAAAGGATTGTCGGTTGGGATACTGCCATCTGCATTTAACCTGTAGACTTTTCCACCATCACGGGTAATATCCTGTGGATTGACGTCCCGGTTTCCACGATCCCCAATGCTGAAGTACAGGTATCCCTGTTCATCAAAATCGATTCGGGAGCCAAAATGCTGTCCGCGGGTTGAATTAGGGGTTGCTTTATACAATACTTCTTTATTTGTTAGCTGGTTCCCTTCAAGTTTTGCCCGCATAAGGGCGGTGTTACCACCTTCCTCTTCTCCTTCAGAAGAGGAGTAAGTGAAGTAGATCCAGCCATTGTTCTCATAATCTGGGTGTAGGGCAACGTCCATAAAGCCGCCCTGGCCACGGTTATAAACCTCTGGCGCACCTTGAACCTGTTGTTTTTGCCCATTTTTAAAGTGGATCAATTCCCCGCTTTTCTCTGTAATAAGCATTCCACCGTCAGGCAAAAATGTCATTCCCCAGGCGATTTGCAGTCCTGGCACCACAACTTCAGTTTCATATTCTGCGGTGGTAAGGGAATCTTCGGGAATGGTCACCGGTCTTTCCTGTTGGAC
>JAGXIM010000118.1 GCA_024635665.1 Salinimicrobium sp. | reverse complement strand
GGCCACAGGGAACGATTTTAGGGCCGTAGAAGCGGGCATTCACGCCTACGCTTCGAAAGATGGACAATATACCAGCCTTACCCATGCTGAAATTAAGAATGGTACCTTCAGGTTTTGGATGGAAATCCCTCTGGCGCTGGGGACCGTAGGCGGATTAACCGGACTTCACCCCTTGTCTAAGATCGCTTTGGAAATTCTGCAGAAACCTTCCGCGGAAGACCTTATGAAAATAACCGCTGTTGCAGGACTAGCCCAGAATTTTGGGGCGGTCAAATCCCTTATCACTACAGGAATTCAGCAGGGTCACATGAAAATGCATTTAATGAATGTTTTGAATCAATTGGAAGCCAACGCCTCAGAAAAGGAGGCTCTCATCCATTACTTTAAAAAGCACAACGTTTCCCACAGCGCGGTACAAGAACAACTGAATAAAATTAGGGCCTGATGCAGAGATTCCACAGCCACGGAAAATTATTGATCACCGGGGAGTACGTCGTTTTAGATGGCGCCACAGCTTTTGCTTTGCCCACCCAGTTTGGCCAGTCTCTGGAAGTCGAATCCATAAAAGAACCTGTTATCAAGTGGCGAAGCTTTGACTATAAAGGAGAAACCTGGTTTGAACAGAAGTTCTTGATGAAAGATTTATTTCAGGAAGAATTGGCTTCCATCGGGTTTGATACCGGACAAAAAAAGGTGTCAAAAATGCTATTTTTGACACTCCATTCTGCAGCCAAAAGCAATCCTGCGGCTTTCAAAGAAAACGGATACAACATTACTACAAAAACCGATTTCCCCCTGGAATATGGATTGGGCACGTCCTCTACTTTAATAACGAATATTGCCAAATGGTTAAAAATTGATGCCTACGATCTTCTGGAAAATACCTTTGGGGGAAGCGGCTATGACGTAGCAGTTGCTTTGCAAGGAAAGCCTATTACGTACACTCTACAGGAACGTAAAAACAAGATTTTCGCAGCTAATTTCAATCCAAAATTCACGGAAAACCTCTTTTTTATCCACCTCAACCAGAAACAGGATACCCGGAAATCAATTGAACATTATAAAAACCAAAATAAGGCCACTCTTTCTTCGGCTTTAGAAAAGATCACGTCGATTACGCACCAAATCATTTCTTGTGAGAACCTTTTAGAGTTCAATTTACTGCTCGAAGTACATGAAAATGTCATTTCCCAGTTAACAGGCCTCCAAAAGGTAAAAACCCGTCTTTTCCCAGATTATAAAGGAGCTGTAAAAAGCCTTGGAGGTTGGGGCGGCGATTTTGTGCTCGCCACAGGAGAAATTAATGACATGGAATACTTTAAAAAAAAGGGATACAACACCATTTTTCCCTATTCAAAAATGATTTTGTAGGGATTCAAAAAAAATCATCGAAAATTAGAGACCACTACGCGGCAAGAAGCAAACCTTAGGACCGAGCAAGCATCAAATTCCAAATTCCAAAAATGACAAATTCCAAATTTTAAAGTGAACTGTTCTTCTAAGTTCCTACTTCGATTTTGCTGCCATACCAAGCCGCCCTTTTTGGGCGATTGGTCAGATTAGTTGTAAAAACCAAAATCTGAAGTTTATAGGAATATTACAACTCCTCGACTGCTAGCGCATCCGGGCTCAGTGTAACATTGAGGTAAAGTTAAAAAGGAAATTCCAGGCATCAAGCGTGAAACCATAATAAGAAATTTTACGGGACAACAATACAAAAGAAGCCCTTTTTCAAGGGCTTTCGTATTATATTTTCAGGGATTGTTTGTTCTAGTAGAACCTCGCCCTGTTATCTTCAATTTCAGCTGATTCTTTTAAAGCTTCAAATACTTCAGTATTGACAGAAGCCCTTTTCGCCGCAGTTTCGCGTGAGGCATATGAGCTGTATGAATCCATTGAAGGGGCATTTGTTTTCTGCAATACTTCTATTACAAAAACACCTTTTTGACCGGCCACAGGCTGGCTTATTGCTCCCTCTTCGAGTGCAAAAGCAGTTCCTACCACCATTGGCTCACTTCCAACTCCAGGAAGCGTTGGGCTGCTGCGGCTCAAAGAACTAGCTGTTTGCACCTCAACTCCCTGGTTCTGGGCAATTTCCTGAAGGCTATTGCTATTGATCCTTTGTTTGATGATTTCTGCTTTCTTTTCTTTTTGAAGGATTGGAATTACCACGGAAGAAGCCGCCTCTACAGATTGCAGGCCTTCCTTGTTAACTGCAGTCACCTGTGCCACCACATAACCCGATGCCACGTCAAACCTCTTGATTTGGCCTACCTCAACGTCATCTTCAAAAGCCCACTGCACAATTTGTCTTTGGGCACCAATACCCGGGATACTCTCTTCAAGCTCCTGGATTTGCCTTACGGGCCTTACTTCTTTGTTGTTTTCTCCTGCCAGGGTGACGAAGTCGCCATCTCTTGCAGCCAATTCAAACCTGGTCACCTCGGTGAAAAGATCGTTCAAAGATTTTTCTGAAGGAAGCACCTCTCTGGTCACTGTTGCCAGTTTAATAGCTTTTTCTTCTTCAGTTTGTTCCTGAATATCTATGACGTGGTAACCAAATTCGGTTTCGACGACGCCAACGGTGCCGGCGTTATTTGTAAAGACAAAATCATTAAAAGCTGGAACCATTGTTCCCGGACCAAACCATCCAAGCTCCCCAGCTTCTTCCCTGTTGGAAGCATCTGCAGAAAATTCTAAAGCAAGTTCTGCAAACTTGTCATTATTCCGCCTTACTACGTTGGCAATGCTATCGGCAAGTTCTTCAGCCTGTGCTTTAGATCTTGTTGTTTCTGCGCCCACAGGCGAACCTTGGTAAGCTACTAAAATATGTCGTGCCTGGGCAGAATCAGGGATTTGTTCAACATCCACAACCCTTGATATTTTCCAGGAGTTGTTTTCCTTATAAGGACCGTAGGTTTCGCCTTCATTTAAATTAAACAATTCTTCGGCGTATGCCGCAGGAAGATTGTTCCTGAATAAAAACCTATCAGAATACCTGATATCTGAATTCTCGTTTACAAAAGTCTCCCAATCTCCAGTTTCGCTAAAACCTGGCAAAGTGTCATTCTTCTGGGTAACCGGATTGTACTCAACCTTATTATCAAGAAGTGCCTCAATTTCAGCTTCTACTTCAGCTTCGTCCTCAACAGAAGCAGTTTCGGTGTACTGCACATATTGGATGTTCCTGGAAGCTTCAGTTCGGAATCTTTCAGGATGGGCTTTCATATATTTCCTTATTTCTGCCTTAGTAACTTCAACCTCCGAATCTGGAATCGAAGTAAAAGGAATGTTCACAAATTCCAAATCCACATTGTCACTGGCAAAACGATAGGCCTGCTCGCCTTCCAATAAAGTTGCACCAACGCCGGCACGCACCATGTTGAAATAGATTTGTTCCCTGGCAGCTTTCGCTATGGAAGTTTCAAAATCCAACCATTGTTGGTAAGCCTGTGGCGAAGTAGATTGTATGGTCGCGACATATTCCCTAAGCTTGTTCTCGTCAAAAACGCCGGCTTCATTTGTGAAGTTCGGGTTCTGCCCCATTTCCCTACGCATCATCTCACGCACCTGAGCCTCTTCGACCCGAATACCCAGCTCTTCAAATTGCTCCTCAAGCAGTGCCTGGCGCACATTCATATCCCAAACCATGCTCACAGCTTGTGCAGTGGACGCATTCGGGCCCAGGTTGCGCTGGTAAGATTCTACCTGGCGTGCAAATTGTTCCCTTTCAATCTCTTCGCCGTTTATGACCGCAATGACATTCTGCGATTTTTGGGAAACCATGCCACCATTACGGATGACATCGGCCAGAACAAAAGAGAAAAGTGCCAAAGCAATTACAACGATCAAGACGACCGAGCGTTGCCTTATTTTATTTAATACTGCCATTTTTTATGTTATTAATTCTGAAATACAGGGGGCGAAAATAACGTTTTTAGGCTTATTAAAAAACTATAAATCCGCAAAATGTGAGGAAAAATGAAAATTAATCTGTGGATTTTGTTCGCATCTCAACCAGCTCAATTTTGGTATTGGAAACTTCTTTGATATAAAAGACAAAATCATCAATTTCGACGATCCCGTCTTGAGGTGGAATTTCTTCGGTATGGTCTAAAATGTATCCGCCAAGGGTTTCGTAGTTCTCCCCATTAGGGATTTCCAATTTGTATGCCTCGTTGATATAATCTACCTCCAGGCGAGCCGAAAACAGGTAAGAGTTCTCCCCAGTTTTTTCTTCAATCAATACCACGGGATCGTGTTCATCTTCAATTTCTCCAAAAAGTTCCTCCACAATATCTTCCACTGTCATCATCCCGCTGGTGCCACCGTATTCATCTATCACCACCGCAATACTTTTTCTTTTTTTGATCAAAATATTGAGCACATCTTTCACGAGCATAGTTTCGGGAACAAACACCACCGGCAACAAGATTGATTTTAAGGTAGGTGGTTTTTTGAAAAGTTCAAAAGAGTGGATATAACCAATAATATCATCAATATTTTCCTTGTAAACCAGGATTTTTGACAAGCCAGTTGCGGTAAAGGTTTCCACCAATTCCCTGGGTTCTGTCGTTAAATCAACCGCAACAATTTCGGTACGGGGGATCATTACTTCTCGGGATTTTACTTCAGAAAATTCCAGGGCATTTTGAAAGATTTGAATTTCGGTATCAATCTCCTGGTCGCTCTCCACTCTTTCCATTTGTTCGGTAATATAATTCCCGAGTTCCACCTTGGTAAAAGCGAGTTGCACTTCATCTCCTTCAGTTTTGAAAAAACGCTTCAAGACCAGATCTGAGATCCAAATCACAAAATCTGAAATAAAACTAAACAACAGGTAAAACAGATAAGCCGGTACCGCGAAAAACTTCAGCAGAAAATTGGCGTAGATCTGAAAAAATACTTTCGGCAAAAATTCCGCCGTCATCAAAATGATAAGGGTGGAAATAATGGTTTGGGTCAACAAGCTCAAATCCATAACCAGGTACCGCAAAAAATCATTTTCCAGGTCCATGGAACCCAGCCATCGCATAAGCAAATCGCCCATAAAGAAGCCGTACACGACCAGGGCAATATTGTTGCCGACGAGCATGGTAGCGATAAATTTGGAAGGTTTGCGGGTAAGCCGGGAAAGGATTTTTCCGAGAAAATTGTTCTGCTTTTTCTCTATTTCAACATGTATTTTGTTGGCAGACACAAACGCGATTTCCATCCCTGAAAAAAATGCAGAAAGGATTAGGGAAGCTACAATGATAGCAATTTCAAAGGCCATAGGATCTATTTCTTCCTGTTACCGTACTTGTGCCTAAAGTGCCTTCTAAAGAAAAACATAAAAACCCCAATGACTACAAAAAAGAGAAACAAATACGCCTGTCCAGGCTCTGTCTTCCAGAGACGGATTGCCTCATAAAGAAAAAAAGCTGCAACCGCCAGATAGGCAAATTCAAAAAAACGTGAAAATTTCATCATTTGTCTTCTTCTTCTATGATTTGTACGCCTACGTTGGAGCGTGATCGGAAATTACTGAATTCCTGATTACTATCAAAGCCCTGCCCTTTATTTATAGCACCGTTCTTGAACCTAATGGTATTGGCCATATCTGTAAATACCCAATTATTGGCCTGATCCCAATAGAGTTGGTCCGCAGCCAACCTTGTACTATCGCTGGTAATTACCACCACATCCCCCTGAAGGTCTATAAGGCCGGTTTCATTGTAGATTATGCCGTAATTCGCCGTCACGGTATTCTTCTTTTTATCTTCATCGTAAAATTCCACTATAAGGCCATTCGGAAATTCGCGGTACGGGAATTCCTTGTTGGAAAAGTCCCTCATTTTTTCGCTTTTTAGAGTAGCAACCACTTCGCCCGAATCGGTATATTTTAAGTTGATCCCGGTGCCAATTGCCTGTGGTGCATCTTCGGGCATTCCCATTTCCCGCACTCCCTTGAGATTTCCTTCACATGAAAAAAGCATTGCCACAAAAACTATTGTGACAATGCTTGTAAAAATATTCCTGTATGTGAATTTCATATTACAAATTAGGTACGCGTACGCTTTCACCTATCCAACAACCAATACTAATTGTTTTTCCCTGCATGTCCTGTTGGAAGATATCAGAACGTTGTGGTGCTCTACCCCTGTAAGCCACTGCCGTTTCGTTGGCAGTACCGCTTATAGACGGGTCTACTCTTCCAGCCCTGGAGGCATAATCGGCAGCCAACCAGTACACAGCTCTTTTCTCGAAAGCAGTGTCCCCACAGTTGTTTGCACTTTGGGCGATCATACTCGCGATTTGCAAATAAGCCCTTCCATATGATGGTTTCGCGTCAAGCGTCCTTCTATAGTAGGTACGTGCCTGAGAAAACTGTCCTTTTTGTTTGTACTCTTCAGCGATCCTGTAATAGACAGCTGCTTTATCTGAAGGATTTGTTTCCAATTTAGCTGACTGCAAATAGTACTCGAGTGCCTTGCTTGCCTTTCCTTCGGCATCGGCCAATTGTCCAAGGTATTTAGCTGACTTTGCAGAAGGTTCCTGCTTGTGAAGAGCCTCTACCAATTTGAAGAACAAAGGATCCTTGGTGCAATCTTTACCGGACAACCTTCCAGCAGCCCTTCTCAACCATTCCACATTTGCTTTATTCTCCTCAAAGTCTTTTTTGAACATAGGAACCAGGTTCTCACAATCTGCACGTTCACCCAATTTGGCATTAATACTACCTTTTACGGCGCTATAAGCTTTTAGGTTTATCTCGTACGCATTCAACCTTCTCTCTTCTTTACTGGTCAATTCTTCCCCAGACTCTTGCTTTTCTATCAACTTCGCCAATCCTTCAGCAGTTTCATTCTCCTGTTGCTCCAGTTTCGCAGTCACAACGTCATACATCTCAAATACCTCTTGCAAAGATTTCTTCCCTGCGTCCTGCAGCTCTACAAGTAGGTAGAAATACGTGTATAAAGATTTTGCGTTTAGGCCATCCGGGTTTTCTTTAAAAGCTTTGTCAAAAGCAGCAAATTGCTCTTCGGTTGTTCCTATTTTATAGTCGTACATTACCTGGGCGACATCTGCATAAACTTCCCCGGCTTCAGTTTTACCAGGAAAATGTTGAAGGCGCTCCCTGTACAGTTCAATAAGATCCTGTGCCAATGCCTTTTTTTCACCTTCTGGCGCGTTTGACAATTTATCTTTTAAGATTCTTTCCCCATATTGATAGGTTACAATGCTATATGTAGGACATTCTTCCCTCAAGGTCTGGATACGTGGGAATGCAGCATCATAGTTTTTTGCTTTGGCATCACTATAGGCCAAAGAAGCAGTAGTAGCACATTCCTGGTTTGCCTGTGCCTGCAATGCCCCTGTGCTCAAAAGCAGCCCGGATAGAAATAGTATCACCTTAGTTTTCATAATATAATTTTTGTTCCAATTAGTTGTTATTCAAATTTTCTCTGGATAAACCACCTGTCATTAAGAGAGAGGCTTATCATAGCATTAAAAAAGTTTTCCTTCACTAGCCCTGCATTTCTGGTACCGCGCTGTCCATACTCGAAGCCAAGGTTCACATTGGATAACATTCCTCCTGCTGGTAACCCTACTCCAAAAGATATGCCAAACTCATTTATTGGCTCTCCATCAAGCACTAGCCCGGTTTCTTCCATTCGGAAGCCACCGCGGTACACAATCCGGCTAAAATAGTTGGTGAGCGAGTTATAATTCGGAATATAAAACCCACCTACTTTATAGGTTGCTGCTGGCTCAAAAGTTGCCCCTTCCAGAGAAAAAGTACGGTTACTGAAGTCACTGGCCTCTGTATTGGTGTATTCCAACCCCACAAACCATTTTCTTAGCTGGCCAATCCCAGTTCCAACGGTAAAACTTGCAGGAAGGATAAATTTCGAATCTGCTAAGTCAATATCCCTGGAATCTACTATAAACTCCTCGCCTGTCCCCGAGAAAAGGATAGTCGCCAATTCACGTTTGTTTTCTGAAGATAATTCTGTTTCAAATGTATAATGAGCGCCAAATCGAAACTCAAGGTTTTCCCTGAGCATCCGCTCATAATCCAAACCTACTTTGTAGGAGAATCCGTTTAAGTCTGAGCGATTAATTTCCCGGGATGCAAACTGCAGGCCTTCCTGTACCAAAAGGTTCTTGTTCTGGATATTGCCAAAGTTATAGTTCACATCGGCGCCCAGGCTAATATTATCTGTGACTGCAAACCCGGCAGCCAGAAATACCTTGTTGAGTCCTCCTTTTCCCGAAAAACGTGCACCGCGACCAGTGCTTTCGTTAATATCCAAAATATTATAACCTACAGAAGAATATGGAACAAGACCAAACCCAAACCCGAACTTTTTGGTGGGGATCCCAATCGCTAAATAATCCAGAGAACTGGTATTGGCACTTCCTTTTTCTGAATCAGATTCCATATTGACACTGGAGTTACTTGCTCCCAGCGTATAAGTAGTCAATCCCAGCCTTCCATAAGCGGCTGGATTTTGAAGGTTTAGATGGATACTGTCTGAAAATATGCTTAGCCCCCCCATTGACCTATGTTCTACGGTTCCTTTAAAAGTATTCAGGCCTACCCCGTAGAAAGAATAAGGTGAAGATGTTCGCTCCTGAGCGGTCGTAATCACTGAAAAAAGAATGGTTACGATTAAAACTAACCGTTTTGTCATTTATTGTAATTAAATTCGAGAATGTAGTTCAATCCCTCCAACAAGAAATTGGAGTTGGCAAATATGCCATTTTTTAAGTTTATAGACAAAAATTGTGCGTCCCCACCAGTAATAATTGTCACTAAATTTTCACTTTTTTCTGTATAAGCATCAATCATTCCCTCAATTTCTTTCAACATTCCAAAAGCTACCCCAGAATTTATAGAACCTAAAGTGCTATTACCTAAATAGTTAACTTCTTTTTCTGGTTCTATAAGAGGCAAATTTGCCGTAAAAGTATGTAAGGCTTTAAATCGCATCTTTAGGCCAGGGGAAATCGCCCCTCCCAGATATTCGTTTTTGAAATTCTTAAAGTCATAGGTAATGCAGCTCCCTGCGTCGATAACCAGAACATTTTGGTTTGGAAATTGCTTCGCAGCAGCCGCGACCACGGCTTTGCGATCATTGCCCAGGGTTTGTGGAGTGGCGTACAGGTTTTGAAAGGGTAACTTCGTACCTGGGGACAAGACCAAAACTTTAGCTTTCTTCTCAAGGTCCAAAGGAAGTGAAACCGGGGTTTGGGTGACATTGGAAATCACAACCTTCTCAAAAAGGGGATATTCAGCTGAAATTTTTTTTATCTCCTGATTTATTTCCTCTTTCCTTGAAACCCTTTTAACCAGTAATTCATCCTTCTGAAAAACAGCCAGTTTTGCCACGGTATTGCCCACATCAATAATTAGGTTCATTTACTTCAACTTGAAAAAGCTAAGTTACAAAAGCATTTTTTTTATAAATCCTTTGGGGGATAATAAATTTGAATCTATATTTGCACCCGCTTACCACAAGGTAAGCCCGCTTTAAGCACTGGTGCCTTAGCTCAGTTGGTAGAGCAAAGGACTGAAAATCCTTGTGTCCCTGGTTCGATTCCTGGAGGCACCACTT
>JAGXIM010000117.1 GCA_024635665.1 Salinimicrobium sp. | reverse complement strand
TCTTCTCCACTTTTTGCTTTCCTCAAAAACATGCTCCAGGATAGCTTTATCTTCTTGAGAAAACCCGATGCCCCTTCGGGCCATCACAATTTCGGCAACTTCGAAGGCTTTTTCAGTTTTGTAGGTAGTCATTCCCCCGCTTCCGCCCCAGCTAAAACTCGGGATGAAATTCCGGGGAAAACCGGCGCCAAAAATATTCGCACTCACCCCTACAACTGTGCCTGTATTGAACATAGTATTAATGCCACATTTACTGTGGTCGCCCATCATCATTCCACAAAACTGCAAACCTGTAGGTGCAAATTTTTCCGAAGCATAATCCCACAACCGCACTTCGGCATAATTGTTCTTCAAATTAGAAGTATTCGTGTCGGCACCAATGTTGCACCACTCGCCAAGCACCGAATTCCCAAGAAAACCTTCATGGCCTTTATTGGAATTTTCAAACATCACAACATTTTTCACCTCGCCACCAGCCCTGCTATTAGGCCCAATAGTGGTCGCACCATAAATTTTAGCGCCCATTTTTAAGGCGGCGTTCTCGCATAAAGCTAAAGGACCGCGAACAAGACTACCCTCCATTATTTCAGCGTTGGCGCCAATATAAATAGGACCACCGCTGGCATTTAAAATAGAACATTCCACTTTGGCGCCTTCCTCCAGAAAAATATTCTCAGGAGCAATGACCTGGTTTGTGCCAGACAATGGCTGGGTCTCACGTCCCTTTGTCAAAAAATCAAAATCGGCAGCAATGGCTTCGGCATTCAACTCAAAAATATCCCAGGTATGCTGCAGTCTAAATGCTTTCCCCTCAAGTTCTATGCTGATACATTTAGAAAAATCTACTTCCTGATCTTTATAAGCAAAAAAAGCCACCACATCTTCTCCATTAAAAATGGCTTCCCCCGGCTGAAGGTTTTGAATTTGCGTTACTAATTCTGTAGTTGGCAAAAAGGATCCGTTGATCATAACATTCTCTTCCAATTCCACCATCGGCCACTTTTCAGACAGGTAAGTCTCGGTAATTGTGGAGGTAGTGGATTTTAAGTGTTTTTCCCACTTCTCCCGAATAGTCAGAATACCAATCCTTATATCGGCAACCGGGCGGGTATAGGTGAAAGGCAACAACTGGTTTCGTGCAGGACCGTCAAAGAGAACGTAATTCATGTTTATTTTTTGAGTAAAGATACAAGTTAGTCTAAAATGCGAAAAATTCTCAAAACAGATTGGGTGAGAACAAAAAAAGCCTCCACATTGGGAGGCTTAGAATAATGCGGTGCACAAAAATTACTTTTTGAACTTCGCGTATTTGTTCTTGAACTTATCAATACGACCAGCAGTATCCAATAATTTGGCTTTACCGGTGTAGAACGGATGAGAGGTTCTGGAAATTTCTAACTTTATCAGAGGATATTTCTCACCTTCAACCTCAATCGTTTCTTTCGTATTCGCGGTAGACTTTGTAATAAAAACCTCGTCGTTAGACATGTCTTTAAAAGCTACCAGTCTATAATTTTCCGGATGGATTCCCTGCTTCATCTCTTAATTCTTTAAAATCTTGTAATTTTTTCGAGGTGCAAATTTAAATATTTTTTTACATAACAACAACTATAAGGAAGATAATTTTTCGCTTTCAATTTCTATTTTCTTCCGGGGTGTAACATTTTCCTATATTTGCAGACCTATTGGTTATCTATCTAACCAATCACATCCTATTATGGAAAATTCTTTAAAATCTATTGGCACCAAATATGGTGTTTATCTGGGGATCGCACTAATTTTAATGACGGTAATTGCGTATGCTTTTAACCTTGCACTTTTCACCAAATGGTGGTTTGGCATTATTAGTTTTTTACTCCTTATCGTAATTTCAATAATGGCAGTAAGGGATGCAAAAAAGCAAACCTCAACCTACTTTTCTTTTAAGAATGCTTTCACTACTTTTTTCATTACCATTTTAATAGGAAGCCTTCTGGCAACCTTATTTAGTATCTTATTATTTTCCTTTATTGATCCCGAAGCCGCAACTGCTGTCACCGAGCTCACAGTAGAGGCTACCCGTGAAATGATGTTGAATTTTGGTACCCCGCAAGCCGCCATTGATGAGGCATTGGCAGATATGCAGGCCGATAACCAGTTCTCTGTATTAAATCAATTAAAAAAGTTTATTTACAGTCTAGGGTTCTATTTGATCATAGGTCTAATTATTGCCCTTATCTTTAGAGAAAAAGATCCAACCAAAGCATAATAAATGCAGCTATCTATCGTCATTCCCCTTCTCAACGAAGAAGAATCACTCAATGAATTGTACAATTGGATCGTATCTGTGATGCGATCCAATTCTTTTTCCTATGAGGTGATTTTTATCGATGACGGCAGTACAGACGGCTCCTGGAAAACAATCAAGAAAATTTCTGCGGAAGATCCTGCGGTAAAAGGGATAAAGTTCAATCGTAACTACGGAAAATCCCAGGCTTTGCACGTAGGTTTTGACAAAGCCGAAGGCGATGTGATCATAACCATGGACGCCGATTTGCAGGACAATCCGGAAGAAATCCCGAAACTTTACAACCTTATCACTAATCAGAATTACGACCTCATCTCGGGATGGAAAAAGAAGAGATACGATTCGGTGCTCTCAAAAAACCTTCCTTCCAAGTTATTTAATGCAGCTGCGCGGAAGACTTCAGGTTTAAAACTTCACGATTTCAACTGCGGCCTTAAAGCTTACCGTAAAGCCGTCGTGAAAAATATTGATGTGTATGGCGAAATGCACCGCTATATACCGGTTTTGGCAAAGAACGCCGGCTACTCCCGAATTGAGGAAATGGTGGTACAACATCAAAAGCGCAAATACGGAAAGACAAAATTTGGGGTCGAACGCTTCATCAATGGCTTTCTGGACCTCATCACCATTTGGTTCTTATCAAAATTTGGAAAACGTCCCATGCACCTGTTTGGGGCGCTCGGGATCCTGATGTTTTTCTTTGGGGTTATTTTTGCCGCCTGGATTGGCGGATCCAAGCTTTACAAACTCTACCATGGACTTCCTTCTATATTGGTGACCGATAATCCGTGGTTTTATATTTCCCTTACCACAATAATCCTCGGAACTTTACTTTTTCTTACGGGTTTCTTAGGCGAACTCATTTTGAGAAGCAGCCGGGAAAAAGACCGGTACCGCATAAGCGAAACTACAGGTAGGTTTTAATTCTGTTTTCCACTTAAATCCTTATTTTTGTGATTAAAAACAATCCAGCATGAGTTATTACGACGTAAAAGCAAAAGCAGAATCCTGGCTGCAGCCTTCTTTTGATGAACAAACCCAACAAGAAGTGAAGGAATTGTTGCAAAACAAACCGGAGGAACTCAAAGAGAGCTTCTATAAAGATTTGGAATTTGGGACCGGCGGAATGCGAGGAATAATGGGCGTTGGAACCAACAGGATCAACAAATACACCCTCGGTAAAAACACCCAGGGCATTTCAGATTATTTAAAGAAGCAATTTCCGGGAGAAGATCTAAAAGTTGCCATTGCATACGATTGTCGTCATAACAGTAAAGAACTGGCACAACTGGTGGCCAATGTTTTTTCAGCTAATAATATACAGGTTTACCTTTTTTCAGAATTAAGGCCCACCCCAGAACTTTCTTTTGCTGTAAGACATCTCAACTGCCACTGCGGGATTGTATTAACTGCAAGCCACAACCCGCCAGAATACAATGGCTACAAAGTGTATTGGCAGGATGGAGGCCAGCTGGTGCCCCCGTATGATTCCGAAATTGTTGCTGAAATTGCAGGACTTGGCTACGATGAAATAAAATTTGAAGCGAATAAAAATCTAATAACTTTTATTGATAAAGAGGTGGATAAAGCTTTTACGGAAGCCTCAGTAAAAAACGGAAGCTTCAATACTTCAGCAGCGGCAAAACAAGATCTTAAAGTGGTTTTCACCTCCTTACACGGAACTGCCATCACTATAGTTCCCGATGTTTTAGAAAAAGCCGGCTATACCAATTTAAGCATTGTGGAGGAGCAAAGGGAACCAAATGGTGATTTCCCAACTGTAAAATCTCCAAATCCAGAGGAACCTGAAGCTCTTAAAATGGCTCTGGAACAGGCTGAAAAAGAAAATGCAGACATTGTAATTGGAACAGATCCCGATGGGGATCGACTTGGAATTGCCGTGAGGAACCTCAAAGGGGAAATGGTGCTTTTAAACGGGAACCAAACCATGCTAATAATGACCTGGTTTTTGCTTGAACAATGGAAAAAAGAAGGAAAGATACAGGGAAGGGAATTTGTTGGCTCCACGATTGTATCCACTCCAATGCTGCGAATCCTCACCGAAGATTACGGGGTTGAATACAAAGAAGGCCTCACAGGTTTTAAATGGATCGCCAAAATGATAAACGATAACCCAAACCTTGATTTTATAGGTGGTGGAGAAGAAAGCTTTGGATATATGGTGGGTGATTTTGTGCGCGACAAGGATGCGGCTACCGCAATATTGTTGACGTGTGAGATCGCAGCCCAAATGAAAGCAAACGGAAAGTCTTTATATGAAAAGATGTTGGAGCTTTACGAAAAGTACGGCTACTACAAAGAAGAATTGATTGCGCTTGTGAAAAAAGGAATTGACGGCGCCCAACAAATTAAAGATATCATGGCCGGTCTTAGAGACAATCCTTTAACTGAAATAGATGGGGAAAAAGTGGTTTTAATAGAAGATTACCACACTTCAAAATCATTTAACTACAGCCTCACAGAGACTGACATTAAAACATTGGACGTACCCAAGTCAAACGTACTTATTTATTACACCGAAAACGGTACAAAAGTAGCGGCCCGTCCCAGTGGAACCGAACCTAAGATCAAATTTTACATTAGCGTGAATGCACCTTTAGACAAGGTGGAAAACCATGAGAAAGTAGAAAAGGAGCTTAAAGAAAAAATTGCTTCGATAAAATCTGACCTCAAGCTGGGCTAAGCCATCCTGAATGAATTATTTCAAAAAGATCCTTCGTTTTGCCGCACCTTATAAGAGGTTTGCGGTACTGAATATTGTGTGCAATGTTTTTTACGCCCTCTTTAGTACCCTCTCTTTTTTAGCGCTTATCCCTGTTATCCAGATCCTGTTTGATGAAACCAAACGGGTAGCGGTAGCACCGAAGTGGGAAGGCTGGAACGGACTCAAGGATTATGTGATTGATTTTTTCAACTATGAGATCACACAACGCATCAACGAAGATGAAGCCGCGGCACTGGTTTTCGTTTGTGGTATTGTGGTAATATTATTTCTCTTAAAGAACCTTTTTGGCTACCTGGCGGCATTTTTCCTCACATTTCTTCGCAACGGGGTCTTAAAGGATGTTCGCGACACCATCTACGACAAAATCCTCGAGCTGCCCGTTTCTTATTTTTCTGAAAAAAAGAAAGGAGACACGATTTCCCGAATAACTGCAGATGTGAATGAAGTGCAAAACTCCTTTCTCTCTATTCTGGAATTGGTGGTAAGAGAACCGCTAACAATGATCTTCACGATTATCATGATGTTGGTGATTAGTCCCAAATTAACCTTGTTTGTCTTTATTTTTCTGCCCATTTCAGGGTTCATTATTTCAATGATTGGGAAGAAGCTGAAAAGTAAATCCCATGAAGCACAGGAAGAGAATGGGCATTTCCTTTCCCTGGTTGAAGAAACCCTCTCCAGTTTAAAAATTGTAAAGGGATTTAATGCAGAAGATAAGTTTCGGGAGAAATTCCAAAGTTCCACAGGCAGACTCAACAAAATTCTGGACAGCCTCATTAACCGGCAAAACCTGGCCTCCCCAACCAGTGAATTCCTGGGCATCTTTGTAATCGTTATCATTTTGTGGTTTGGAGGTCAAATGGTGCTAATAGAAGGAACCCTGGAAGGGGCTACTTTTATTGCTTTCATGGCATTGGCCTATAATATCCTTACTCCGGCAAAACAGATATCCAAAGCTTCCTATAGCGTCAAAAAAGGAAATGCAGCTGCCGAGAGAATTTTTCAGGTATTGGAAACAAAATCCAATGTGGTCGACGCCCCCAATGCCATTGAAAAAAAGGATTTTGAACAGGCTGTTCAAATTGAGAACATTTCATTTAAGTACGAAGATGAATTTGTCTTGAAAAATTTCAGCGTAAACGTGCCAAAAGGATCTACGATCGCACTTGTGGGCCAATCAGGAAGTGGGAAATCGACTATTGCAAACCTGGTGACGCGATTTTACGACGTAAATGAAGGCTCAATAAAGATTGACGGGATCGACATTCGCCAAATGAGCAAAAAATCCCTACGCAGCCTTATGGGACTTGTCACTCAGGATTCCATCCTTTTCAACGACAGTATAAGGAACAATGTTGGGTTGGGAAAAGACAAGGCTACCGACGAGGAAATTATTGATGCACTAAAAATTGCAAATGCCTGGGAATTTGTAAAAGATCTGCCCAATGGCCTTGACACCAATATTGGGGACAGCGGGAACAAACTCAGCGGGGGACAAAAACAACGACTTTCCATTGCCCGCGCAGTGCTAAAAAACCCGCCAATAATGATTCTGGATGAGGCCACTTCAGCTTTAGATACAGAAAGTGAGAGACTGGTACAAAAGGCCCTGGAGAATATGATGAAGAATCGCACCTCGATTGTCATCGCCCACCGCCTTTCCACGATCCAAAACGCCGATAATATTGTGGTCATGCACAAAGGGGGAATTGTGGAACAAGGCAAGCATGAGGAATTGCTCGCCAAAAAAGCTACGTATCAAAAATTGGTAGAAATGCAGTCTTTTGAATAAACCGACTACAAATGTTTTCCTAAAAAGCAATTAAGAAAAGTCCTAAACGAAAAAAATGGATGAAGTAGGTTCATCCATTTTTCCTAATCTTAACACCGCTTTTGGGGCCAGCGAAGATAAGACTTCCATTATTTGGAGCAAAAAAGATAACTTTTTCACAATGTGAATATACTACAAATAGTCAAACAAAAAAACTTTTTGTGTATTTTAACTAAAAAATATGCATTTCACCGATGATCCCATTCAAAAATGGCATTTTCAGCATAGATTTTTTTCTAAAGAAATCCTCTTATCTTTAGCACCCCAGAAAATCTGGAAAAAATTTTAATGTGACCCCTTCGGAAGAAAAACTTGTTCAGCGACTTCAGGATCCCGGCTCCCGCAATGAGGCTTTCAGGGAATTGCTACAGCTATACCAGGAACGCCTGTATTGGCAAATCCGAAGTATTGTCAAAAACCATGAAGACGCCGATGACGTGCTTCAGAACACCTTTATCAAAGTCTTCCGAAACATCGAAAAATTCAAGGGGGAAAGTCAGTTGTTCTCCTGGATGTACCGTATTGCCACCAACGAAGCCCTCACCTTCCTCTCAAAAAAGGCAAAAAAGCAGAAAATAAATAGCGAAGAGCTTCAGGAACAAATCATTGGGAACCTCGAAAGCGATGTATATTTTGAAGGGAATGAAATTCAGCTAAAACTACAGAAAGCCATCGCGACACTGCCCGAAAAACAACAACAAGTATTCAATATGAAATACTTTCAGGAGTTGAAATACAAGGAAATTTCTGATATCTTAGGAACATCAGAGGGAGCTTTAAAGGCCTCCTATCATATTGCAACGAAAAAGATAAAAGGTTTTCTTAAAGAAGGTTAAACCTTTTTGAACAACTTTAGTCAAATAAACAAATGAAAAAGAAAGGGTTACCATATCAGCAAAAATCAGGTTTTAAGGTTCCGGAAGGTTATTTTCAGGATTTTGAAGACCGAATGATGCGTGAAACGGTTTCCCTGGACAAAGAAGAAAAAGAACAGCCAAACAACCCTTTTTCAGTCCCAGACAACTACTTTGACAGCTTCGGGCAACGAATGATGGAAAGGCTCAAAGAAGAACCTAAAGAAACCAAAGTCATTCCTCTCCACCGAAAGAAAATTCTCTCTTATGTCGCCGGAATTGCCGCTGTGTTAGCGGTTATCTTTTCAACCGTTCTCCTGAATAATTCACAGGAGGTGGGATTTGAAGATTTGGACATGCTGGCTGTTGAAAATTACCTTTTGGAGACCCTGGACATTGTAAACCCCGAAGAAAACCCTTTCATCAATGAACGGGAATTTTCTTTTGCCACTTCTCCCGGTGACAACCTTGACAGGGAAGCCCTATATGACTATTTGAACGAAAATATTGACGATCCTTCTATCCTACTTAATGAAGAATGACATGAAAAAATTAATTTTTGCCCTGCTTCTTTTTAGTTGTCCTTTTTTGGTAACGGCACAAGACAGGGATGAACACCGGCAGCGAATTAAAGCCCTCAAGACGGCCCACATTACCGAAGGCCTCAATTTAACTTCAAAAGAAGCGCAGCAGTTTTGGCCGATTTACAACGAATTTGAAGAAAAAAGGCGAAACCTTTACATGCGCGAGCGTGCCGAAGTTAAAAATGTGGAATGTATGACCGAAGATATGGCAAACTCCCTGCTTAAGGAGTATGTGGAGATCGAGCGGGAAGATTATCTTTTGAAGCAGAAATACTACAACGACCTTAAGAATATTTTTTCTGCCAAAAGGATCATGCGGCTTAAAGAGGTAGAAGATGAATTTAATGATAAAATGATGCGTGAATATCGTGCCCGTAGAAAAGATTCTGAAGAATAGTTGAATAGGTTAATTAAAGTTGGTTAGTAATTGTGATCTGAAGTCTTAAAAAACTTCGGATCACTTGTTTTCATACCTACTCAAAAATGAGCTTTGCGAGCTTGTTTTTTCCGGCGGCATATGCAACCGAATCGTTCATGAAACGAATTGTGTAAAAACCTTCATCTGAAAGTTCTTTCCAGCTTTGCCCGGCATCGGCGGAATAAGAAATCCCTGTAGATCCAACTGCCACTATTTCCTTCGCCCCGCTTCTGGGCACGTAGCGAACACTGCTTTTATAGCCCGGATTTTCGCCTTCGCCAATTAAGTTCCAGGTTTTTCCGCCGTCTGAAGTTATTGCTTTGTTGGCCAAATTTCCTTCGGGCGCAGTATAATCGCCTCCAATCATGATCCCTTGGTTTTCATTATAAAAATCCAGCGAATAAGCGCCCTGTGTGCTTTCCCCCTGAATTATGGGCGTATCAAAAACTTCCCATGTCCTGCCTTTATCGGGACTGTAGAATATCCTCGATTTCATCCCGCCAGAAATAATCCACGTCTTTTCCCCTTCTACCGAAATATTTGAATTGCTCGCTGCGAAAGCCGCCTCGCCTTCAACAGTTTCCGGAAGTTGGTCGCAAGAAATTTTGTTCCAGGTATTTCCACCATCGCGGGTGATAATAACGGAAAGACAATTTTCCACAGGATCACCCATCGCAATCCCTTCTTGATCGTTCCAAAAAGTCATGGAGTCGTAGAACACCTTCTCCCCCTCTTCCTTGTACACCAGTTCCATTTGCCCGGTGTCGCCGGTTTTGTACAATAACGCCGGGTTTGCCACGCTCAGCATGAAAAAATCTGTTGAGGTACTCGCCACAGCACGAAATTCCGGAAAAATTGAGTCATACTGCTGCTGGTTAAGCCGCACCTGGTTGTCTGCAGAATTATAAATCCCATAATACCCATTAGAGCCCGCAAAAGCCACATCCTGTCCCATTATTTCTATCGCCCTGATGCTTACCGAATCTTCCAGTAGCATTTCAACCTTTACTTCTGAAAAAGCCGTTTTCACATCTTTTTTTTCGGTTGAATTACACGCTATTAGTATAAAGGGTAAGAAGAATAACAGTTTTTTCATGTCCTGGATTTGCTCCCAAAGATAGATTTTTCCGAAGTCAAAAAACCGTACCTTTGCGGCTTTAAATATTTTTTATGCGTTTATACAGAAATTTGGTCTTTGCAACCGTTGATGCACTTGGGGAAATCTTCAATGAAGGAAAATATGCCGATAAGGTGATCCAAAAAACCCTGAAAAGGGACAAACGCTGGGGTTCCCGCGACCGAAGTTTCATTGCTGAAACGACCTATGACATCGTGCGCTGGAAACGCCTTTATTCTGAAATTGCCGAAGTAAAAGCACCTTACTCCAGGGAAAACCTGTTCCGCCTTTTTGCTGTTTGGGCAACTTTGAGGGGCATTGAATTGCCAGACTGGAAACAGTTGGAGCCCACGCCAACCCGCCGCATCAAAGGAAAATTTGATGAGTTAAGCCAGATTAGAAAGTTTCGTGAATCTGTGCCCGACTGGATGGATGAAATGGGAGCGAAAGAATTAGGGGAAGAAGTTTGGGAAAAAGAAATCCATGCCCTCAATGAGCAGGCGCCTGTTGTTTTACGTGCAAACACGCTGAAAACAACCAAAGAAAAACTTCAACAGGAGCTTCAGAAAGAGGGGATTGAAACCGAATTTATTTCAGGAAACCCGGATGCCCTGCAATTGAAAGAACGCGCAAATGTCTTTTCAACAGAAGTCTTTAAAAATGGCCTTTTTGAAGTCCAGGATGCTTCCTCCCAACTCGTAGCGCAATTCCTGGAAGTGGAACCGGGAATGCGGGTAGTCGATACCTGCGCCGGTGCCGGTGGGAAAACCCTTCACCTGGCTGCACTCATGGAAAACAAAGGCCAGTTGATCGCCACAGATATTTTCGAGAATAAACTAAAAGAACTAAAACGCCGCGCCCGCCGGGCCGGTGCCCATAACATTGATCCCCGTGCCATTGACTCCACCAAGGTGGTGAAAAAACTCTACAACAGTGCCGACCGTGTCCTTATTGATGCGCCGTGCAGTGGACTGGGTGTGCTTAGCAGAAATCCGGATGCAAAGTGGAAGCTTCAGCCAGAATTTATTGAGACCCTGAAACAAACCCAGCAGGAAATCCTGAAACAGTACTCCAAAATCGTAAAAGACGGCGGAAAAATGGTGTACGCGACTTGTTCTGTCCTGCCTTCAGAAAACCAGGAACAAGTGGAAATATTCTTAAAATCTGAAGAAGGAAAAGCTTTCAGCTTAAAAAAGGAACAAAAGATCCTCTCCAGTGAAACTGGTTACGACGGATTCTACATGGCACTTCTGGAGAAAAAATAATTTTGTTCATTTCGGAAAAAGTCCTCTAAAAAACGGCTTTTTGACTACCTTAAAAAATCTGGAAGAAATCCACTTTTTCCAGCACGAGTTTGCCTTTTAAATGCTTCTACTCTTAAAGTTGATTTTGAGATTTCATTTCTTTTTCCCACAGGAGACATGTCATGCAAAAAAATGTAAATTTGCTTTTCAACAAAAACCCACCCGGAATGATCCTCTTCTTCGGAAACAAACCAAACCAGGTCTACGCTGTTCAAACGCACAAAGACCTCTCGGCTGAAAACATAGTCAAATTGAACTGGCTTTTTGGCAACTCACAATTTTTAGAAAAATCTGCTTTGGCAGATTTTTTTGTTGGCCCCCGCGCTGCGATGGTCACCCCCTGGAGCACCAATGCAGTGGAGATCACCCAAAACATGGGAATCCAGGGAATCCGCAGGATTGAGGAATTCATTGAAGTGGATGATCATTATTCAGATTATGATCCTATGCTTTTCCAAAAATACGATGGCCTGGATCAGGATATCTTTACCATTGATGTGGAACCGGAACCCATTCTCGAGGTGGAAAATATTGCCGCCTACAATCAAAAGGAAGGCCTTGCTTTAAGTTTTGAAGAAGTCGAATATCTTGAAAAACTGGCAGAACGAATTGGCAGAAATTTGACAGACTCTGAAGTTTTCGGATTTTCCCAGGTAAATTCTGAGCACTGCCGGCACAAGATTTTCAACGGAACTTTTGTAATTGACGGAAAAGAAAAACCATCTTCACTTTTCAAACTTATCAGGAAAACTTCAGAAGAAAACCCGAACGAAATAGTTTCTGCATATAAAGATAATGTGGCTTTCGTTAAAGGTCCGCGAATCGAACAATTCGCCCCAAAAACGGCAGATAAACCAGATTATTACCGAAAACTCGATTTTGATTCAGTTATTTCTCTAAAAGCCGAAACCCACAATTTCCCCACAACTGTAGAACCTTTTAATGGGGCTGCTACGGGAAGCGGCGGGGAAATCCGTGACCGGCTTGCTGGTGGCAAGGGTTCTTTGCCCCTGGCTGGGACAGCCGTTTATATGACTTCCTATTCGAGATTGGAGAAAAACCGACCCTGGGAAAATGCTTTTCCCGAAAGACCGTGGCTCTACCAAACTCCCATGGATATTTTGATCAAGGCTTCCAACGGGGCATCAGACTTCGGAAACAAATTCGGCCAACCTCTCATTGCGGGATCGGTTTTAACTTTTGAACATTCCGAAGACCAGCGGGCGCTGGGTTATGACAAAGTTATTATGATGGCCGGTGGAATTGGATATGCCAAAGCGAGCCAGGCGATAAAAGATGTTCCAAAAAAAGGAGATCAAATCGTCATTTTAGGAGGGGAAAATTACCGGATTGGAATGGGTGGAGCTGCCGTTTCTTCTGCAGATACAGGGGAGTTTAGCAGCGGAATTGAGCTAAATGCAGTCCAGCGTTCCAATCCCGAAATGCAAAAACGGGCAGCCAACACCATCCGTGCTATGGTGGAAGCCGATGAAAACCCAATTGTTTCCATTCACGATCATGGCGCCGGCGGACATTTGAACTGCCTCAGTGAATTAGTAGAGGATACAGGCGGGAATATAGACCTTGACAAACTTCCTGTGGGCGATCCCACCTTGTCGGCCAAAGAAATCATTGGCAACGAATCCCAGGAGCGAATGGGCTTGATCATTTCTGAAAAAGACCTGCTCAACATGCAAAAGATCGCTGCCCGGGAACGCACACCTCTCTATGCGGTGGGTCATGTCACCGAAAACCAACAATTCACCTTTGAGAGCCAGACAACCGGTTCAAAACCGATGGATCTGGCGCTGGGCGACATGTTTGGGAGTTCCCCAAAAACAATTATGAAAGATTCCACTATAGACCGAAAATATTCGGAAGTAGAATATTATCAGCAGGATTTTCATACTTATCTTGACCAGGTGCTGCAATTGGAAGCGGTTGGTTCGAAAGACTGGTTGACCAATAAAGTGGACCGCTGCGTGACGGGAAAAGTTGCCAAACAACAGTGCGCCGGGCCGTTGCAGTTGCCATTGAACAACTGCGGTGTGATGGCGCTGGACTACAAAGGCAAGGAAGGCGTCGCCACTTCGATTGGCCACTCCCCTGTTTCGGCATTGATCGATCCAGTCGCTGGCTCAAAAAACTCAATTGCCGAAGCTTTAACGAATATTGTCTGGGCGCCGCTCGAAAAAGGGCTTAAATCTGTATCGCTTTCGGCGAATTGGATGTGGCCGTGCAACAATAAAGGAGAAGACGCGAGGCTTTACGAAGCCGTACAGGGAGTCTCAGATTTCGCTATTGCACTGGGGATAAACGTGCCCACGGGAAAAGATTCGCTTTCCATGAAACAGCGGTATGATGATGGGAATGTCCTGGCCCCGGGCACGGTAATTATTTCAGCTGCCGGGCATTGCAACGACATTACAAAGGTGGTGGAACCGGTGCTGCAGCGGGATGGCGGAGACATTTACTACCTCAACTTCTCGCAGGACTCTTACAAATTGGGAGG
>JAGXIM010000116.1 GCA_024635665.1 Salinimicrobium sp. | reverse complement strand
TTATCTTTGCGCCCATTAAAATCTTCTATGAAATTTGAATTAGCAGGCAACGACCCGGGCAGCAGTGCAAGGGCTGGAGTGATCACCACCGACCACGGCAGAATTGAAACCCCCATCTTTATGCCGGTGGGTACAGTAGCTTCCGTTAAAGGCATCAGTCAAAAAGAACTTAAAGAAGAGGTAAACCCGGATATTATCCTGGGGAATACCTATCATTTATACTTACGCCCTCAAACAGAAATTCTCAAAAAGGCCGGCGGGCTCCACAAATTCATGAACTGGGATCGCAATATTCTTACAGATAGTGGCGGCTACCAGGTATATTCTTTGGCAGCAAGAAGAAAAATAAAGGAAGAAGGGGTTCGGTTTCAATCGCATATCGATGGCTCCTACCACAATTTCACCCCCGAAAACGTGATGGAAACGCAGCGGCTAATTGGTGCCGACATTATCATGGCCTTTGATGAATGTACTCCATACCCATGCGATTACAGGTACGCCAAAAATTCAATGCACCGCACCCACCGCTGGTTGGACAGGTGTATAACCCATCTTGAAAAAACCCCACTGGAATATGGGTATTCCCAGTCATTATTTCCAATTGTGCAGGGAAGCACGTTTAAAGACCTGAGGGAAGAATCTGCTGAATATATTGCTTCAGCCGGGGCTGAAGGAAACGCCATCGGAGGACTCTCAGTGGGAGAACCTGCAGAAGAAATGTACGCGATGACCGAGTTGGTGACGAATATACTTCCGAAGGAAAAGCCGCGCTATCTCATGGGCGTGGGCACACCAATCAATATCTTAGAAAATATTGCTTTAGGTGTGGATATGTTTGATTGCGTAATGCCCACCCGAAATGCCCGAAATGGAATGCTATTTACGGCGCACGGAACGATCAACATGAGGAATAGAAAATGGCACGATGATTTCTCGCCAATAGATGACATGGGAATCACTTATGTTGATACGTTTTACACCAAAGCATACCTCAAACATTTGTTCAGCGTGAACGAGATGCTTGGCAAACAAATTGCTACCATGCATAACCTGGGCTTCTACCTCTGGTTGGTTCGTGAAGCCAGAAAACATATCTTAGCCGGGGATTTTGCTGCCTGGAAAATGAAAATGGTACAGCAAATGAATAAACGTCTTTAAATTGAAAATATTCGATTGGTACATACTTAAGCGTTACCTGGGGACCTTCACCTTGATGCTCCTGCTGTTCATCCCTATTGGAATAACAGTGAACCTGGCCGAAAAGATCGACAAGATCCTGGAAAACGAGGTGCCGTTTATGGAAGTGGTGTATTATTATGTTGATTTCACGGTTTATTTTGCCAATCTGTTATTTCCGCTGTTCTTGTTTTTATCTGTGATTTGGTTTACCTCTAAATTGGCGCAGAATACCGAAATTATTGCCTTTTTGAGCAGTGGGGTTTCCTTCTGGAGGTTTCTGCGGCCTTATATGGTGGGCGCTACCATCGTACTTATTGGTGCTCTAATCATGGGAATGTATCTTGCGCCCAGTGCCAGCAAAGGGTTTAATGAATTCAAATACACTTATCTCAAACGCGGGGCCGAAGTCCAGGAAACCAGCGATGTGTACCGGCAAATCAATGACAACGAGTACATTTATGCCTCGCACTTCCAGCCCAGGACAAAATCTGCCCGCAATTTCACCATGGAACACTTTGAGGGGAATGATCTTACCTATAAAATTAGCGCTTCCAGCTTGAGATGGAATGAAGAAGATTCTACTTACACCCTCACCAATTTCAACAAAAGGATTATTGGGGAAGAGGGGGACGAGCTCATTTCGGAAGCAAGCAAAGATACTCTCCTTCCTTTTGAATTCGATGAACTCACCCCGGTTTCTTACATGGCCGAAACTTTGAACTATAACGAGTTGGAAGAATTTATTACGCAGGAGCAGCGCCGTGGTTCCGGGAACATTAATAGGTACAAAGTTGTGGCCTATAAACGCTGGAGTTTACCCATTTCGGCTTATATTTTGACGGTGATCGCGGTCGCCGTTTCGTCCATTAAAAGAAGAGGGGGAATGGGCGTGAATCTTGCCGTGGGAATCACCCTTGCTTTTATTTTTATCTTTATGGACAAGGTCTTTGGAACCATTGCCGAACAGAGCACATTTTCTCCTCTCCTGGCAGTCTGGTTCCCGAATATTTTCTTCGGAATTTTAGCTATTTACCTGCTTTTCAATGCCAAGCGATAAACTTAAGAGTTACCTGCATTTTCACGTAATTGTGTTTATCTGGGGCTTTACAGCAGTTTTGGGAGCTTTGATAAGCCTGGATGCGGTGCCACTGGTTTGGTACCGGATGTTGCTTGCCAGCGGATTTATCCTGCTCTGGATCAAGTGGAAAAAGAAGGGATTACGGCTGCCGCCCCGGCGCATGTTGGTGCTTCTAATTGCCGGAGTGATCATCGCCGCCCATTGGCTCACTTTCTTTGGTGCGATCAAAGTGTCCAATGTCTCTATTACCCTGGCGTTGCTTTCCACGGGTGCTTTTTTCACCTCCATTATGGAGCCGATATTTTATAAGCGGAAGGTAATTTGGTATGAAATAATCTTTGGATTAATCGTCATTTTTGGTTTGTACGTGATCTTTAAAGTCGAAACTGAATATATCCTGGGCATCCTACTGGCGCTGGTTTCTGCTTTTCTATCTGCAGTATTTTCACTTATCAACGGGAAACTGGCTCAAAAAGAAGATGCTTCGGTCATCTCGTTTTACGAACTGCTCACAGGTACTGCGGCCATTACCATTTATCTGCTGTTGCTTACTTTCTTCGGAAGTAATCAGGACGGCTTCAATCTGGCTTTTTTCGATGTTTCAGTAGAAGATTGGTTCTACCTTTTCATACTTGCGTCCATTTGTACGGCTTATGCTTTTATTGCTTCCGTTGCGGTCATGCGGCATTTGAGCCCGTACACCATTATGCTCACCATCAATTTGGAACCGGTTTACGGCATTTTGCTCGCTTTCTGGATCTTTGGGAGCGAGGAAAAAATGGCACCCGGATTTTATTATGGAGCGGCCATAATCCTTACCACTGTCATCCTCAACGGGATAATGAAAACCCGTAGAAATTTTAAAACTCAAAAGAAAGCTACCTTTTAAAGTTTCTTATATTTGTAAGCTTATTTTAATGAAACCATGACTCATAATGGAATATCTAGATTTTGAATTACCTATAAAAGAGTTAGAAGAACAGTACCAGAAGGCTTGTGCCATTGGTGAAGAGAGTGAAGTCGATGTATCGGCAACTTGTAGGCAGATCGAAAAAAGATTGAACGAGACCAAAAAAGAAATTTATAAGAACCTCACCGCATGGCAACGGGTGCAACTTTCAAGGCATCCAAACCGTCCTTACACTTTGGATTATATCAATGCCATTTGCGGAGAATCTTTTCTGGAATTGCACGGCGACCGGAATGTCAGGGATGACAAAGCTATGATTGGAGGTTTGGGTAAAATCGGAGATCAAAGTTACATGTTCATTGGACAGCAAAAAGGCTTTAATACCAAAACACGGCAGTACCGGAATTTTGGGATGGCAAATCCCGAAGGATATCGAAAAGCCCTGCGTTTGATGAAGTCTGCTGAAAAATTCAATATTCCCGTAGTGACCCTAGTGGACACACCCGGTGCATATCCTGGTCTGGAGGCTGAAGAACGCGGACAGGGTGAGGCCATTGCCCGAAATATCTTTGAAATGACCCGGCTCAAAGTGCCTATTATTGTGGTGATCATTGGCGAAGGTGCCAGTGGGGGTGCCCTGGGAATTGGAGTAGGGGATAAAGTGATGATGCTTGAAAATACATGGTATTCTGTGATTTCCCCCGAGTCCTGCTCATCGATCCTTTGGAGAAGCTGGGAATTTAAAGAAAAAGCGGCCGATGCATTAAAGCTTACAGCCAAAGACATGAAAAAACAAAAGCTAATTGACGAGATCGTGAAGGAACCTATAGGTGGTGCGCACGGCAATCGTGAACTTACTTTTGAAACTGTCAAAAATGCCATTTCCACGGCATATTCTGAATTTAAAAACTTATCACCAGCAGAATTGGTCAAAATGAGAATGGATAAATATTCAGATATGGGAGTCTTTAAAGGTTAGAAACCAACATACATAACAAAGTAAAAAATCCGGAGTGTCCCACTTCGGATTTTTTTGACCTTATCAACAAAAAATAAAAGTTTTCAACAGTTAAATTGTTTATAACCTGTGAACTAAGTAAAACAGGTTTCAGGGAAATTCTAAAGTCTATTTCTCTACTTTCGTACCATGGAAAAATCCAAAGCCCCCCAAAGAATTAATTACACCCCCGGCAATGTAATTAGCCTTGAAAAAGGTAAAATCCCGCCGCAAGCAGTTGATTTAGAAGAAGTTGTGCTAGGCGCGATGATGATCGATAAAAAGGGGGTGGATGAAATAATTGACATTTTAAACCCGGAGGTATTTTATAAGAGTTCCCACCAATACATCTACGAGGCTATCTTCAAACTCTTTGAAAATTCCGAACCGGTCGACTTATTAACGGTTTCCAACCAATTAAGGAAAGATCAAAAGTTGGAGCAGGTGGGAGGTGACTTTTATCTCGTACAGTTAACCCAAAAAGTCTCTTCTTCGGCGCATATTGAATTCCATGCAAGGATTATCCTACAGAAGTATATTCAAAGAAGTCTGATAAAAATCTCCAACGAGATTATTGAGCAGTCGTACGACGAAACTACCGATGTTTTTGACCTTTTGGATTCCGCAGAATCCAAACTGTATGAAGTGACCCAGGGAAATATTAAAAGATCTTCAGAAACTGCACAGGATTTGGTGATGCAGGCTAAAAAGAGGATTGAAGAAATCTCGAACAAATCTGGGTTGAGTGGTGTTCCTTCCGGATTTGACAAGGTCGATAAACTGACTTCTGGTTGGCAGCCGAGTGACCTGGTGATTATTGCAGCCCGTCCCGGGATGGGTAAAACAGCCCTCACCTTATCGATGGCGCGTAATATTGCGGTGGGACAAAATATTCCGGTGGCATTTTTCTCCCTGGAGATGTCCTCGGTGCAGTTGATTACCCGGTTGATCTCTTCTGAAACAGGATTGTCTTCAGAAAAACTGCGGACCGGGAACCTTGAAAAACACGAATGGGAGCAACTTAATGTAAAAGTAAAAGGTCTTGAAAAAGCGCCACTTTTCATAGATGATTCGCCGTCACTATCGATTTTTGACTTACGGGCCAAGGCGCGTAGATTGGCGTCGAAACATGGGATCAAATTGATTGTGGTAGATTACCTTCAGTTAATGACCGCTGGCGGAAGCCAGAAAGGTGGGAACCGGGAACAGGAAATTTCCACTATTTCACGAAACCTCAAGGCTCTGGCAAAAGAATTGAATATTCCGGTGATTGCATTATCCCAGCTTTCGCGGGCTGTGGAAACCAGGGGTGGCTCAAAAAGGCCACTTTTGAGTGACCTTAGGGAATCGGGTGCGATCGAGCAGGATGCCGATATTGTCTCCTTCATTTACCGTCCCGAATACTACAAAATTGACGAATGGGATGACGAAGAGAGATCCCCAACCGATGGGCAGGCAGAATTTATTGTCGCAAAACACAGGAATGGTGGTTTAGATAATATCCGCTTGAAATTTATTGGGCATTTAGGTAAATTCGATAACTTAGATGATTTTGATTCCCCATCGGAGTTTCATTCAAAAATGAATGACGACAATTCGGGGGACAGCGGCTTTAATACCAGCCATTTTCCAAGTGCCGATGAAGCCTTTGGCAGTTCAATGAACAATGACAATGACGATAACGACGTGCCTTTCTAAAAATACATTTTCATCCCGGATTAACTTCGGAAAAACCGCTTGTACAAAAGACAAAACATCAGCCGGAGCCGGGAAAATTCCCAGCTCCGGTTTTTTGTTACCATTCAAAAAGGGCATTTTGGGAATACTTTTTTTTCTGCTGTCTTTTTCAGCTTTCTCTTCACAAATCCTTATTCCGATGGATGCAGAAACCCAGGAAAACCACTTGAAGGCTTACGGGATTACTTACTGGATGCTCGATAAAGGGATCAAGGCCCAATGGCTTTTAAATTACCGGGGAGGATCATTTTTATTGCCCGATTCTGCTGAATTGCGAAAGGAATGCCAGATCCGTGGGGTGTCTTTTGAAGTAATAAGCGATCAAAAAACTGGCGAAATCCTGGAAGAAATTAGTAGTCCTTCCCAAAACATGGAGGCCGTACTATTGGAAAAGGCGCCAAGGATCGCCGTTTATTCCCCCGAAGGTCACAAACCCTGGGACGATGCTGTCACCATGGTGTTGACCTACGCAGAAATTCCCTACGAAACGATTTATGATGAAGAAGTTTTAAACGATGCTTTGTTGTTGTTCGACTGGTTGCACTTGCACCACGAGGATTTCACGGGACAGTACGGGAAATTCTACCGAAGTTACCGCACCGCTCCCTGGTATATTGAAGAAAAGAAACAAGCTGAAGCTTTGGCGTCCCGCCTGGGATATGATAAAGTTTCTGAAGAAAAACTGGCTGTAGCATTAAAAATTCGGGATTATGTGGTGGGCGGCGGATTTATGTTTGCCATGTGCAGCGCCACCGATAGTTTTGATATTGCACTGGCAGCCCAAGGGGTTGATATTGCCGAACCTATGTTTGACGGCGATCCCAGTGACGCTGATTATCAGAACAAAATAGATTACCGGAATAGTTTCGCTTTTTCAGATTTCATTCTGGAAAGAGACCCTATGGTCTATGAATTTTCCTCTATTGATATGACATCCAAAAGAAGAATTCCGATGGATGCAGATTATTTCACGCTAATGGAATTTTCAGCAAAATGGGATCCCATTCCCACTATGCTTACCCAAAACCACACTATGCTGGTCAAGGGTTTTATGGGCCAGACCACTTCTTATGATCCCAGAAATATAAAACCCACGGTGCTTGTGTTGGGGGCGAGCAAGATCAACGGCGAAGCGAAGTACCTCCACGGAATTAAAGGCAATGGCTTTTTCACCTTTTACGGAGGCCACGACCCCGAAGATTACCAACACATGGTAGGCGATCCCAAAACAGAACTGGAGCTACACCCAACCTCCCCCGGCTACCGCCTAATACTTAATAACGTGCTCTTCCCAGCCGCCAAAAAACAAAAACAAAAGACCTAGATGGCCTTGCCATCTAGGTCTTACAGACGCCCTACAGGGCTTCTCAGATAACTACAAACCGATTAGGCCACGAGCCAGAAACCCCATCACAATATCCCACCTCTTAACAAAACAATCTAACCGACAACACCCCCAAATTGCCATACCTAATCGACAGCCATCAACACTTCTGGCAGTATGATCCACAAAAGCTCTCATGCATTTCTCATATTAAAGTATAGAGGAAGATAGAAAACGTGTTTTGCGAGATTTCCGGAATGGTCGCTGAAATGAAGTGGTTGAATTGGAAAACCTCATACTTTTTCCCATTTTTGGATGTTTTGGTAAAGGCTTTTGGGCCGCAGCGTCTCATGTTTGGCTCAGATTGGCCGGTTTGCCAGCCGGCAGCGAATTATGACGAAGTGGTTGGAATCGTGGAAGGTTATTTTAAAGATTTCTGAGGTAAATAGGCAGGATGTATTTGGTGCCATTGCTGTGAAATTTTATAACTTGAAAGTTGAAAATGTATAGGTGTCAAAAAGGGGATTTATGGATAAGAT
>JAGXIM010000115.1 GCA_024635665.1 Salinimicrobium sp. | reverse complement strand
TGCGGCAACTGGATGAATCCCAGCTGCTGGAAAAGCGGGAAATCAAGGAATATTATTCACAGCTTTCGGCTTCGGTTAGAAGGTATCTCGACGAAGAAGTGTATGACCATGCGATGGAGAGTACGACGAGCGAACTCATTAGTTACCTGGAGGCAGAACGGGAACAGGGAAAAGTAAAGCTGGAAAACATGACCATTGCCCGGCTGAAGCAAATCCTCGATCGCGCCGATTTGGCCAAATTTGCCAATTCCCGTCCCGATGTGCTTACTGCCAAAGAAGACAGGGGCAGCGTGGAAAATGTCATTAACGACACAAAAGCTTCCATTCCGCAACCTTCCGAAGAAGATTTGCTAAGGGATCAGAAATACCGCGAGCGAAAAGAAAGAAAAAAGAAGGTTAGAAAGATCATTTTTGGGATCCTGGGTGTGATTCTCTTGATAAGTGCAGCCACTGCATACATTATTTCCACCCGCGGTGTCGCTTATTTCACCGACACTTTTATTGGAAATGACACCAAAGATTTGCTAGAAGGTGAATGGATCCTCAGTGAATACGGCACTCCACCGGTGACCATCACCACGCCCGATGTGCTTGTACGGGATTTGACCGATACCCTGGGAATTGCTTCCGGAAGGGAAACTTTTAAATACGGCAGTATTGAAAGCAATCTGTACATTGACCTAAACACACGGCCTGTGAGCGACGATTTTGAATTGGAATCGGCTTTGGAGGAAGTTTATACGTATCTCGAAAAACGTGGTGCACGAAATATCCTCACAAAACAGGAAGAATTTACGACTCTTAATGGTCTGGAAGGCCTTCGCATCTTTGGGACTATGGATTTTGAGAAACAAAATGGAAGACTTCAGCAGAAAGAATACGAGATCCTCAATTTTGGATTGGGCGAAGCATATCAGCAAATTGTGGTGATTTACGATGAAAAAGATACCTATGCAGATGAGATTGCGCAACGTATCACGGCTTCTGTTGAATTAGTAAAAATTCAGGAATAATGTTCGAAAGTTTCATTTTTGAGGATCCCCAGTACTTTTGGCTTTTGCTGCTTTTGCCGCTGGCCCTGGGCTGGTATCTTTGGAAGCGGCACCGGCAAACCGCCGAACTTAGAATCTCCAGCATAAAAGGTTTTGAAGCCAATCCCGGTTTTCTGGGAAAACTAAGGCCTGTACTTTTTATTCTGCGATTAATTGTCCTGGCGTTGGTAATCACCGCCCTTGCCCGGCCTCGTACGGTAGATGTTTCCACTCGCAGCAGTTCCACTTTTGGGATCGATATTGTGATGGCGATCGATGTTTCGGCCAGTATGCTGGCACGGGATTTGGATCCAAACCGGCTGGAGGCTACCAAAGAAGTGGCCGCCGAATTTATCAAAGGCCGCCCCGGCGACCGGATAGGACTGGTGGTGTATGCCGGGGAAAGTTTTACGAAAACTCCCATTACCAGCGATAAAAGTATTGTGCTGAATTCCCTTGAAGACATCGAATACAACAACGTGTTGGAGAATGGGACCGCCATAGGAATGGGATTGGCAACTTCAGTAAACAGGTTGAAGGACAGTAAAGCTGAAAGTAAAGTTATAATCCTGTTGACAGATGGGATGAACAATGCCGGGTTTATTGATCCAAAGATCGCCAGTGAGCTGGCGGTGGAATTCGGGATCAAAACCTATACGATTGGCGTTGGAAGCAATGGAACGGCTTTATCGCCTGTGGCCATTCTTCCCAACGGAAGCTTTCAGTACGGGCGCGTCCCGGTTGAAATAGATGAAGAGCTTTTACAGGAAATAGCCAATGTGACTGGCGGGAAATATTTTAGGGCAACCAATAACAGATCCCTGGAAGAGATTTATGAAGAAATAGATACTTTGGAAAAAACCGAAATTGAAGAATTCAAATTCTACAATTATCAAGAGAAATACCGGCCATTGATCCTGCTCGCGGGTTTCTTGCTGCTCTTCGAAATCCTCCTGAGATTTACCCTTTTTAGAAGTTTTGTATGAAAGAAAAGAAAATAGATGTTTCTGTTAGAAGATAAAACATATTTGTGGCTGCTAATTGGCATTCCTGTCATAGTATTCCTGTTTGCGATTGTAGTCTTTTGGCAAAAACGCACCCAACGAAAATTTGCCGATAAAGAACTGCTCAACAAGTTAAGCCCTAACCGTTCCACTTCAAAATCTATGTTGAAGATCGTGCTGCTTTGCCTTGCCATTGGCAGTTTTGTCATCGCGCTGGCGAATCCACAGTTTGGCACAAAAATGGAAACGGTAAAAAGGGAAGGAGTGGACGTGGTTTTTGCAGTGGATGTTTCCAAAAGTATGTTGGCAGAAGATATTGCACCCAACCGGCTGGAGAAATCGAAGCAACTGGTAACACAAATTATCAACAATCTGGCAAGCGACCGGGTAGGGATAATCGCCTATGCAGGGAGCGCTTTTCCGCAGTTGCCAATCACTACAGATTATGCAGCGGCCAAAATGTTCCTGCAAAACATGAATACCGATATGGTTTCGTCACAAGGAACGGCCATTAGTGAAGCGATTGAACTGGCCACCACCTATTTCAATGACGAAGACCAAACAAACCGGCTTTTGGTGCTATTAAGCGATGGGGAAGACCATGAGGGGGAAATTGAAGAAATAGCGAAACAGGCGGGGCAGGAAGGAATAAGAATTGTGACAATAGGGGTGGGCACTCCCAAAGGCGGCCCAATACCAATTAGGAGAAATGGGATCATCCAGAGTTATAAAAAAGACGATACCGGGGAAACGGTAATCACCCGCCTGGACGAAAATACACTGCAGGAGATCGCAGCTGTGGCCAATGGAAGTTATATTAGTGGCCGTGTCACAAACGAAGTGGTTGCAGAGGTGACAGAGACCCTTCAAAATATGGACAAGAAGGAATTTGAGTCCCAGCAAATTTCTGAATATAAGAGCCAGTTCCAGTGGTTTCTGGGATTGGGGTTGTTGTTCCTCCTTTTAGATATCCTCTTGTTGGAACGGCAAACCGCCTGGCTAAAAAGATTAAATTTGTTTAATGAAAAGTAGCTGATGATGAAAAGAGAAACTTATAAAACAGGGCTTCAAAAAATGATGTTTTTCAGCATAATTTTTCTATTTGCTTTCCCTCTGGCTGCGCAGGAAAAACCTGAAGTGGCAGCGAAAACAGCTAAAACAGCTAAAAAATATATGCAGGAGGCCGAAGAGGCCCTGACTGAAAACGATATGGCTTCAGCTGAAGCTTTTTACCGAAAAGCCATCGCGAAAGATCCTTCAAATGCCGAAGCACGCTACAACCTGGGCAATTTATACTATAATAAGGAAATCACCAATGAGGCGGTGCAAAGGCATGGACAGGCTGCAACGGTGGCCGAAACCAAACCGCTTAAGCACGATTCTTTCCACAACCGTGGGAATGCCCTTATGAAGCAAAAAAAGTACAAAGAAGCGGTCGAGGCGTACAAACATTCCCTGCGGAATAACCCAAAAGACGAAGAGACACGCTATAACCTCGCGCTGGCAAAGAAAATGTTAGAGGAAGAGGAGAAAAAAGGCGGAGGTGGCGATAAGGACCAGCAGGATAAAAACGAAGAGCAGAAAGAAGACCAGAAAGATCAACAGGGGGACGAAGGCGAGAAGGAAAAAAATGAAGATGGTAAGCCCGATGATCAGCAAGGTGGTGACCAGGAAAATAAAGACAAGAAAGAAGGGGAAGATAAGAAAGATAATGAAGGAGATCCTAAAAACAAAGACCAGCAGGAGCAGAAAAAAGGCGATCAAAACCAGCAACAGCCACAGCCAAGGCCGGGACAACTTTCCCCGCAACAAGTGAAAAACCTTTTAGAGGCGATGGGGAACGAAGAGAAAAAGGTACAGGAAAAGATCAACGCCGAAAAAGTCAAAGGAGCCAAAACAAAAACAGGAAAAGACTGGTAAAACGGGAGCAAACCAATGAAAAGTAAAGTACTGATCTTATTTTTATTAATGCTGTCAAGCCTTGCAAATGCACAGGTGAAGTTTGAGGCTGAAGTCAGCAAAAATAGGTTGGGCATAAACGAACGTTTACGGGTGGATTTTATTATGAACCAGGATGGTGATAATTTCAATCCACCTTCATTTTCAGGTTTTACCGTGGTTGGTGGTCCAAACCAGGCGGTGAGCAACAGTTATAATAATGGCCAAAGAAGTTATTCTAAAACCTACAGCTACTTTCTTGCTCCCAAAGAACGAGGCAAATTAAGAATCGGGCAGGCCGAGATCACTATAAACGGCGAAGTTTATAAAACCGTACCGTTGACAGTAGAAGTTACAGCAGCTGTAGATGTGCCTACAGATGGGGATAATTCTGAATATGTAGCCTCCGAAAACCTGCATTTAGTGGCAGAAATTTCAGATACCAGCCCCTTTATAAATGAGGCTATCACAGTGGTTTACAAGTTGTACGTGAGTCAGCGTGTCAACGTAAGCGACTGGAGACAGTTGGACAATCCCAAGTTTAGTGACTTTTGGAGCCAGAACATAGACATTCGCAGGTTGCAGGTGGAGAACGGCGAATATCAGGGAGAACCATATCGTTATGTAGTGCTGCGCAAAACAGTCCTATATCCTCAAAAAACAGGAGAATTGGACATTGAGCCGCTCACGCTGAACGTATCTGTAGAAGTTCCGGGAAACCGGCGGGACATTTTCGGGAACCGTTTTTATGAGACGGTCGAAAAAGTCGTGGCCGCTGGAAACAGGACGATCAACGTGAAACCGCTTCCGCAGGAAGGAAAACCGGCAGGATTTACGGGTGCCGTTGGGAAGAACCTGAACCTGCGGGTAACCACCGACAAATCTGAACTGCGGGCTACAGAATCTTTGGAAGCCAAAGTTGAGGTGAGCGGGCAGGCGAATTTGAAGCTTTTCGATCTTCCGCCGCTAACGGTGCCGGCTTCCATGGAAAAATATGAACCACAATACACCGAGAATGTGAACACCAACCTTTACGGCATGCAGGGAAGTATTGCGAACACCTATACGCTGGTGCCGCAGGCCAAAGGCAAATATCCGATTCCGTCGGTTTCCTTTTCTTATTTCGATTTGAATACCGAGACCTATAAAACCCTTACTTCCGAAGAAATAATGTTGGACGTTAACGCCGCACCCGCCGGGGCAGTGAGCCCATCAAGGAATGATAGGGCGGCGGTGGCACAGCAGGTGCCGACAGCGACAAACCAGTTTAGGTATATCAAGTTGAATGCTAACCTGCGTCCTGTAGGGAAAGAGCCATTTTTTAATTCTGCTTTGTTCTGGAGCTTGTTTTTGTTGCCTGTGGTATTTATTCCGTTGGCTATTTTCTTCGGAAAAAAGCGTGAGGCAATTGCAGGTGACGTTCGTGGGAACAGGATCAAAAAAGCTAATAAACTTGCCAGAAAATATCTTTCTGAAGCCCGGAAAAACCTTGGGGATCAGGAAAAGTTCTACGATTCGATGGAAAGGGCTTTGCACAATTACCTCAAGGCCAAACTTCACATCCAAACCAGCGAGATGAGCAAAGAAAGGATACAGGAGCTGCTCGTAACCCGCGGAGTGGGTGCAACTACCGTAGCCGACTTCAAGGATTTGCTGCGAAATTGCGAATTTGCCCGCTATACGCCGGCTTCCAATGTGGCGATGAAACAGGATTATGACAAAGCAGTGCAGGTAATTTCAGAAATTGACAAACAGGTATGAAAAAGTTGATTTTTATATTGTTCTTTTTGATTAACTTTTCAGGAATTGCACAGGAAAATGACATTTTTGACAGGGCAAACACAGCTTATGCCGACGGGAATTATGAGCAGGCGATCGAACTTTATACCGAAATACTTGAAAATGGGCAAACCTCGGCAGCCCTGCATTACAATCTTGGAAATGCGCATTACAAGCTAAACCACATTGCGCCGAGTATTTATCATTATGAAAAGGCGCTGCAGCTGGATCCAACAGATGAAGACATTCGAAACAACCTGGGTTTTGCCCAGAACATGGCGATCGATTCTATTGAAGAGACGCCTGTAGAAGGTTTTCAGAGGCTTTTTGACACGACTACTTCAGCTTTTGGTTCCACAGGTTGGGCCTGGGTTGCGATCTTTTGTATGTTACTGTTCGTGGTTTTCATTCTCGTGTATTATTTCAGCAGGAGAACAGTCATAAAAAGGATCCTGTTTGTAAGTGGCAGTTTCTTTTTCCTCCTGGCGATAGCTTCAGCAATTATTGCATTTATGAAGCAAGATATACTACAGGAAAATTCTTTTGCGATCATCTTTTCGGAAGAAATTGAAGTTAAAAGTGAACCCAATCTTCGCAGTGAAGAAGTTTTTCAGTTGCACGAAGGCGCAAAAGTGAGAGTGACAGAAGAATATCAGGACTGGATTGAGATAGAACTGCCAAACGGAAGCCAGGGCTGGGTGCAGCAGACAGAAGTGAAAATTTTGTAAATTAGGATCCACAAAAATCAGATAAGATGCCAGATTTTTACAAGAAGATCATTCAGAACAATAAAGAATGGGTAGAGGGAAAACTGAGGCTCGACCCAAATTACTTCAAAAAACTGGCCGAAGGTCAGCAACCGCCGCTTTTGTGGATTGGCTGTGCAGATAGCCGTGTGCCGGCCAATGAAATAATTGGTGCCCAGCCCGGGGAAGTTTTCGTACACAGGAATATCGCGAACATGGTTATACATTCAGACATGAATATGCTGAGCGTTTTGGACTATGCGGTGAATGTGTTAAAAGTGGAACATGTAATTGTTTGCGGACATTATGGTTGTGGTGGCATACAGGCAGCAATGACCAACAATTCCATTGGCTTGATCGACAACTGGATTCGGCATATAAAAAATATTTACAGGCTCCACAAGGAAGAACTCGATGCGATTGAAGATGAAGGTGAAAGGTTCGACCGTTTTGTGGAATTGAATGTGGTGGAACAGGTTTTTGATCTTGCAAAGACTTCTATCGTCCAGGGCGCCTGGCAAAAAGAACAGAAATTGCACCTGCATGGATGGGCTTATGGTGTAGGTTCGGGAATTATCAAAGATTTGAAAGTGAATGTGAGCAACGAAAAGACGCTGGATGAAGTTTATCAACTAAATTTTTAGAAATTTTCTTCTTCTGCTTCTTCGGGCGTTTCAAACAGGTCCCCTTCCTTAACTTCTTCAATGATACCCGGTAGGATAGCGGGTGCCAATACCCTTACGGGTTCATAAAGAATTGATGCTTCCTTTGTTTCGGGTTCGGGTTCAAAAATGGCAAAGTTTTCAAAGAACATAAAGAAAATACTTGCCAAAAATGCCATTTTTAGCACCCCAAAAATTCCGCCGGCCAACCGGTTGACAATCCCCAGGGCGAGCATGCTCACCATTTTAGTCAATAGTTGCCCCGCCAGGGAAACCAGGAGTGCCACGAGGAAAAAAGTAGTGGCAAAAGCAAGGATTGCCAGGTATTTTTCGTCCCATGAAATAAAGCTGGACAGGAAAGCGTAGGTGCCACTGGAAAAGTGGATCGCAGCGTAGATTCCGGCAATAAGCGCTACCAGTCCCGCCAGTTCTACAAAAAAACCTTTAAAAAGACCCCTTACCAGTCCCAAAAGGAGGAAAATACTGAGGAGCAGATCGATAATATTCATGTTCTCAAAGATAGCAATTTCTTATTCTTAACAATTATATTTGCGGCATGTCAAGAGATGAACAATTAAAGGAGCGTTGGGAACAGGTACGAAATAAGCTGTCAAATCAATTTGCCGATGGTGAAAAACTGGAGCTGGATGCCATAATCTATTTGATCGGACTTCAGGAATTCGGGCAGGTGCACCGGGAATTCAAAAAGGATCATAAGCTGGATCTAATGCATATCGCCATTTGCCGATTGCTGGAACCTTATGGGTACTATGAGTTCGAATATTTTGATGAGGAAGGCTGGCCGCATTATAAAGTGGTTGAAAACCTGCCACAGTTAAAGGCTGGCGAACAGGCAGTGCTTATGAAAGAAGCGATCGTACAGTATTTTCTGGAAAAAAATTACGTAAAATAGCATTTTTGGATCGTTAGCGGAAGGAACTTAAAGACTATTGCCAAAAGCCGCTGCATCCAGGAGAAAAAGCGTTTAATTTTCATAAATTTGCGTTTCCTAAAGAAAGGACCATGATAGATAAAATTGAGGATTATATTTCTGAAATCGAAGCCTTTCAGGCGAAGACAACAGAAGAAGTTGAAAATTTCCGCATTAAATTCTTAGGCAAAAAGGGCATTTTGAACGAATATTTTGCCGAATTCAAAAATGTGCCGAACGAGCAGAAAAAAGACTTTGGGCAGGCTGTAAACCGGCTCAAAAGTGCTGCTACCGTAAAAGTGCATGAATTCAAGGAAGAGCTGGAGAGCAAAGAGGAAGAAAAAGGTATTTATGGTGACCTTTCCCGGCCTGGCGAACCTATTGAAATTGGTGCCCGGCACCCTATATCTATCGTAAAAAACCAGATTGTTGAGATCTTTTCCAATATAGGTTTCAACGTTTCTGAAGGCCCCGAAATTGAAGATGACTGGCACAACTTTACAGCGCTAAACCTGCCAGAGTACCATCCTGCCCGCGATATGCAGGACACTTTTTTCATACAAACCAATCCCGACGTTTTGCTGCGAACGCATACTTCTTCGGTACAGGTGCGGTATATGGAAAATAACCAACCGCCAATCAGGACGATTTCCCCGGGAAGGGTTTTCAGGAATGAAGCCATTTCTGCGCGTTCGCATTGTATTTTCCACCAGGTGGAAGGCCTTTATGTGGATAAGAATGTATCCTTTGCCGATTTAAAACAGACTTTGCTGTATTTTACAAAGCAGTTGTTTGGAAAGTCGAAGATAAGGTTGCGCCCATCTTATTTCCCATTCACGGAACCAAGCGCCGAAGTAGATATTTACTGGGGACTTGAAACCGAAACAGATTATCGTATCACAAAAGGTACAGGTTGGCTGGAAATAATGGGCTGCGGAATGGTGGATCCCAACGTTTTACGCAATTGCAACATAGATCCTGCTGAATATTCGGGATTTGCCTTTGGGATGGGGATAGAAAGGATCGCAATGTTGTTGTACCAAATTGGCGATATTCGTATGTTCTATGAGAATGATATGAGGTTTTTGGAACAATTCAAATCATCTATATGAAAACTATTGGCTTAATTATCCTCGGCATTATTGCCCTCGCAGCCATTATTATTATGGTAGTTGTTGAGGTCATAGAACTTGCAATTGGCACAGTATTTTTTCTAATTGCCCTGCTTGTTTTCTGGTGGTTATGGGACAAGTTCAAGGAAAAGCTTGATTAGGAATGAAAGAGGATCTCGAGTTTCCTGAGGTAAAGGATGTTTTTTTGGCCGCTGTGCACGAAGAGCATGAGGAATATGGCACAAAAGACTGGAATGCTTATTTGATCAACGCCGGCAAAACCCCTTTGGAAACTGTTTTGATTGCCACAAAAGGATATGATGGCAAAAAACAAACCGCTACCATGCGTCATAGCATTTCGAATCTCCCCCCGCAATCTTTTGCAAAAATTGAATTTTTACAGGAAGATCTCCTCAAGCTGAACAATGAATTTTCTATCTCTTTC
>JAGXIM010000114.1 GCA_024635665.1 Salinimicrobium sp. | reverse complement strand
TGGGACGAAAATATGGTGATAAGCTTCCACAAGTACTGGAATTACAACACCAAAGGATCCATCCAGCAGTTCCTGGATTTCAGGGAAAAATACGATACTCCAATCTGGCTGGGAGAAACAGGAGAGAATTCAAACGTTTGGTTTACAGATGCCATTCGTCTCATGGAAGAAAATAATATTGGTTGGTGCTGGTGGCCTCTCAAAAAACTTGGATTCAATAATCCTCTGGAAGTTCTGGTGAACCCGGGATATCAAAAGATACTCGATTACTGGAGAGGAGAAGGCGAAAAACCTTCCGAAGAAGAAGCCTATAAAGCATTTATGCAGCTGGCTGAGAACACAAAATTGGAAAATAACTATTACCACAAAGGAGTGGTGGATGCCATGATTAGGCAGCCTCATTCTAAAAATCCCATTCCATTTACTGAAGTTTTGGTGGACAATTCCGCGTCCATAAAAGCTGCAAACTATGATATGGGAGAGATGGGAATAGCCTACCACGATAATGTTGCAGCTAATTATTACGTCTCAACCGGTGGAGAAAGGCAAAGCTGGAACAATGGCCGTACCTATCGCAATGATGGAGTGGATATTTTCCCCTTGGAACACAGAACTGATTATGATGATGTTTACGTAGGTGACCTGGAGGCTGAAGAATGGTTGCAGTACACTTTCAAAGTATTTGAAATGGGCAAATTTGAACTTTCTTTTATTACTGCTGCCGATGCTGAGGGGCAGGCTGCTGTTGAAGTCAACGGGGAAAGATATCCTGTTTTTATTGTATCTGACAGCGGAGGAAAATGGACAGAAACAAGTAGTATAGACATTCCCCTTCAAAAAGGGCAAAACCGGCTTAAGTTTTTAGTAATCGACGGAGGCTTTAGGTTGAAACAGATTAACATAAACCGCCAAAATTAACAATTATTAGATCCCTGCAGATATTTTCTCTTTTCTTGCTGCTAATAGTAGCATCATGTGCCGATGAACCTAAAGAAACAACACAGGCAAACCTGTGGTTGACCACTCTGGATCAAAAATCACTGCTCGACCTTCGTACCCTGGACGTAACTCCCGCAAAAGACAGTATTTCTCAAGCTACAATAACCATTGATACCTCTCAGACATTTCAGGAGATCGACGGATTTGGATATACCCTTACCGGTGGTAGTGCCCTGCATATTAACAGGATGAAGGATTCTGCAAGAACGGCGCTTCTTCAGGAGCTTTTTGGGACGGGTGAAGATGAGATTGGAGTGAGTTATCTTCGGCTGAGTATTGGAGCTTCAGATCTAAATAAAGCCCCATTTTCCTACAATGATGTTCCGGAAGGGGAGACAGATGTCAAGCTTGAAAACTTCAGCCTTGCTAATGACACGGTTCATGTCGTGCCCGTATTAAAAGAGATCCTTGAAATCTCACCTGAAATTAAAATAATGGGATCCCCCTGGTCTCCACCGGCATGGATGAAGGACAACAAAGATACGCGTGGGGGTAGCCTTCTCGAAGAATACTATCCCGTTTATGCAGAGTATTTTGTGAAATATATAGAGGCAATGGCCGAACATGGCATCACCATAGATGCCATTACTGTTCAAAATGAGCCTCTCCATCCTGGCAATAACCCGAGCTTACTTATGCTTGCTGAAGATCAGGCTGAATTCATCAAAAACCATCTAGGCCCTGCTTTTGAAAAAAATAACATCGACACCAAGATCATCATATATGATCACAATGCTGACAGACCAGATTATCCAATCAGTATCCTAAATGATCCTGAAGCGGCGCAATATATTGACGGTTCTGCTTTCCATTTATATGGAGGAGAAATAGAGGCTCTGACTGAGGTCCATGAAGCTCATCCCGATAAAAATCTCTATTTCACAGAACAATGGGTAGGAGCCCCTGGGAATTTTGCACAAGAAATGACCTGGCATATTGAAAACCTTATTATTGGGGCCACTCGAAACTGGAGCCGAAATGTGCTGGAGTGGAACCTGGCAGCCGATGAGAACCAGGATCCGCACACCGATAGGGGAGGCTGCGACCGCTGTCTGGGTGCAGTGACAATTGTAGGGGATGAGGTGACGCGGGAGCCGGCTTATTACATTATAGCTCAGGCGTCAAAATTCGTACGTCCCGGGTCTGTAAGAGTGGAATCTAACATGCCGGAAAACCTTCCTAATGTGGCCTTTAAAACGCCCGATGGAAAAATTGCTATAATTGTGCAGAACAAAGCAGGGGAGGAACAAAATATTACCGTTAGATTTGAAAATCAACAAATCGTTTTTCAACTCTCTGCAGGAGCAGTTGGAACCTTAATATTTTAATTCTGTGAGAAAGAGCAGCATTGCAATGGGACTGGGAGTTTTGTTAGCCACGGGTTGTGGAATACGTGCCCAGGAAAAAACAGTGCCGTTGAAAAAAGATGAGATCTCGACCAGAGTCAACGAGATTTTGGCGCAAATGACCCTTGAGGAAAAGGTAGGGCAAATGACACAAGTAACTCTTGATGTTATTGGAAAAGGAGAAGACCGGTTATCAAGTTACGAACCTTTATCTATAGATAGAGACCTCCTCAAAAAGGCAGTTTCTGAATACCATGTGGGTTCTTTCCTGAACACCGCAAATAACCGTGCTCTTTCAAAAGAGAAGTGGTATGAGGTGATCAGGGAAATCCAGGACATAAACAAAGCCGAAACCAGGCTTGGAATTCCTATCATTTATGGTGTGGATATGATCCACGGAGCAACTTACACTGCGGGTGCTACTATGTTCCCACAGCAAATAGGCCAGGCAGCCAGCCGTAATCCTGAACTTGTACAGCGAGGGGCGGAGATCACCGCATATGAAACCCGGGCCAGTGGAATTCCTTGGAACTTCTCTCCTGTTCTGGATCTTGGAATGGATCCCCGCTTCTCACGCCAGTGGGAATCTTTTGGAGAGGATCCTTACCTGGCATCGGTTCTTGGCGTGGCCATGATCGACGGGTACGAGGGAGAAAATAATAATGTTGGACACCCTGAACACATAGCCTCTACTTTAAAACATTTCCTGGGTTATCACGCTGTAACTTCGGGTAAGGACAGAACTCCGTCTTACATCCCTGAAGATGCCCTTCGGGAATACCATCTGCCGCCTTTCAAGGCTGCAGTAGAAGCGGGAGCGCATACCATTATGGTGAATTCAGGAATTATTAATGGAGTTCCTGTTCATGCCAATTATGATCTTCTTACCTCTCTTCTAAAGGAAGAGTTAGGATTTGAAGGATTGGTAGTGACAGATTGGGCCGATATAGAAAATCTGCATCGCCGGGACCGTGTGGCTTCAAGTCACAGGGAAGCTATAAAGATGGCTGTTAATGCGGGAATCGATATGTCTATGGTTCCCTATAAATATGAAGTGTTTTTTGACAACCTGGTGGACCTGGTCAAAACCGGCGAAGTAAAGCAGTCAAGAATAGATGATGCGGTGAGAAGGATCCTGAAAGTGAAGTTCGCCCTGAACCTGTTTGAAACGCCTGTGACCCATTACAGCAATTATCCAAAATTCGGGAGTAAAGAATTTGAGAAAGCTTCTTATGACATGGCGGCAGAGTCTATGACCCTGCTTAAAAATGAGGAGAATGTCCTTCCGCTTAATAAGGATGTGAAGGTACTGGTTACAGGACCAAATGCTAATTCCATGCGAACCCTTAACGGTGCCTGGACCTATTCCTGGCAGGGAGAAAAAACTCCTGAATTTGCCGTAGGTTACAATACTATCCTTGAAGCTATTCAAAAGGAAATAGGAAAGAAAAATGTCACCTTTGTTCCCGGAGTCTCTTATGTTGAAGGCGGGAGATATTATGAAGAGGAAAAAAATGACTTTGATACAGCAGTCGCAGCTGCGAAAGAAGTGGACTATGTTATACTGGTTTTAGGAGAGAATACTTATACTGAGAAGCCGGGGGATCTTAATGATCTCTACCTGTCTGACTATCAAACGGAATTAGCCAGAGAACTTGCAAAGACAGGTACCCCCGTGATTCTTGTCCTCAACGAAGGACGCCCCCGGATTATCAGTAAATTTGAAAGAGACATGAAAGCAATTGTCCAGACATACCTCCCGGGAAATTTTGGAGGGGATGCTCTGGCCGATGTCCTTTTCGGAGATGTTAATCCATCTGGAAAACTACCGTATACATATCCACGGTACCCAAATGATTTGGTTTCTTACATTCATAAGCCTTCCGAAGAGCAAGAAGGGGCTGAGGGAGTGTATGATTATGAAAGCCATTATGATCCGCAATTCTCTTTCGGCGATGGTTTAAGTTACACCAGCTTTGAATATTCTAATCTTGAACTTGATAATAAAACAATAGATACGAACGGAATTATTTCTGTACGGGTAAACGTGACTAATACAGGGAATAGAGCAGGAAAAGAAGTTGTGGAATTGTATTCTTCAGATCTCTATGCCAGCCAAAGTACACCCGATGTCAAAAGATTAAGAAGATTTGAGAAGATATCCCTTGAACCGGGGGAGATCAAGACTGTCTCATTTAGCTTATATGCAAAAGATCTTGCCTACTTCACCCCAAAAGGAGAATCTCTGGTAGAGCCGGGAGATTTTGAGCTGATGATAGAAGATTTAAAAGAGACGCTGACCAAAACCGAATAAGGATTTATTAAAAAGACCTTGAAATTTAAATATTGATGTTAATTTAAGAATATATGATAAAGCGATTATTTTTCCTGGCATTTCTGTTTCCGGCTCTCACAGCCTTTTCACAAGATGCTCAAATTAAGAGTTCTGTACCAAATGTGGAGGCAAAAGTAGACTCCGTTCTTGCATTGATGACTCTTGAGGAGAAAGTAGGACAGCTGGTGCAATACAACGGGAGTTGGGATCTTACCGGTCCGGCGTCAGAAGTTGGAAATAAAGAGAAAGAAGAAAAGCTCAAGAAAGGCCTTGTGGGTTCCATGCTTAATGTCCTTTCTGTTGATGCTACTACAAAAGCACAGAAACTGGTCATGGAAAACTCCAGGCTTAAGATCCCGTTGATGTTTGGGTATGATGTGATACACGGGTATAAGACCATTTTCCCTGTGCCGCTTGGTGAAACTGCGAGCTGGGACATGGAAGCTGCGGAAAGATCTGCACAAATTGCTGCGCTTGAATCTGTAGCTGAAGGTGTAAACTGGACCTTTTCTCCTATGATCGATATTTCAAGAGATGCCCGTTGGGGTAGGATCATGGAAGGATCTGGAGAAGATCCATTTCTTACGTCAAAAGTGGCTGTGGCCAAAGTTAGAGGATATCAGGGAGACGATCTTTCAGATCCTAAGACCATTGCTGCCACGGCTAAGCATTTCGCAGGTTATGGTTTCGCGGAAGCCGGTCGTGAATACAACACTGTTCACGTGGGTGAAAATGAACTTCATAATACTATTTTACCTCCATTCAAAGCTGCGGCAGATGCCGGAGTGGCAACCTTTATGAACTCATTTAATGATCTTGACGGTACTCCCGCGACAGCAAGTGAAATGCTTCAAAGGGAGATACTTAAAGGTAAATGGGATTTCCAGGGCTTTGTAGTGTCAGACTGGGGTACGATTGCTGAACTGGTAACGCACGGATTTGCCAGAGATAAAAAACACGCCGCTGAAATTGCCATAAAAGCAGGAAGCGATATGGACATGGAGGGTAGAGCATATGAGACAGGTCTTGTAGAACTTGTCAAAGAAGGTAAAGTTGACGAGGCTTTAATCGATGAGGCTGCGCGACGCGTATTGCGTGTGAAGTTTAAAATGGGCCTTTTTGAAGACCCGTACAGATACTCAAATGCAAATACCAAAACGGAACTTGATTATGATAAACACCTCAGGGAAGCAAGAGATATCGCCAAAAAATCAATCGTTCTATTAAAGAATGAAAACGAATTACTTCCCATTAAATCTTCAGTTAAAAAAATTGCCGTGATTGGTCCACTGGCCGATGATAAGGACAGCCCAATTGGAAATTGGAGGGGACAGGGAGAAGCCAATTCTGCTGTATCCCTTTTAGAAGGTGTTAAAAGCGCAGTTGGAAAAGATGTAAAAGTAACCTACGCCAAAGGTGCTGACCTTGGGATAGGACGAAGAAGCTTTATGATACCGTTGAAAATAAACACTACCGACAAATCCGGATTTGAGGAGGCTATTAAAAAGGCCAAAGATGCAGATCTGGTAATTATGGCACTTGGAGAAGACGCATTCCAAACTGGTGAAGGCAGAAGTCAGGTCAATATTGATCTTGCAGGGGTACAGCAGGAATTACTTGAAGCGGTTTATAAGGTAAATAAGAATCTTGTACTGGTTTTGTTTAACGGTAGACCTTTGGAAATTAGCTGGTCTGCAGAAAATGTTCCTGCTATTGTAGAAGCCTGGTTGCTGGGATCGGAAAGTGGAAATGCAATTGCAGATGTGCTTTTTGGAGAGTATAATCCTTCCGGGAAGTTACCGGTATCTTTCCCACGTGCAGTAGGACAGGAACCGCTTTATTATAATACCAAGAATACCGGCCGACCTACGAATCCAGTAGAAGTAACCTACTCTGGTTATGGAGATGTCGAAAAAGATGCACTATATCCTTTTGGTTTTGGTTTGAGCTATACAAGTTTTGAATATGGTGATCTGGAACTTTCTTCTGAAGAAATGGATGAAAACGGTGAAATTACCGCTAGTATTTCGTTGACCAACACCGGAAAAATCGCCGGAAAAGAAGTTGTTCAGCTGTATTTGAGAGATATGGTGGCAAGTACGACCAGGCCGATCAAAGAATTAAAAGGTTTTGAAATGGTAGAGTTGCAACCAGGGGAGACCAAAGAAGTCACTTTCACTATTACCAATGATCTTCTGGAGTTCTACAATGCCGAAAAGAAATGGACCTCCGAGCCAGGAGAATTCAGCGTTATGGTAGGTGGAAATTCAGTAGATATGAAAACTGAAACCTTTAGGTTAAATTAGAAAAAGGAGTCTCAAAAATGTGATTTTTGGGAGTCTTGTTTTTTAGTAAATAATGAATTAAATATATGAGGGAAATGAAAAACTATTTAAAAGTGGCCTTTCTAGTGTTGGCAGTTTGCTCGAGTGGTAGCCTCATTGCGCAACATTCAGCCCAAAAAACAAAGAGTGACACTTTGTTTTTTGATGATTTTTCTCAAAGCTCCCTTGATAGAACTAAATGGAATGTTGTAGGTACAGATTTTCACGTAAACAATGAGCAGCAGGCTTATTTTGATACCACGGCCACTATTTACATAGTAAAGGGCGAAGAAGCGCAGGGGGCTAGAAATGGTGCTCTGGTTCTTCAGGCGCATTATTCGCCCGGTTTTACAACCTTTAACGGTAAGAATTTCGATTTTATTTCCGGGCGCATAAACACACGTGATAAATTTCAGTTCACCCATGGGACAGCGGCTGCACGTCTAAAGCTGGTGGCTGAGCCGGGTCTATGGCCGGCTTTTTGGGCCCTGGGCAACGGAAATTGGCCGGAGACCGGTGAAATAGATATCATGGAGCACGTTGGCGATAAAGACTGGACCGGGGTTGCCCTACACGGCCCAGGTTATTCCAGAGAGACTCCACTGGTGAACAAATATTTCTTTCCCGAAGGCGAAGACGTGACCAGCTGGCATGTGTATTCAGTCGACTGGACTCCCGAAAGCTTTGATTTTAGAGTGGATGGAAGGTTGATCTACAGAGTTACAAAACCAATGGTTGAAAACTACGGAAAATGGGCTTTTGACAATCCTAAATTTCTTATTTTAAATTTAGCCCTTGGCGGTGCGTATCCATACAAAACGAACGGAGTGGAAGAACCTTATAACGGCCTTCCTGCTTCAACGGTGGATTTAATAAAACAAGGAAAAGCAGAAGTGCTTGTAGACTGGGTGCTGGTCACCCAATAGAAGATGAACACTATCTTTTCCGGAAGCCCTTTTATTTTCTAATCAATATGGCAGTAATTGGGAATTTCGGCGGCCCCGATGTAGGTGTTTCTATTTTTTCTGCAGAATTTTACATAGATTTATATAAAAGTTACAGAACTATAATTCATAATTTTCCCTCTTTTCAAAATTTAGAAACACATGAAAAATAAATCCTACCTCTATTTAATAACAATTGTTTCAGCTTTAGGCGGTTTGCTTTTTGGCTATGACACCGGAGTGATCAACGGTTCGCAGTTTTTTTTTAGTCAGTATTTTGACCTGGATAGCGGGATGAAAGGATGGGTAGTAGGAAGTGCTTTGATCGGATGTTTTTTTGGGGCTATTCTGGCCGGTCTTTTAAGTAAAGCCTTTGGCAGAAAGAATTCCCTGATCGTATCAGCCGTTTTATTTTCGGTTTCGGCCTATGGTTCCGGCTTGCCTGAATTCCTGCCGCAGTCGGTTTCTTTATTGGTCTTTTTCAGGATTATTGGAGGGCTGGGAATCGGGATCGCTTCTATGAACGCACCCACATATATAGCAGAAATTGCACCGGCCAAAATAAGAGGCACCCTGGTGACCTATTACCAGCTGGCTATTGTAGTCGGCTTTTTTGTGGTTTTCCTCGCCACCTATTTCATAGGGAGCAGTGCCACAGAAGCCGAAAATATTCAAACGGGGTGGAGGTATATGTTTTGGTCTGAGCTTATTCCCAGTTTATCCTTTCTCGTGCTGCTGTTCTTTGTTCCTAAAAGTCCGCGATGGCTCGCTTTAAAGGGACAAAAATCTGAAGCCTTGGTCGTGCTGAAGAAAATTCACGGCGAGGAAGAAGCCCTCATGGAAATTCGCGAGATAGAAAAGTCTATTGAGAAAGACCGCAAAAAGACCAAAGTTAGCGTTTTTGCAAAAGGAATTTTTTCCATTATAGTCATTGGAACAGTGCTTTCCGTTTTACAACAGTTCACAGGGATTAATGCGGTGCTTTACTACGGCGCCGATATTTTTGAGCAGGCCCTGGGATTTGGTAAGGATGATGTACTGGAGCAACAGGTGCTATTGGCAGCTGTGAATCTTATTTTTACTTTTGTTGCGATGGCTACAGTCGACAAATTTGGTCGTAAACCTTTGATCTTTATAGGTTCTGTGGGAATGATTTCAGGATTCCTGTTACTGGGAATCACTTTGATGACAGAATCTGTGGGAATACTTTCTTTCATTGGAGTGCTTTTGTTTATCGCGTCTTTTGCTATGTCCATGGGGCCTGTTGTGTGGGTTATTCTTTCCGAAATGTTCCCTAATTCCATTCGAAGTGTCGCCATGTCTATTGCAGTAGCCGCTCAATGGGCTGCGAATTACCTGGTAACACAGACTTTTCCCATGGTGGCCGAAAGTGAATTGAGCAACAATGAATTCTGGAATGGCTCGCTGCCGTATTTTATTTTCTCAGGATTTATACTGATCATCATTTTTTTCACGATGAAATATATTCCGGAAACCAAAGGAAAATCTTTGGAAGAGCTGGAAGATATGTGGGATATACCAGAAGAAGCCAAAGCGGTGGAGCCAAAAAGTGCTTCTTAATTCAGATTGCGCCGCTCAATGAAAAACCGTTTCAAAAGTTCAGCAGCTTCCTCCTCTAAAATGCCATTTTTGACAATTGTTTTTGGATGCAGCTTTCCGCCCATTTTTCTGTACCCGCGTTCGGGATCTTCCGCAGCAAACACGAGCCCGGAAATCTGGCTCCAGTAGAGCGCCCCAGCGCACATTTGGCAGGGTTCCAGGGTGACATACATGGTGCAATCGATGAGGTATTTTCCGCCGAGAAAGTTGGCGGCAGAGGTGATTGCCTGCATTTCGGCATGGGCCGTGACATCGTTGAGGAGTTCGGTGAGGTTGTGGCCACGGGCAATCACCTGCTGGTTGGCCACAATGACCACTCCAACAGGAATTTCCCCTTTTTCGTAAGCCAGTTCGGCCTCCTGTAGGGCTTTACGCATAAAATAGCTGTCGTCAAAAACCATTTGCATCTTCAAAAATACAATTTCAAAATGTACCTTTGCGCCTTATGGCCAAAACTATTCTCGAGACTATAGATTCTCCCAAAGATCTGCGGAAAATTGCCCCGGAAAAACTGCCGCAACTCGCTGCAGAACTTCGGCAATTCATCATCGAAATAGTGGCGACCAAAGAAGGACATTTAGGCGCCAGCCTTGGTGTAGTAGAATTAACAATCGCCCTGCATTACGTTTTTAACACCCCTAAAGACCTTCTGGTCTGGGATGTGGGACATCAGGCATACGGCCATAAGATCCTCACGGGAAGGCGGGAGAATTTCGATACAAACCGGCAGCTGAATGGCCTCAGCGGATTTCCAAAGAGAAGCGAAAGCAAATATGACACTTTTGGAACGGGACATTCCTCCACGGCCATTTCCGCGGCACTGGGAATGGCAATTGCCTCCAATCTAAAGGGACAAAACGAAAAACAGCACATCGCGGTCGTTGGCGACGCTTCTATTGCCAGCGGGATGGCTTTTGAAGGCCTCAATCACGCCGGGGTGACGAATGCGAACCTGTTGATTGTATTGAACGACAACGCCATTGGAATCGATCCCAGTGTGGGTGCTTTGAAGAACTATCTCACCAAAGCAAAAGTAGGCTACAAGCCCGCGCAGGACAACATGATCGAAGCCCTGAACTTTAAATATTTTGGCCCTGTAGATGGACACGATTTGCACAGTCTGCTGGAGATCTTGGGAAAATTAAAAGAGGTCAAAGGGCCTAAATTCTTGCACGTCATTACCAAAAAGGGCAAAGGGCTTCAGAAAGCAGAAGAAGATCAGGTGAAATACCACGCTCCCGGAAAATTCATTCCCGATACCGGAGAACTGTTACCGTATGAGACAGATGGTTTGCCTTTGAAATTTCAGGATGTTTTTGGTCTTACGCTGGTTGAACTGGCCGAAAAGAACGAAAAGATCATTGCGATTACCCCGGCCATGCCAACGGGAAGTTCCCTGAAATATATGATGCAGGCTTTTCCTGAGCGTGCGTTTGACGTGGGAATAGCCGAACAACATGCAGTAACTCTCGCTGCTGGTATGGCAACTCAGGGATTCACCGTTTTTTGCGCGATCTATTCCACTTTTTTGCAGCGTGCCTACGATCAACTAATCCATGATGTCGCCCTGCAGAATTTACCAGTGGTCTTCTGTCTTGACCGCGCCGGACTGGTGGGGGAGGATGGGGCAACGCATCACGGAGTTTTTGACCTTGCATACTTGAGGTGCATTCCAAATCTTGTTATTTTTGCACCGCTGGACGAGGTAGATCTTAGAAATATGTTGTACACCGCCCAGGCGCAGGAATTAAAAAGTCCGTTAGTTATTAGATATCCCCGTGGAAGGGGCACAAAACCGGAATGGAAACAGCCTTTCCAAAAAATTTCTTTCAAAAAAGGAATTTGTCTCAAAGAAGGAACAGAAATTGCGGTTTTAAGCCTCGGTACGATTGGACAAAATGTGATTCGTGCCATCGAAGGAATTTCTGAAGCAGCCAAAATAGCGCATTATGATATGCGGTTTGCAAAGCCTCTGGATGAAGAGCTTTTGCATGGTATTTTTAGGAATTTCAGCAAAATTTTCACCCTTGAAGATGGGGTGATAAATGGTGGGTTCGGTTCGGCTGTAATGGAATTTGCACAAAAACATAAATATCAGGTGTCTGTAAGCGCGATGGGGATACCTGATGAATTTATCGACCATGGAAAAGTCGAAGAATTACAAGAAATTGCAAAAATTGACGTTGACAGTATAAGAAGGTCACTTCTTGCCCATCTGGCCCAATTATAAAAACAAATATTTGAGATTGCTTCATGTATAAATTTCCCTTTTGCCTCCTGCTTTTATTCCTTTATACCGTTTCCCACGCCCATGTGCGGGATAGCATCACAGCCGATACTACCAAGGTCGTGAACGAAAAGATCGAGTACTGGAAAGAGGTGAATAAACTGGGTGTCAACATGAGTGAAGTGGCTTTTGTGAACTGGAATTCTGGTGGGAACAACTCTTTTTCGGCTTTGTTACATGCCCTCTTCGGAAGAAAATATAAAAAAGAATTGCTTAACTGGAATACCACACTTTCAGTAAAATATGGCTTTAACGCGCAGGAGGGAAGGGAATTGCGAAAAACGGAAGACAATCTTGAGATCAATTCCAACTTTGGATATAGACGGGATTCGGTTTCCAATTGGTACTATTCGGCTAAATTCAACTTCAACACGCAATTTACGTTTGGTTACCGGTATCCTCGTACCGATGATCCTATCTCAAAATTTATGGCACCCGGCTATGCTTTTTTGGGGGTGGGAACAGAATTTTCCCATCCCGGGGAAGACCTTACCGCCTATATTTCCCCGGTGACACAAAAATCTACTTTTGTGCTGGATCAGGATTTAGCAAATGAAGGAATGTTTGGGGTTGCCCCGGCCATTCGAAACGAAGAAGGCCAGATCATCCAAAAAGGGGAAAAAATGAGGACACAATTTGGGTTTTTGGTGAGCAGCGCTTTCAGTAAACAGGTGCTGGAAAATATTGCGGTTAATAACCAGCTTAGGTTGTATTCAGATTATCTCAATAAATTCGGGAACATTGATGTCGACTGGGAATTAAACTTGGATTTGAAGGTAAATGATCACGTGAGGGCCAATGTGGGCTCCCATTTGAAGTACGATGATGATGTGAAGTTCAAGCAGGACCGCGATGGGGATGGAACATTGGAGACCGAGGGACCGCGAATCCAGTTCAAGCAGTTATTGGGCGTAGGGGTCGTCTATGAATTTTAAAATGATTTCTGAAAAATTTGATCCTGAAATGCCCTTTTTGACACCTGTATATTTTATTTCTTGAGTACCTTTTGAACCAAAGTCTTGTTCGGGCTTTGGATCCTTACAAAATAAAGGCCTGAAGCTTCTTTTGACAGATTCAGTTTTACAGGAATATCTTTTTCCAGCACCAACTTTACCACCTGTATTAACTGCCCCTGTACATTATACACAGAAACCGTGGTTTTTCCAGAATTTACGCCCGATTCAATATTAAAATCCCCATAAGAAGCGGTGGGGTAAACTAAAATTCTTTCAGCGATTATTGGCTCTTTTTCACCTTCTCCTTCCTCTTCTTCTCCGCCCTGGGCTGCGGTGAACAGCCCTGAGAACATTCCGCGGCCGTAAGATGCAGCGTACACTTCGTTCGTGCCTTTTTTGAGGTCAAGGTCTGTGACCTTTACGTCGCTCATGCCATTGTAGCTTTGTGACCAGGTTGGGGAATTTGCACTAAAGTTCTTTGTGGCCCAAATTCCGAGTTCGGTACCAATGATCACCTCTTCTTTGTTCAAAGGATTGGGTAAAATTGCGAGTACCGGCAAATCTGGCAAATTTCCCTCTTTTTGGATCCAAATTGGTTTTTGTTCCAGTGCATTTTGGGTGTACCAAATATTCCGGACGCCATAATTGTAGAACGTTACGAATAGTTCCCCTTCATGTTTTCCAAATTCAATATCCGAAATGCTCCCCACGAACTGTGGACCTGTGATTTCTGTCCAGATCGCTTTGGAAGTATCCCCATCGGCTTTTTTGATCTGGAGCAGATTTCCGTTCACCAGGCCGAGCAAAACCGTGCTACTGCCAGTTGTATAGGGCGAAATGGTAATTGCACTTATTGAGGCGTCTAAAAGGGGATTTTTGAGGGATGTTCTTGGCGCTACCGCATCGTCATCTGTGATGTCGTCCCCTACTGGCGTTAATTCTGTAAGGTTGTCATAACGGTACAAAATTCCTTCGGGGCCATTTGAATATAATTTATCCAAAGCAGAATCCAATCCTTGTGGGTTGATAAAATAGCCATCCCTGTCTTCATTGTTTGCAATCAATGAAAGGCTGCTCTGGCTGTAATCCCATAAAACGATGAGGTCATTATAGATAAAGTTTGCGATAAAATAGTCGGTGTCCATCTGGTCGTAGAAGGAATGTGCCCCATCGCCTCCCAAAATTCCCAGAGATTCGGGATCCCCGTTCTGGATGAGTTGCGAGCCGTTGTCCTGAGTGCCCCCCAGGAAATAATCGCCTGCTGCAAAAGAATCTGGTGCGACAGCGATAGAATAGAATTGGGTCGTAATATAGTCTGTTTGCGGAGTGATAAAAACTTCAGAAGTGCTTGCTGCGGAAAGATCGCGGGCAAAAGACACGCCGCCGTCGTGGCCAAAAATGGCCTGATTTTCATTCCCAGGCCTGAATTCCATCACGTGATGATCTGCATGCACCAGGGAAATTGGCAAATCCTCCAACAGGTTATTGTTCGACCATTTTGAGATTTGTTCCCAGGTTTGGCCGCTATCGCCAGAGCGGAAAAGGTTGATCCCTCCCACATAGAGGATGGAATCATTGGTGGGATCAGCTTCTATTAAAAGGTTGTAAAATGCCTGTCCACGGGCGAAATCGCCGGCAGGAATGTCCTCGTCGATATCGGCGGGTTCGTTGAGTGGCTGGATAGTGGCAAAAGCGTCGGTAGTGATCCACATTTCAGCTTCTTCTGAAGAGGCTCCTTCAGCAAGAATATAGAACTTTTGCGGGTTCGTTGCCGAGGCTTCAATTTCTGTCCGCAGAACATCAGGGACAGTAAATATTTCTTCGAAAGACGTGTTTTCGCCTGGCTTCCTCTTAAAGATTTTGCCGCCCCTGGAGCTAGATGTACCTGAATAGGTGGTTGCAGCCCAGATATTTCCGTCAGGATCAACCTCGAAATCGTTAAATGATTCGTCTGCGATTAATTTGAACCAGGAATTCCCGCCATTTTTGGTGTAGTACAGTCCTTTTTCAAAATATCCCAGGATATTATCGGGATTTTCGGCATTGGCGTACAAATGGGAAGAAACGCCAATAAAGACTTCAGTATTGCTGCCGTTGTCCCAAGCTTTAATGTCGTTAATGTAGTACATTCCGCCTTCGAAAAGGATGGCCTCTCCGTTGTTGGTTTGCGCCGTCTGGGTTCGGGTATATTCTTCTACGTCCAATATTTGGAGCCAGTTTTTTCCGCCATCGGTGGTTTTGTACACGCCGGTCCCTACAACGTCGCCACCGGTGTATTGTTCGCCTGTGCCGGCATACCAGATATTGGGATCACGTGGATCTACGGTGAGGCAGGAAACGTTGAGGTTTGCGGGAAGCCCCGCCACCTGGTCCCAGGCAGAAGATTCTTTAGTAATATCATTATTCACCCACAATCCACCACTAATGGCACCTGCAAAAACACGTTTTCCAGTAGCGTCATTTGGATCGAAAAGCAGCACCCGGGTGCGGCCTCCCACATTGTTGGGTCCCCTGGAGATCCACTGGTTTTCCTCGTTTTCCCCGGGAGATTTTAAATACTCTTTGGATTTCCGCTTTTTCAACAGCCTTTCATGTAGTTCCCGCACCTTGTAAGGCTCTGGGTAACCCAACTCCGGATTCATAGTCAGGTATTCCATGAGTTTATAATACTGGTTTGGTGGTAGCCCCCGCTGGATCTTCTGAAGCCGTGACAGTCCCTGGTCTTTTTCAGGTTTTTGCTGCTTCAGGAATTCTGAATGTTTTTCACGAAGTTCAGAAATATGCGCAGAAGGGGAATTTTCGGCATACTGGTACAGGCCCCAAATAAGTGCAAATATCAGTACCGGAAGAATGTAAAAAAGCCTTTTCTTCATTGCAGGTCCATACGTAACGTCGATTCAAGTACGTGTGGTAAATTACAAATTTATATTTTCAGTCCCTTGAATTTCTT
>JAGXIM010000026.1 GCA_024635665.1 Salinimicrobium sp. | reverse complement strand
TTTTTTTGGTGATGTTCCACGTGGAACATTAAGATTACCTACCCATATAAACAAGCAAAACAGAAATATCATTTGGGCTTACGCCACTAATCCTGGAAGCCTGCGAAACTGAAGTTGGCTTCACCTTCCTAAGTTTTTCTCTCGCTTCATAAGACATGGATTTGATTTTGGAATAATCAAATTCCGAAGGGATCTTTATTCCTTCAAGTCTATGCAGTTTATCGGCATTGTTCTTTTCTTTTTCAATGTAACCCGAATATTTCACCTGGATCTCCGTTTGCTCAAGCTCCTCCTGGTTTAGGTCGTGCTTAACAATAAATTCATTCACTCCACTAAAATTCCGCACATCTTCCATAGTGATATTTGGCCTGGCGAAGACTTTAAATATTTTGTCACTCTGTTTCATGGGAGATGAATTCTTCTCTACTAAAACAGCATTTGCCTCCCCGGGATCCAGGCTCGTCTCCTTAAGAAAATTCACAAACGCCATAGACTTCTCTTTCTTTTCCTCCATTTTTCTTAGCCTCTTTTCTGAAGCAAGACCAATATCAAAAGATTTTTTCGTCAACCTAAAGTCGGCATTGTCCTGCCGTAACAGGGTTCGATATTCTGCCCTGGATGTAAACATCCTGTAAGGTTCTTCGGTGCCTTTTGTGATAAGATCATCAATTAAAACCCCGATATACGCTTCGCTCCTTTTCAGAACAAACTCCTGCTTTTCCTGAACTTTCAGGGCGGCGTTTATTCCTGCCATTAATCCCTGGGAACCGGCTTCTTCATATCCCGTGGTGCCGTTTATTTGTCCGGCGAAATACAATCCATCCACTAGTTTCGTTTCCAGGGTATGTTTCAATTGTGTCGGAGGAAAGTAATCATATTCTATGGCATAGCCCGGCCTAAAGAATTTCACATTCTCGAATCCCGCGACAGATTTTAAAGCTTTGTACTGCACATCTTCGGGCAGGGAAGTTGAAAAGCCATTCACGTACATTTCGACTGTTTTCCAGCCTTCCGGTTCTATGAAAAGCTGATGCCGGTCTTTATCAGCAAACCTATTAATTTTATCTTCTATTGAAGGACAGTAACGCGGGCCAATACTTTTGATCCTTCCATTGAACATCGGTGACCTTTCAAAACCTTCTTTCAAGTGATCATGCACTTCGGGCGAAGTGTAAGTCATGTAACAAGATCGCTGTTTTTTTAAAGGGGAAGTTTCATCCAAATAAGAAAATTTCGCGGGAATGTCATCCCCGGGTTGCTCTATCATCCTGGAATAATCCAGAGATCTGCCATCCACCCTGGGCGGAGTTCCGGTCTTCATTCTCCCGGCCTCAAAACCTAACTGCACCAACTCTTCTGTAATTCCTTTTGATGCTCGTTCGCCAGATCTTCCACCTCCCATTTGCTTGTCCCCGATATGTATCAAGCCATTAAGAAACGTTCCATTCGTAAGAATGACACTTTTCCCCTTAATTTCCAAGCCCAAAGAAGTCCTGACACCCACAGCTTTCTTGTTTTCCACAATCAACCCGGACACCATTTCCTGATAAAAATCCAGATTCTTTGTGGCCTCCAGTCGCAACCGCCAATGTTCAGCAAACATCATTCTGTCGCTTTGAACCCTGGGGCTCCACATTGCCGGTCCTTTGGATTTGTTCAACATTTTAAATTGTATCGCACTGGTATCACTCACCAATCCACTGTATCCTCCCAGAGCGTCTATCTCCCTTACAATTTGTCCTTTTGCAATCCCGCCCATCGCAGGATTACAACTCATTTGGGCAATATTCTGCAGATTCATGGTTACTAACAAAGTGCTAGAACCCATATTAGCGGCAGCGGCAGCGGCCTCGCTCCCAGCGTGTCCTGCGCCCACCACAATTACATCATATACTGTTTGAAACATAAATTCTCCTTCTATTGTTCCACGTGGAACATTTTCATTTTTTCTTCTTCCTTTTCACGCATTACCTCTTTTTCAGCAGTGCTTTTATCTGTATATCCGCAAAAATGTAAGACCCCGTGCACCATTACCCTTTTAAGTTCCTCCTCAAAAGAAACTTCATAAGAAATGGCATTTTCGGCTACCCTTTCGGTGCTAATGAATATGTCACCATTAAGGATATTCCCTAAGGAATTATCGAAACTTATTATGTCGGTGTAGGTATCGTGATCGAGGTATTCTTTGTTGATTTTCAAGAGGTACTCATCATCGCAAAAGATGAAACTTATCTCGCCGGTCTTTTTACCCTCAGAAGTAACGACCTGTCTCAACCAACTCTCAAACCGGGATTCGTCACCAAACTGAAAATCGTTTTCTGCGTAAAAATTAATCTTCTCCTCGCTCAAAATATTCTTTGACTTTTTGCTTGTAAATTTGCCGCAAAGGTAAGGTTTGTCTGTTTAAAATTTCAGTGGTCTCAAAATATTCCCTGGCCCTGATAATTTGCGTATCAGAATCGTTTTCAAATTCTTCCTTATTCGTATTCGATTCCCTCTCGCGTTTTCTTCCCTGCTCCAATTCAGCTTCTTCCAATTCCAGCAATTTGTGTTCCAATTGTTGCATCTTTTGAAGGGTTTCAGGATTCATTCCTTTTTCCAGCAGTTCCTTTTCGATTTGTTCCATTTCTTTTTCAACATTGCCTGCACCTGTTTTTTTTCCTTCCTTGTCTAAAATTTCCTCCAGAGCTCTGCGTAATTTCTGTTGTTCCTGAAAAATCCTGAACAATTCCCCGTTATTCTCTTCTTGCTTTCCTCCCTTTCCATCTTCTCCTTCTTTCCCATCCTCTTTTTGTCCTTTTTTCATCCCTTCCAGCATCTCATCATTCAATTCACCTTGCTTTTGAATAATGTCCTGAAGCTGCATTTCCTGTCCTTTCCCGGAGCCCGCTCCGGATGCCTGACTCAACATTTGTTGCATATTCCCCAAAATTGAGCTCAGCAAGTTGGCAAGATCATTCGCTCCAGTCACTACATATTGCTGGCTTCCAACCCCCTGCAGGATATCATTTTGGGAAAGCCTCACCAGACTCTGTTCCAGGTTATAGTCCACATCTATAACCTTCGAGGTGATCTCCTCACTAATCATCGCATTCCGCAGCGCCAATGAATACAAGCTGTCATCAATATGTTCAAAGTTTTCCTTCAGCAAATCCTGCCGTCGTAACTTAGAGGCAAAATTGGCGCTTTCCCCGCCCATTTTCCTAAACTCCTCCATTAAATCTTCCTGCTCAAAAGAAAAGGTGACCAAATTATCAAGGATCTGCCGTAACATATCCACATCTTCCTGCATTTGTTCCATTCCTCCCATCTGAGACTGTTTTTGCATTTTCGCTCCGAGCATTTTCATTTCTTCAGCGGCCTTCTTTTGTTGTTTCTCAGCATCTTTTTTATTCCCCTGCTCAAGGTTTTCAGAAGCCTTTTTCTGCTCCTCCCTGATCTCCTCTTTCTCTTCCCCTTCACTTCCCAGGTCCATTGGCTTCTTCAATTCCTCATTTTCCTTCTCCAGCTCCTTTAATTCATCCAGGGTTTCCTCAGTTTCCTTAGATAAAGAATCTTGTGCCGCTGCCGTGTTTTCTTCCGCCTTTTCCGCTAAATCTTCCTGTTGCTTACTCAAATCGAGCAATTCATTAGCAACTTGTTGCACCTTTTCCTGCACATAATATCGCTTGGTGAGTTCCAAAATCTGCTCCAGATTCCTTTCCTGGTTTCTGGAATTCTTCGAAAGCTCTTCGAGTTTTTCAGAAAGTCCTTCCTCCTGTATTTTCTCAGAATACTTCTCCAGCTCTTCAAGGAGTTTTTCATTCTTCTGTAATTCCTCTTCCCGGTTTGATAGCCGCTCCTCCAGGTTGTTTTTTAATTCTTCATTTTGAGGCTCATTACTTTCGTCCAGGCTTTTCTTGAGCTTTTCTGTGAAAGATTTCATGATGGCGTTTTGTTGCTTTTGTCTTTTCAGGAAATTCTCCAGCTTCTTGCGGTCATTGTAGTTTAGGTTTGAATTCTGCTTTTCCAGCCTCGACAGTTCTTCCAATTCTTGTTTGGAAAGCTTCAGTTTTTCAAGGGAACCATCCATGGCTTTTATGGCTTCGTTTTGCTGAAGCAACCTTTCCTCTTTTTCCTCCTGTTCGGTCTTCTTTCTAAAGCTGAAGGTTTTGCTTTTTATCTTCTTGTACCCGTTGAGCACATCATTGTCAACAACCTCAAAAAAAACATTGTATGATTTGCCCTTTTTGAGTGCTAAGGTATCAGGAAAACTGCTTAAGAATTCTCCAATGCTCCCTCTACCTACCTTCATCGGGATGATCTTTTTTTCTTCTGAATTCTCCCCGGAATCGACCACCATTCTCACTGCTGAAATTCCGTAATCATCTGAAAATTTTCCGTAGAAATAAAGCGTCTCGCCGTCCAGGGAATCCATTTTGTGCTCTAAAACCAATTCCGGATATTCATCCCGCACAACCTCAATTCCGTATAAGAGCTGTTCTCCATTTAAGACTTCACGGTTAGAGGTACTTATTGCATAATTCATCGGATTTAGCACCTGTTTTTCAAGGAAAAATCTGTCCCCTTCTCTCTCAAATTCCTGAACAAAATCTCCGGCCGACATTTCAATTTTATCGGTAGACGTGGTTTCCAGTAACCATTCAATTTCAGTGCCCTCAGGAACTGTTGCATTACCAGTGCCCTCAACGGTCTTGTCTTCCAGGCCGGTGTGCCGGGGAAAATCCAAAAACATTCTGAAATTCCGCATTTTTGGCACCTTTACAACGTCGACTGAATATTTTTTTGAAACCACTTCATTTCCAGATAAATAGAACTCAAAAGAGGAATCCATAGGTTCAAAAGTGTACTGAAAAACCCCGGGGGAAATTCTGTTCATAAAGTAAGTCTGTCCATCGTAGTGTACAGATGCCATTTCGGGCACTGTATTTCCAGCTGTATTGACCTGTACAATAAAGCTTTCATTCTCCCGAACCTTCAGACTTTCGTTCCTTATTTGAAAATAGAAGGGTGCGGGTGGTTCGTACGCCACTTTGTAGTTGACCACCCGTTCATAACTGCTAGAGAACACCTGGCTTTGCCCGGAAATTATGATCAATAAGATCACAAGTACGGGAATGGCAGCATACTTCAGAAACGGCAAATTTTTCTTATAATCCACTGCCATGGAAAACGGGACAGGCCGCAATTCTTCAGCTTTTTGATCGATACTCGCCAGGAGTAATTCGGTTTGTTTTGAATTTCCCTTCAGCTGGAGCAGGTTGAGCAATTTATCATTCACTTCAGGAAAATGTTTTCCTATTATCCGCGACGCTTCCGTATAATCAATCCCCTTCGAAATCCTGAAAAGCTTGAGCAACGGAAAAAGTATGAACCTGATAAACAAAAAACTTTCCACCAGGACGAATGCCCAGAATAAAACGGTGCGGCCACCCGGCGATAGCCAAAACAAATATTCCACAAAAAGCACTAACAGGAAGTACAGCAAGCCAATTGCCACAAAAAAGATGAGCCCTTTTAAGAGTTCATTCAGGTAATATTTCCTGATAAAAGATTCTAATTTTCCCTTTAAATTTTTGAAACTATCCATGCCCCTCCCCTTTTCCGTCTCCTAAAATAACAATTTTATTTGTAAAACAGATTTTCCAAAAACAGATTTCCGGGCCGGTTTCCATAACCTAAAGAATCCTTTATCTTTGTTCACTAAAACCAGGATTATGACTACAGGAAAAGTACGAGTGCGATTTGCACCAAGCCCAACCGGGCCTTTACATATAGGTGGGGTTAGAACAGCCCTTTACAATTATCTTTTTGCCAAAAAACATGGAGGTGATTTTATCCTGCGAATTGAAGATACAGACCAGGCACGCTTTGTGGAAGGTGCCGAAGATTATATCGTTGAATCCCTCAACTGGTGCAACATCCCTTTTGACGAGGGGCCAGAAAAACCTGGCGATGCCGGTCCTTACCGGCAGAGCGAACGCAAAAACCTATACCGGGAATATGCAGATAAGCTCATCGCCTCGGGGAATGCGTATTATGCGTTTGATACTTCAGACGAATTGGAACACCACAGGAACGATCATGAAAGCAAGGGAAAAACTTTTATTTACAACTGGCATAACCGCCAAAAACTGAAGAATTCCCTCTCCCTTTCCAAAACTGAAATCGATCAAAAAATAAAAGCCGGTGAACCTTATGTAATCAGATTCAAAAGCCCCGAGGCGGAAACGCTGCATTTAAAAGATGAAATTCGCGGGGAAATGACGGTGGAGAGTCAGGTTTTGGATGACAAAGTTTTGTTCAAAAGCGACGGAATGCCTACTTATCACCTTGCAAATATTGTGGACGATCATTTAATGAAAATCACGCACGTGATTCGTGGGGAAGAATGGTTGCCTTCTCTCGCCCTGCACGTTCTATTGTACCGGGCTTTTGACTGGGAAACCCCAAAGTTCGCACATCTCCCATTGATCCTTAAACCACAGGGCAAAGGAAAATTGAGCAAACGCGACGGGGATAAAATGGGATTTCCGGTGTTTCCCCTGGAATGGAAGGATCAAAAAACAGGGGAAACCTTCAGCGGATACCGCGAAGAAGGTTATTTCCCGGAAACCATTGCCAACATGCTTGCCCTATTGGGCTGGAATGAAGGTGGTGGCAGTGAAAAAGAGAATTATTCCCTTGCCGAACTGGTGGAAGCTTTCAGTTTAGAACACGTATCAAAAGGAGGTTCCAAATTTGATCCCGAAAAAACCAGGTGGTTCCAGCACCATTACATGCAGGAAGCCAACGAGGAAAAACTTGCAGAAGACTTAGACCAAATCTTAAAACAAAAAGATCTTTCATTTTCTAAGTCTTACCTGCAAAAGGTCATTGGCTTATTAAAGGAACGGGCAAGCTTTGTAAGCGACTTTTGGGAAATGGGCAGCTACTTCTTCAAGGCTCCTGAAAACTACGACGAAAAAGCAGCTAAAAAAGCCTGGAAAGCAGAAACTCCTGGTATAATCGACGACATGATAAGGATCCTTGAAGGAACCGAAGATTTTAGCACTTCAAACGTTCAGGAAAAAGTAAAATCCTGGATCACCAGTGAAGGGATTGGCTTCGGAAAAGTCATGCAGCCTTTTAGGTTGTCACTCGTAGGTGCCATGCAAGGTCCAGATGTGTTTGAAATCGCATCAACCATAGGAAAAGAAGAAACGATATCCAGATTGAAAAACGCGCAGGAGCGTTTAAAATAAGAAGATAAAAAAATGCCCTTTTTGGAAAGGAAAATCCAGGATTACCTCTCAAAAAGGGCATTTTTAGTAAACATTTTTTAAAGGTACATAGTGAGCGTTGCTACGATTAGGCTCATATTTCCTTTGAAATTGGGCAGGGAACCGTCTTTTTCGTCCAGGCCTTCATCATTAAGGGGATTCAAAAAATTGTTGATCCCATATTGATATTGGACCCCTAGTTTGAAACTTTCAAGTCCACCCGATAAACCAACGGCCAGGTTTACATTTACCGGCGACACATTTTCGATGTCGATCGCCTGCACATTATAATTCCCCACATAACTCAATTCCTTGTCCTGCCGCGGCTCCAATTTGCCATTGACCTGTAATACCGGACCCGCTTCCACACTTACATAATGACTATAGAGCTTATAGCTTCCGAAGAAATTCGCCTGCACCCCAATCATGTTATAAGGAATTGCTTCGAAAGGAGAGTCCTGTGCCAACTTTTCCCGACCAGTCATATCCACATTAAAATCGAAAAAATTAATCCCGTAAACGAACTGGAAATCGTTGTAAAAAGACGCACGTGCTGTAAAACCAGCAGTCCAACTTGTCTTGCCTGTAACCGCAAGCTCATTGGTATGGATATTAAAATGGTTGGCGCCAACTTGTAAGCCCAATCTGTTGTATTGGCCTTCCCATACGCGCTGTGCGGTGGAATTAAACGAAAAAAACAGTACGGCCACAAAAAACATTAATTTCTTAAGATCCACAATTTTGGGGGATTTTAGATTATCGAACGGGTAAATGTAAAAGTTTATTTTCTATCTTTAGGTTAAAATAAACCAACCATAAATAATGATCGCAACCATTTTCACCCTAATTATAATTGTTTTTGCCCTCATAATCCTTTTCTCGGGCGTATTTACCGTAAAACAACAAACTGCTGCCGTTCTTGAGCGCTTCGGAAAATTTCAACGCATCAGCAACAGTGGTTTGCACTTCAAAATGCCGATAATCGACCAGATTTCGGGCAGGATCAACCTTAAAGTCCAGCAGCTGGATGTGCTGGTAGAAACTAAAACCAAGGATGATGTTTTTGTCAAGCTGAAAATTTCGGTGCAGTTCCAGGTGATTGCCTCCCGCATTTACGATGCTTTCTACAAACTGGAAAATTCCAACGATCAAATCACTTCGTACGTTTTTGACGTTGTACGAGCCGAAGTTCCTAAAATGAAGCTGGATGATGTGTTTGAAAGAAAAGATGATATTGCCATTGCTGTAAAAAGGGAACTAAATGAAGCCATGGAAGAATATGGATACGACATCATCAAAACCCTTGTTACTGATATTGATCCCGACATGCAGGTAAAGGCGGCCATGAACCGCATCAACGCATCGGAAAGGGAAAAAGTGGCCGCCGAGTACGAAGCGGAAGCCGAAAGGATCAAAATCGTGGCTAAAGCCCGTGCTGAAGCCGAAAGCAAGCGACTACAGGGACAGGGGATTGCCGATCAACGTCGCGAAATAGCCCGCGGATTGGAAGAAAGTGTGGATGTCTTAAACAATGTTGGGATCAATTCCCAGGAAGCTTCTGCTTTGATTGTTGTGACCCAACATTACGACACCTTGCAATCGCTTGGGGAAGAAACCCAAAGCAACCTTATCCTGCTTCCCAACTCGCCCCAAACGGGAAGCGATATGCTCAATAATATGATTGCCTCTTTCTCGGCTTCCAACCAAATTGGAGAGGCCATGAAAAAAGAGAATGCGTTAAGGGAAGAAAAAAGGAAAAAAAAGGAAGAAAAAGGACAACGTAAATTCATAAAACCAACGCCCGAGGCACCAGAAAATCAAGATAATCCAACCGGAGAAAATTAGGATTAGCGCAATTTATCCCCAATAAAACCTAACACTTTGGTTGCGCCTCTTAATACAAGGGCGTTTTTGAAAATACTCCCTGCTACACTCCTTAGCATTTGCTTGGGAGCCAGGCTTTCCCTGGTTTGGTTATAACTTAAAAGGACTTTTTCTTTATCGATTTCCTGCTGAAGTTTGAGCAGTTTCAAATCACGATCTAACTCTTTAAAGCTTTTATACTCTCTCATCTTCTTCTTTAATTATAATTTCGTCATTGCGAAAGTTAGTTTGAGAAGTAAATTCCGGATGTGATTCTTTGGGCTTTTTTTCAGGCTCCTGAAAAACTTTTTTCGAAGCTGCTGAAAGCATCACTTTACTGATAATACCACCCCCGAAAAGAAGAATGATAAGTCCCGTTAGCAGATATAAACCTCCCACGATAACAAAGCCAACGCTGGGTATTTCTAACCAGCTGCTCAAGGCCACAGATACTGCAATGGATAAGAAAAGGATTGCAAAGAGAATGAAAAAAACTACTGCCGAGTATTTCACTGCAGCAGTAGCGCCCTTCATAGTTTTGTTAAACAAATCCAGTTTATAGTAGTCCGCACTACTTTGTGCTAAAGAGCGTATGTTTTCGTTTAACCTTTGTAAGTTTTGGGATATTCTTTCGAATGCCATATTTGTATTATACTACTACATTATCAGAAGAAGTATCTTTTCCGGCCTTCTTTTCTTTCTGAAACTTGGCGTTCTGCTTTTTTAGCTCATCGAGTTTGCCTTCCAGACTACTCAAGATCTCATCTGCTTTAAAACTGGCAGAAGACAAGGTTTCTTCGAGTCTTTCCTCAAAATCCATTTTCGCTTGTTTAGCTTTTTGGCTAAGGTTAGAAGAAGTTTCCTTATACCGTTTATTAAGATCGTCCTGAGTCCTTCTTGCATTCTCTCCCAGTTTTTTCCTGGTTTCATCTCCACTGTCAGGTGCATATAACATTCCGAGGCCTACGCCTATCGCTGCTCCGGTTAATAATGCTAAAAATGTACTTCCTGAATTTGCCATAATATCGTTGGTTATTAAATTAGTATTCTACTTGACTTCCAAATATAAAATATTGTAGCCTGTCCTCCTGTTAATAACCGGTTAATATCTAATTTTCTATGCTAAATTACTCTTAACAAGTAAAAAAAGGGATTAATTTTTGTTTTTCCCTGCCCACGAATCCCGCAGTGTGACCGTGCGATTAAAAACAAGATGGTCGTTTGTGCTGTCTTTGTCGATGTTAAAATATCCCAATCTTTGAAACTGGAATTGTTCCATAGGCCCGGCATTTTTAAGACCAGGCTCCACAAAAGCCGTAATTACGTTTAGAGAATCGGGGTTTAAAAATTCCATATAGTCCTTTTCTTTATCGGCATCTGGAGCTTCGACGTTGAACAACCTGTCGTAAAGCCTTACCTCGGCTTCTATTGCATGTTTTGCAGAAACCCAGTGAAGCGTACCTTTTACCTTGCGCATAGATTCTTCGGTCCCACTCCCACTTCTGCTTTTTGGGTCATAGGTACAGTGGATTTCTGTGATCTCCCCTGCTTCATTTTTGACTACCTTTTCGCCTTTGATGATGTATCCACTCTTCAGCCTGACTTCCTTTCCCAAAGTAAGTCTGAAAAACTTCCGGTTTGCTTCCTCCTTGAAATCCTCTTTTTCGATGTACAATTCCTTAGAAAAAGGAATTGTACGTGTTCCCGCAGTTTCATCTTCAGGATTATTTTCGGTCTCCAGCCATTCTTCTTCACCTTCAGGGTAATTGGTGATCACCAATTTTACCGAATCCAATACGCCCATTACGCGTGGCGCAGTTTTGTTGAGATCCTCCCGAATGCAAAATTCCAGCAAAGAAACATCAATGACATTGTCCCTTTTTGCCACTCCAATAGTTTCTGCAAATTTCCTGATAGAAGCCGGTGTGTAACCTCTTCGTCTTAAACCACTAATGGTGGGCATTCTTGGATCATCCCAGGAGGAAACGACCTTCTTGTTGACCAATTCAGCCAACTTTCGCTTACTCATGATTGTATAGCTTAGATTTAAGCGCGCAAATTCCCGCTGCTTAGGTTTGATCTTCCCTTCCTCATAAACCTTCTCCAAAAACCACTCATAAAGCTCCCTGTGCATCACGAATTCCAACGTGCAGAAGGAATGTGTGACCCCTTCCATATAATCGCTTTGTCCATGGGCCCAGTCGTATAGTGGATAAATCATCCACTTGTCACCTGTTCGATGGTGCTTTTTATGAAGACTTCTATACATGACAGGATCACGCATCAACATGTTTTTCGCAGCCATATCTATTTTAGCCCTTAAAACATGCGCGCCTTCTGTAGTCTCGCCATTCTTCATCTTTTCAAAAAGCTCCAGGTTTTCGTCTATCGAACGATCCCGGTATGGACTGTTTTTTCCCGGTTGGGTAGGCGTTCCTTTTTGTTCGGCCATCGCTGCGGAAGGCTGGCTGTCAACATACGCATTCCCGTTCTTGATAAGTTCCACGGCCCAGTCATACAGCTGCTGAAAATAATCGGATGCATAACATTCTTTGGTCCATTCAAATCCCAGCCATTTTACATCTTCTTTTATCGAATCCACATATTCCTGCTCCTCCTTGATGGGATTCGTGTCGTCAAACCGAAGGTTAACAGGCGCATTGTATGTGCGGCCCAGGCCAAAGTTGAGGCAAATAGATTTTGCGTGCCCAATGTGAAGGTATCCATTAGGCTCGGGTGGAAACCTAAACTGCAGTTCTTCCCTTTTATAATCCTTGCGTAGATCTTCTTCTATTAATTGCTCAATAAAATTGAGGGATCTCTTTTCTTCGGCCATAATTTCTGGTTCTTCTTAAAAAGCCCAAAATTAAAGAAAATAAACATCAAATCGACCAGTAGGGGTATGTCTTCTGAATTGTTTCTATCTTTGTAAAAAATAAGGTTTTGGGAAGTATAAAACTGAAAAATATTAA
>JAGXIM010000025.1 GCA_024635665.1 Salinimicrobium sp. | reverse complement strand
TGCCTTCTTTAGATGCCCCAAAAATAAGGTGGTAAAAGGCATTCCATCATGACAAATATCAGGTTTTAGTATTTTTTCAAACGTTTTCGTACTGCTGAAAAATTTACGGGAAAAATTAGTTCACCGCTTTGAAAAATTGATCAATATGTTCCTGATCGCCGCTGATAAACACAAGGTCGTTCTGAAGTAATTTTTCTTCGGGCCTTACCCTATTGATCATATTATCTTTCCGCAAGATGGCCAGGATGCTTACTCCATATTTTCGTCGCACGTGGATATCTTCTATGGATCTCCCAACCACGGGCCCGCTGTCGGCATTTACCCGCACCGAAGTAATCTTAAAATCGGGTATTTTTGTGGAAGAAAGTGTACGGGGCAGAACTTTTCGGGATTGGAACAATTCATAATTATCTTCACGAATTTTCGCCACCAAACTCTCCAGCTCATCCATGGGAACCAAATAGTTGATGAGGACCCGCGAGAAAATCTCTACCGAAGTCTCAAATTCTTCGGGAATTACTTCATCTGCCCCGAGGGCCAGAAGTGTTTCTATTTCTTTGACATAGCGGGTCCTTACCACCAAATAGATCGAGGGCGATATGTGCCGCACATTTGAAACAATGGTCTTCGTGGCTTTTGGGTCGGAAATAGCAATTACCACTACCCTGGCCTTTTTCACCTCTACTGATTCCAAAATATGCTCCTGCCCCGCATCCCCAAAACGGATTGGCTCTCCTTTCGCTTTTGCCTGTTTCACAATTTGAGCATCCAATTCCAGGATCACATACGGGATATTAGAATATTTGGCAGCCCTTGCAACATTGGTTCCATTGATTCCGTAGCCCACAATTACCAAATGGTTTTCCAGTTCTTCAGGTTCCTCTACTTTCACAGTTTGCTTTGGGGAAATAATCCTGCTCCACGGGCGGTGCAGTTTTGGGGTAATCAAAAGGCTGGAAATTTTTTCTGAAAAAATGATCACAAATGGGGTCAATAGCATGGTAAAGACCGAAACCGAAAGGAAATATTGGTTCATTTCGAAGGTTAGTAGTCCATTTTCCAGTCCAACCTTTGAAAGAATAAAAGCAAATTCTCCAACCTGGAACAGGGCAAGTCCCGTGAGCAGGACTGTCCGCAAAGGATACCGCAGAAAAGCGGCCGTGATGGCCACAATGCTTCCTTTCAATATGAAAACAGCAAAGACCATTAATAGGATCACTGCAAAATTTTTAAGGAAGAAATCCAGGTCGAGCAACATTCCTATGGATATGAAGAAGAAGCTGATGAACAATTCCCGTAAAGGCAGGATGGTGCTGGTAGCCTGGTGGCTATACTCAGATTCTGAAATGATCAAGCCGGCGATAAAAGCTCCAAAAGCAAGTGATAGTCCAGCTGAAGCCGTTACAAAAGCCACCGTGAAACAGAGGGTGATCGTGGCAAGAAGGAACAATTCTTTGCTCCTGGTTTTGACTATGAGGTGCATTGCACGCGGGACAAGATAACGGGCGCTTACGTACGTAAAGACCACGACAAGCCCCGATTTTATAAGGAGCATAAGCACTTCTTGTCCTATATTGGTAGAGTTTCCCGCCAGAATGGGCGTAAAAAGCATCATTGGAATGACGATTATGTCCTGGAAAATAAGCAGCCCCAGGGCAGTACGGCCATGTGGCGCTGTGATTTCATTACGGTCCTGTAAAATCTTCAGCACAATAGCTGTACTGGAAAGAGAAAAAAGGAAACCTATAAAAACGGCTTCATTCCAGGGGAAACCCAGAAAGAGGTAAATCCCAGTGGTTACAGCAACTGTAAGGCCTACCTGGAGAAATCCCCCGTAGAACACGGTACGCTTGATCGACACCAGTTCTTTCACCGTCAATTCCATCCCAATCACGAACAACAGGAGGATCACGCCAATTTCTGAGAGTAACTCTACCTCTTCATGGTTCTCGATGAGACTGAAACCAAAAGGCCCAATTATAATCCCCGTTAGCAAAAATCCAAGAATGGACGGCAGCCGAAAACGTTGCAAAACAAACACCACCACCACAGAAAAACATAGTAAAATCACAATATCCTGGAGTAGCGGAAAATGCATGGGCCTGCCTGGTTTTTATGGTTGCACAAATAGTTGTTAAGAACTATAAAAATAGGCTTTCCAAGTTTAAAATTCGAACACAAAGCAAGCTTTTGGAAAAAATTTGTTCAAGGTTCAATGTTGGGGACAAAGGAAAACTCTGCGACCCGATCCCAGGTTTTCCCATTATGCCTAAAAAGACTGAATTGCCTGGCAACAAAGGCAGCATCAAAGTTTCTTTTGCTGAATTCCTCCCAGGCCGAAGGAAAAATTTTGCGTTTCAAATCCCTGGTGGCGATGGTAAAGTGAGGGTGCAGTTCGCGAGTTTTCTCCCCGTCCTGCAAAGAAAAAAGCTCCTCCAGCACACCCTGTATCTTTTCATGCAGATCAACAACAGGATTGGGATTGGTAACTTTAATAAATATGACCCGGGGCGGAAAAGCACCAAAGCCAGACAACTTTACTTCAAAAGTTTTCTGTTCATGGGCTATAGACTGCAGTAAATCTTTTAATTCCGGTTCCCTTTCTTTATCCAGCTTAAAGGGAATTTGTAAGGTGAGGTGTGCCGGCAATTTTAAAGCATGTTTCGCGGCATATTTCGATTTAAACTCCTGCTTTAAGCCTGTTATTTCTTCACTAAGCGGTGCAGGTGGGATCAAGGCGATGAAATAAAGAGGCATCAAAAATGGGCTTTTTGGAACTTATTTTGGGTCAATACATCTTGGTGAGCAGTGTCCTTCCCTGCTTCTTGATTTCCCTGTCCAGGATAGAGCCTATCAACATTCCAAGGATAAGCCCGGCCAGTGGTGCGTAATATTTAAGTACCGAATCTGTATAAACAATTGAAATCGCCAGTACAAAACTGCCCACAATGATCCCGAAGATCATTCCATTTCCTGCACAATAGCCTTCGGGGATCAAGGAGAACTTGACCCTCAGATTTTTTATAAACCGGTTCAGGCGCTTCTTTAGTTCTTTTTGTGAATTTTTAGAATTTAGGTCGAGATCCGAAAACAGCAAATCCAATTCCTTTTCCAGGATTTCCTGCTGGGCTGGGGTAAAATCTTTATTTTTTAATTCATGAAGGATATTTCCAAACCGCTGCTTCAGCTTCAACTCTGCCTGACTTCCCGTTTCATTGGAGGAAATTTCCAGGATCTTTATGGCTTCATCGATCGTCATACATCTAATTATGGGAGTTTAACCTACTTAGTAAGACGCATTTTATTTTTTTTGTTACGTTCATCCTCTGGAAATTATTTGAAACTCCATGCCAGAAGTAAATCCACTTCCTTTATTTCCTTTTTCTCGTCCAATGTATCAATTCTGCCAAATACGCGCCGATGAAGGTCGCGGGAAAAGCGATCACCACAAAAATAGCGATTTCAAGCGGCCATAGATTATGGTCGGTGGGATCGCGAATAACATCCAACAATATTCTTAAGATAAGTGCCGATAATATTCCATACGCAATAAAAAGTGCAGTTGTGGTTGTACCTGCCCGGGAGAAAAGCCTGAATAAAAATGAAAAGACGAGCGCTGCGACAGCCATGATGATTCGGTAATCCACCCCAAAAATCTCCAGCTCGTTGTAAGGCTGAAACCTGTCGAAAAAGCTCCAGCCAGAAGCCCGAGAAAAAATGCATAAATTTTTGACCTTTTCATAAGATTGGTTGGTGATGAGAAAGTTAGGTAAAAATTATTTCTGAAGAAAGCAAAATGATTTTAAGATCTTTTTTCCGGTTTTAACCTGAAAAAATCAAAATATATACAATCTTCAGAAAAAAATGCTTCAGAAATGCCATTTTTGGATGGTATTTGATCAATTCAAAAAAATTTACCAAACATTCCTAAATATCCAGAAAGAGACTATTACCAATAGCACAAACACGATAGCTTTTTTACCGAATAGAGTTTTACGCCATTTAAGTGCCTTTTCTGAAGGTTTTTTGATCCTGTCAAAACCCATTCCCAGGAAAAGATATGGAATAGAAACCAGCAAGAGGCCATTATGGTTAAAGGCAGCAGAAAACTGGAGGTTCAACAAATGATGGATCGCCCGTTGGGAGCCACAACCGGGACATAAAAGTCCGGTATGGGAATAAAAAGGGCAAGCTGGAAAAAATCCCACCAAAGCAGGATCAAATATATAATACACAGCCAGCAGGCCCAGAAAAAGACCTGCGAAACCACTCCACTTTAATATTTCCTTATAAGTTAAACCCAACCACTATCACCATAAAAATTCCATAAATAACAGCTCCTGCCACCGCAAGCCAGAACCCGATTTTCGTCCATTTCCCTGCTTCATTTGAACTTCTTTGTGCTCCTTCCAAATCCCCTGCGCTAAACCGTGATTCAACCCGGGCAGCATTCACAATTCCTGCAATCCCAAACGGCATGCAGCAAAAAAGGGTAACCAGGATGGACTCCACCAGCCAACTTCTTGGTGGGCGTCGACCATATGCAAATCCTGTATTTGCCTTCCTTTCTTCTGCCTGGTAAGTCGCAGGCGGTTTGGGCGGTTCAAACACGAACATTTCCTGAAGTTCGGGCAATTCCTCGGCTGGCCTCCATTTCTCCATGGGGTGGTGCCAAACCATAGTGTTACGGCTAATTTTTTGTTCCTTTAATTCGTCAAGACTAAAAGGACCTTGTTTTGCCAGGCCGTCGGAATAAAAATATTGTTTCATTGGTTAGAAAAATAGAAATCGATAAAATGTTTACAACGCTAAATCTAATTTAAGACTAAAATTTGAATTAAAACAGGTACCAACCATGTCCCCCGGCTACGGCACCAAAAATTGTTATCAAGCTTAAGATCAATAGAACCCAATGGGCACGGTGCATGATTTTAAAAGCCTTTCCCGGGTCTTTTTCTGCATACTTCCTGAACAATTTGTGTAAGAAGAAAGGTTCCAACACAAACAATACGATGGTGAAGAACAACCAGTAGTGACCATTGTCACCCCTCCTATCCACAAAACTACTGCAAGCACGTGGATAACCCTTGCAAAAGTGAGGTATTCCATCAAAATATTCTTTTTGGGAAATAGGGAGTACCCGCATCTTTTAATTAAATGATTTTATCGCTTAGGATTAGTCCCCTTGTATAGGTTCTTTGGAAGACTCACCTATTCCTACTCTATTCGATTGAGCAAGTTCAAATTTTTCAAAGCTAAAGATAAAGAACGTCCAGAATGCCAGAATGAATATTGCGCCAGTCCAACTAATCGCAGTAGAAAATCCGGCAGAAAGCAACCATTCGGCAATATAGGGTGTAAGGACCACAGGGAAAACACCTATAAAAGATAGGTACCAGCGCCTTTTTTCGACACTGGTGAGGTTTGTCCTGCAACTTGTGCAATGCCATTGAGAATAAATACCTTTCAAAAATGGCTTTTTTAGATACTCTGCTACTGAATATTTATAGCCGCAATTTGGACATGTTCTGGCTTCCATACTAATGTTGTTTTTATTACTCTAAGGTTAAAGGTAAAATTTTTCTGAAACTTGCCTAATAAATCAGAAGGTTTGTAATCGCTTAACAAAACCTTCACCCGAATCATAAACCTACAATTTATCAGTTAGTTAGTAAGAAAATTTCTCGGCTGACTCTATTTTTTTCAGTATCTTTATTACAGTATATTCTATACGCCGGAAGTAAAATGAGCTTCCAGGAACTTTGAACCGGACCTCCTCCCCCAGCCTGTCCAGGTGTAATTTGGATTGTTGCGTTCTTTTTAAAAAGCACCAATAGTCTTCCCCCTCAAAAGCTAATTCAAAAAAGGAAAACATGAAGATTTTAATTATCGTGCTCCTGGCTTTTTCATTTGCGGCCAGTTCCCACGCCCAGGTTTTAACTGCGAAGACCGAAGACGGAAAAAAGGTGATTCTCAAAGAGGATAAGACCTGGAAATTTGCGGACACAGGTGCCAAAAAGGGCATTTCGGAAGAAAAAAAATGTGAACTTCAGCCAGGCCGTGATGAACCAAAAAGCAATGTGGAAATCGCAGAATGGTTGGAAAAATATGGGTTAACCATTGATAATCTTAAAAAGCAGGTCGCCGTAGAAAATGATGTTTCAATTGAAAATATTCAGATCTTAAAGGTTTCAGAAAGCAAAAGCTCCGGAATCTATGACCTTTGTGTCAACGGGGAAAAGATGCGTTACTGCAGGACCAAACCTTTTTTCCACAGAGAGAAAGTGAATCCAATTGCAGGTTTGTAAGAATCACGAAAGGCATCATTCTGCCCACAGTTAGCAAATTTCCAAGTATTTATACTTACGGGTAATAGGAAATTTGTGAATGGAAATGGGCGGCATTGATGTTACGTGGCTGATCGTTTATACGGGCCTGGAATTTTGTAGGCACATGGAAATGACAATATTTACCTAATAGGAAAAAGAAGTTTTTGGGTTGTTAAAGAAGGAGCTGTTGCTTCAGTGCAACGGCTCCTTTAATTATATAGCCGTAGTCTTTTGTCATAGACTACCCTGTCTATTCCTTATCTTTACAAGTACAGCTATCAGGGCCAATCGCAGTTTGTTTACAACAGGCATATTTTCCCTCACCGCAAGACACGAAACAACCGGTTCCAGTTGAAGACGTTATAGAACAGGAGGTCGCGCCTGAACCACCTGAATCACAATTATCATCTCCACTAGAAATTTCGCCAATCTCGCCCTGTTTTAAAGATGTTTTATTAATGTCTTTATATGATGGGTGATCTGCAGAAGTCCATTTGTGAACAATCCCCTCTCCATAAATTTTCTCAACCTGTTTTTCGGAAAAATAAGGAAGATCCATTGCTTGGCTAGTTGTATGATCATCTAATGTCAAGAGATAAGTTTTTTCTGGACCTGAAAGGAAGAAAAAGTGATCTAAAAACAGAACTTCCTTGATGTTGATAGATAAATCTGAATTTTCTGAAACACCTTCCAATATGAATTGATGTTTCGTGTCACCTGCCTGGGTATAAACAACCACGTTACCGTCGGAATTGATCCAATGTTCAAATTCTCCTTGTAAATAAATAGGATTGTGATACTGAGAAACATCCAATTCTGTCAATTCCAACTTCGTGGACAAAATATCTTCGTCTGAAGCATTTTTTTCTGAGCTTTTTTCATTGCAAGAGTTTAAAGTCAACAATAAAAAGAACAAAAAATACAGTTTTGCTTTCATAAGAAATTTTGTTGATTGCTTAAAGAAATATCTAAGTAATTTAATTAAAAAAAATAAAAACTGTAAATATTTTGGTAATAAATGGTTCAATCTCTTGTTCTCTTCATCTGAATTCAGATTTCTGAGTTTCTTGTTTAGGTTTTAACCTTCAGATAAAAGTCTTCAGACTTTAACCCGCAGCACATCTAAAAAATTATCCCTATTTTGACGGTTTTAAACCTAAACCATGAAATATTTGAAACTATACGTTTTCACCCTATTCGCATCCTTCACTTCCCAGGCCCAAACCGAAGGAAATTTAATGGAAAAAGCACGAAAAATCCACGACAAGGTGATTACTATTGATACCCACAATGATATAAACGTCCATAATTTTACCGCCGAAAAGAATTATATACAAGACCTGGATACACAGGTCAACCTGCCAAAAATGGAAGTGGGGGGCATTGATGTCACCTGGCTAATTGTTTACACAGGACAGGACGAACTGAACCCCGCCGGCTATAAAAAGGCATACGACAATGCGATCTCGAAGTTTGAGGCCATTCACCGTCTCACAGAAGAACTCGCTCCTTCACAAATTGGCTTTGCAACCACATCGCAAGAAGTAAGGAAATTGGTTGCCCAGGGCAAAAAAGTGGCCATGATAGGTGTGGAAAACGGGTATCCCATTGGAACAGATATTAAAAACGTTGAAAAGTTCTATGATTTAGGAGCAAGATATATGTCGCTTTCCCACAACGGACATAGCCAGTTATGCGACTCCAATACCGGGGAGGAAGACGATACCTGGATGCATGGCGGGTTAAGTCCTCTGGGAAAAGAAGTAGTGAAAGAAATGAACCGGCTGGGGATGATGATCGATGTTTCACATCCTTCCAAAGAAGCCATGCGGCAGATGATAGAACTATCCAAAGCTCCATTGATTGCTTCGCACTCCTCTGCCCGCGCCTTGTGCAACCACAGCCGGAACCTGGATGATGAGCAACTACAGTGGTTAAAAGACAATGGCGGCGTGGTGCAAACCGTAGCTTTCACTTCTTATGTGAATACTGAAAAACACAACGCCTATAGCGCTGCAACTAAAGAAGTGTACAATAAAGTTGGCGAAAAAGTCGGTTTTAAAGTGCTGGAAAGGGACGAAGTAAGGGCAATGGATGACGAGGGGCGAAAAGACTATTACGAGGATTACAGGAGGGTTCGCAAACTTTCGCAGCCCAAGATCCAAAAGCTGAAAGAGGAAGTACCACCTGTTGATGTTTCAGATTTTGTGGACCATATCGATTACCTGGTGGAAAAAATTGGGATTGAGCATGTGGGCATCAGTTCCGACTTTGATGGTGGTGGTGGCGTTGAAGGATGGAACGACGCTTCCGAATCTTTTAATGTAACCCTGGAACTGGTAAAGAGAGGATATACCGAAGATCAAATTGCCCTGCTTTGGGGAGAAAACCTGCTACGGGTGCTGGATGAAGTGCAGGCGATTGCCAAAGTCATTCAAAAAAGCTAATTTCTGAAAACTTTTTTAGACACCACTTCATGTCACTTGACGACATGAAGTGGTGTTTTTTGGTTGAGTCTCAGTAACCCACGTCTGGGCGGAAGTTTTCTGAAGTAACCCCAATGAGCCCGACTGCTCCAACTACCGGCACGCCGATATTCACTAATGAGCTCATGCCTTTGTTTTTGAGGTAAACCCGAAGGATCTCATCTTCGGGCAATGCGATTTTTAAGTACTTTCCATCATTTATTTGAAGATGGTCCTGCAGCATTTTGGCAGTACCTGAATTGCTCCGGGCAATCCCGTACAACTCGCCATTCTCACGTTGGAGGCTCTTAAAATGATAGAAAACATTGTCGGTTGTCACGATCCGAATGGGATCCTGGGATTGAATTGCTTCCTCCACAGTAGAATTTTCTGATTGGTAAACACTACAGCCCTGGCTTAGGACCAATAGAAAACCCATCACGAGCATTGATTTAAAATTTTTCATAGCACACATTTTTAATTAAAACTAACTCCAGTAAAAAGATAGGGGAAGTCAGGTTATGTATTCCTGACGAGTTCGGGGATCGAGACGATGGGGGTTTTAAACTTCACTCGATTAAAAACCTAAAGTTAACCACAACTTATTGGTTACTAGTTATTTATTAGGAATTTATTTACAAGAAATTAAAGAAAGAGCTGCAGGGGAAGGTTATTTCCAAAGATTAATCAGCGACCATAATTTTTGTCAAAGAAAACCTTAGGGCTTGTCTTTACGCACTTTTTTATCCCACCAAACAAATGCTATGAATAGGACGAGACTCACCACAGAGGTCCAGATAAGCCCGGTTTTTAAACGTTCATAGTCTCCGCCAAGATAGGCGACAAATATGATGAGAGGTGAAATCCCAATCATTGTGGCGCCCATAAATTTCCAGTATCCCATCTTTAGAATCCCTCCTACAAAACTGATGGCGTCATTTGAGAGAAAAGGACTCAATCTTACCACAATCACCGTCCAAAACCCATATTCATCAATAAAAGCAGAAATCTTCTTTTCGATTTTAGGTCCAATTAACTTTTCGACAATCACAGGACCAAAATACCTTCCTATAAAATATCCTATGGAAGAAGCAGTAAAAATGGCTGCGAACAGGATTATACTTCCAACTATAGGGCCGTAGGCCAGGATCGTTACCACCATTAAAATTGGAGTAGGAATTACAATGAGGAACATTTGAACCACCATGGTGAGAATGATCACGATAGGTCCAAACCATCCAAATTGCGAAACCCATTCTTTTGTTCTCTCTTTATCCCCACTAGTGAGCACTTCCCAGGCATTGTCGAGGAAAGTTTGTACCTGGGGGATGAAAAAATAGCTCAATAAAACTGCAGCAATAATGGCCAGGGAAATATATAGTGGCGCTTTGCTCTTTTTTACTGAAGTAGTTTGAATTTCTTCGGGCATAGGTTATTTTTAGTTTTTATATCAATACCATTTCATGTATGGTGCAAAGTTGCCTTTGTTCGAAATATACAAGTTTCCACTATTATTTATCCATTACATGCAACTGTTTTGCTTCCCCGGCAATATCTATCATAACAAGCCGCAGACTGAATCAGGTCCTTTTATCTTAATTTTTTTCAATTATAAAAAATGGGAGCAGGTTTGGACCATTTATTTTTGTTTTCAAAAATTAATAAAGATTTAGTAAAGCACAGCGAGTGTTTCCGCGGAATTAACACCCCTCCCGCTAAAGCTTTTTAAAACTTGGAGACGTTTTTGTATTAGTCTTCGTTTATTATTGACTTATGATTTTTAAAAAAATAAAATTAACGCCCCTTAAAAAGTGGTTGTTAGGATCTTTACTGGGAACCTTTTTGTTCTTTGGGATGTTTTACCTCAGCATTTACTGGGGCTTTTGGGGAAAAATCCCCGAAAAACAGGAGTTACGCGAACTAAAACAGGATGAAGCTACTGAAGTATTTGCTTCCGAAGGAAAATTAATAGGAAAATATTACATTTTTGACAGGCAACCTGTGTTGTATGAAGACCTGCCGCAACATTTGGTCGATGCGCTCATTGCCACAGAAGATGTACGCTTTTATGAACACGACGGTATTGACGGCCGCAGCTTACTTCGGGTATTTTTCAAGACCATTTTGATGGGCGATGAATCTTCGGGGGGTGGTAGTACCATCACCCTTCAGCTCGCCAAAAACCTCTTCGGAAGGAATGACTATGGCTACTTTTCGATGGTTGTGAACAAAGTCAGGGAATCGATCATTGCACAACGGCTGGAAGAAATTTATTCTAAAAAGGAGATTGTCGGCCTTTATTTTAACACCGTGCCCTTTAGTGACAACACTTTTGGAATTGAAAGTGCTTCCCAAAAGTTTTTCAGTAAAACCACCAAAGAACTCAGTCTTGCCGAAGCTGCAACCCTGGTGGGTACTTTAAAAGCCTCCCATTATTACAATCCGCGGCTTTTTCCGGAAAGGAGCAAAGAGCGCCGAAATGTGGTGCTTGGCCAAATGAACAAATATGGCTTCTTACCTTCTCAAAAATCCCTGTCAGCAAAAAAAGAGCCTATTGCGCTGGAATACCAGTTTTTCAGCCATAATGACGGCGTCGCCCCTTATTTTAGGGCAGAACTTAAAAAAGATGTTTCGGCAATCCTGGACACCATTCTGAACAAGGATGGGAAGCCTTACAATATTTACCGCGATGGCCTGCAAATTTACACCACGCTGGATTACAAAATGCAGGTTTTAGCCGAAGAAGCCATGGCCGAACATATGTCCAGTTTGCAAAAGCAGTTTGAGAAAGCCTACGGAAAAAAAGCCCCTTGGGAACGGGAAAGTCTGCTTACTGAATCCCTTAAAAAAAGTTCACAGTATAAATCCTTGTCAGAAAAAGGTTGGGAAAGTGAAAAAATAATGGATTCCCTGCACCGCAAAACCGACATGGAGTTTTTTGACTGGGGTCAAAAGAAAATGGTTTCCGCCAGTATAGCCGATAGTATTCAACACTACATGAAATTCCTCAACATGGGAATGATCAATATGGATCCCACAACCGGGGCGGTAAAATCCTGGGTTGGCGGGATCAACCACGAATATTTTAAATATGACCACGTGGCCCAAAGCCGTCGCCAGGTAGGTTCTACTTTTAAACCAGTGGTCTACACGGCGGCTTTGGAAGCCGGCATCGATCCCTGCAAGTATTATTCGGTTAGGGAAGTAACTTACGGCGGGGGGTGGACGCCTTCAAATTCGGGTGCTGACGAGGAAGATCCTTATATGAATTATCCTATGATGACGGCCCTGAGCAATTCCATAAACACGATTGCTGTAAAAGTCCTCTTTGACGTAGGCCTTGAAAATGTGCTTTTGCAGGCAAAAAAAATGGGCTTCCCTCCTAACCTCCCGGCCTATCCTTCCATCGCCCTGGGCACTGCCGAAATGAGCGTCGCAGATCTTGCCGGCTCGTACGCCAGTTTTGCCAACGGCGGAAGAGCTGCGAAACCTTTTTACATTACCCGGATAGAAGATAAATTTGGGAATGTTCTAGCCAAATTTGAACCAAAAGTTTCTCCTGAACCGGCTTTTTCGAACACCACTGGCCAGATGATAATTGAGATGCTGAAAGCAACAGTGGACGAAGGCACAGCTACAAGATTGCGGTACAAATACCAGTTGCCAAACGACATTGCCGGAAAAACCGGAACCACCCAAAACAATAAAGACGGCTGGTTTGTAGGAATTACACCAAATCTTGTTTCGGTCACCTGGGCAGGCACAGATGATCCACGAATTGGTTTTCCTTCTACCGCGATTGGACAAGGCGCAAACTCGGCGCTGCCAGCCTTTGGCCTGCTTATGCAGAAAATGAATGCCGATCCCTATTTTCGGGAGATTACCAGCGCCAGGTTTGACAGACCTTCCCCTGAGGTTCAAATGATGCTCAATTGCGAACCTCAAAGAAGGGACAATTT
>JAGXIM010000113.1 GCA_024635665.1 Salinimicrobium sp. | reverse complement strand
GTCGATGCAAAGTTTGAAGGCCGAAATGATCTCACCATTAAAGGAAAAAAATTCTCAGGCAACGCTGAGCATGTTTTCAAAAACAAAGTGCTGCACCACGGGACGCTTTTGTTTTCTTCAAAAATGAAAGACATAAGTGGCGCTTTGAAGATCAATCCGCTTAAGTATAAAGATCGCGGGGTGAAATCTGTTCCAAACCGGGTAACGAATATCAGCGATCACCTGCCGGAAAAAATCACTCTGGACGAATTTACAGATAAGGTCATGGATTACATCACCCGTAATTTTGAAGATGCTCAAATGTATGAATTCACTGAAGAAGATTTGAACAAGATCCAGGAGATACGTGATGAAAAGTACAGCACCTGGGAATGGAATTTCGGTTATTCGCCCGATTACGACTTCAAACAAGGCGCCCGCACCCCTGGCGGCACTATCGAAATGAACATGAATGTTTCAAACGGGATTATCAAAGATGTCAGGATAATGGGAGATTTTTTTCATATAAGGGACATCGCAGCCATCGAAAAAGCTTTGGAAAACACCAAACATGAAGAGAAGGAAATCCGGAAGAAGTTGAGCAAGTTCAATCTGGAAGAATATTTTAGCAAGATTGGCGAAGACGATCTTGTGGCCATTATGTTCTAAAACTCAACCTAAGGGTATTCACCAATTCTTTTTCATCTTTATTTTTTCCGAATAAGAATTCGTAAATTACTTTTTTAAAAGTAGCCATTGAATGGAATTACTCCTATTGTACGCCTTTATTTCAGTTTTTTTTTCGTTTCTATGTTCCATACTGGAGGCGGCTTTTTTGAGCATTACCCCTTCCTATATCCACGTAAAATCCCGCGAAGGAAAAAGCTATGCCCGTACCCTCGCGCATTTTAAGCAGGATGTGGATAAGCCGCTTATCGCAATTCTCACTATAAATACAATAGCACATACGGTAGGCGCCATTTTGGTAGGCGTGCAGGCTGAAAAAGTCTATGGCGATGGGGGCAATGCGGTAGGAATTGTTTCTGCACTTATGACCCTTGTGATCCTGGTCCTGTCTGAAATTATTCCGAAGACGATTGGGGCCACGCATTGGAAATCCCTCGGTAATTTTACTGCCCAAACCCTTAAAATTTTGGTATTCCCGCTGAAATATACCGGCATTTTATGGCTTATGATGCTTACGACAAAGCTAATTGGCAAAAGTGCCCATGTAAGCACAATGAGCCGGGAAGAATTTATAGCAATCACCAATGTGGCCGCAGAAGAAGGCGTTTTTGAAGGACAGGAAACCACCGTTATTAAGAACATGCTCGTGTTCAAAAAAGTGAAGGCCAAAGATGTGATGACTCCGTTTTCGGTTGCTGTTACCGAAGACGAAGAAACAAGCATAGAAGACTTTCATACGGAACATAAGCACCTCAAATTTTCCCGTATCCCGATCTATAGTGGCCGTCACAACAATGTTACCGGATTTATTTTAAAAGATGATGTGTTAGAACAAATGCTGGAGGAGAAAGGCCCTGAACCTTTAAAAACCCTCAAAAGGGAAATCCATATCACTTCTGAAGACACCCCAATCCCTGAACTTTTTGACCTCTTTATCAAAGAGAGAACCCACCTCGCCATTGTGGTGGACCAATACGGCAATACTATTGGCCTTGTAACCATGGAGGATATAATTGAAACCTTATTGGGACTGGAGATCATGGATGAAAGTGACAATATTGAAGATATGCAGCTCCTGGCGAGAAAAAACTGGGAAAAAAGGGCAAAAAAGCTCGGAATCCTTAAAAGTGAAGAAAATGAATAGGGGCATTTTGCAGACCCCATTGGGAACGGCGATTATTGAAGGAGATGAAAACGGCATTTCGCGCATGTTCCTTTCTGATGAAATATCTACAGATCAAAATCCTCCGCGGCAACTTGCTGAAGCCATTCGGCAACTAAAAGAATATTTTGAAGGCCAGCGGAAAGAGTTTGATCTAAAACTAAACCCATCGGGAACTACTTTCCAAAAGCAGGTGTGGAGTTTGTTGCAAAACATTCCTTTCGGCAAAACCTATTCTTATCTTCAACTATCCCGCGAACTAGGGGATCCAAAAGCCGTAAGGGCGGTTGCCGCGGCCAATGGAAGGAATCCGTTGTGGATACTGGTACCTTGCCATCGGGTTATTGGCAGTAATGGATCCCTCACCGGTTACGCCGGCGGCCTATGGCGAAAAAAGTGGCTGTTGGAGCATGAACAGCTGAGCGTGCAGCAAACCTTGTTTTAAAATGAAGCGCTTCAAAAATGCCATTTTTGTTACCTTTTTATTTTTGGCGCTTGCCACAATTCTACTCTATGCCTTTGATTTTGACTACATTTTTAAGGGAATAAGAACTACTTTTTTAGAAGGCCACACTTCAGCATATATTAACGATTATACTGAATTTGACAATCGGGACATTGAGACTGGAGAGCCACAACCATGGCCGTTGCACCAGGAATACAACAAGATAAAACCTACTCGTGGGTTACTAAAAATAAATGACGAACTGAACACAGTTGCTTTTTTGATCATAAAAAATGATAGTATTTGGTTTGAAAATTATTCCGAAGCATATGGCAAGGATTCAAAAACCAATTCCTTTTCCATGGCCAAAAGTATCGTGGCAGCTTTATTGGGAAGAGCAATCATGGAAGGACATATTAAAAGCCTGCAACAACCGGTAGCAGATTTTTTCCCACAATTCGATCCTGCTTTAACTGTGGGCGACTTAGCTTCCATGGCTTCCGGCTTGAACTGGGAAGAAAGTTACACCAATCCTTTTTCCATGACCATTCGTGCGTATTTGGACGACAACCTTCGGAAACAGATTTTGGCGTTAGAAGTAGAAAAACCACCAGGCAAAAGATTTGAATATCTAAGTGGGAATACCATCCTGCTTGGGATGGTCATAGAAAAGGCCGCTGGAAAAACCCTTTCTGAATACCTCAGTGAGGAATTTTGGACACCTCTGGGAATGGACGGGGATGCCCTCTGGCAGTTAGACAGCCAGGAAAGCGGAATGGAAAAGGCTTTTTGCTGTATTGCTTCCAGCGCCAGGAATTTCGCCCGCTTTGGTAAGTTATATAAGAATTACGGAGAATGGGACGGGGAGCAGCTGCTGGATTCGTCTTTTGTGGCAAAATCAATCCGTCCGAGGTTTAAGGAATCGCCCTATTACGGATATGGTTTTTGGCTGGAAAATTATAAGGACAAAGAAATCTTCTATATGCGCGGGATCCTGGGACAGTATGTGATTGTGCTGCCCGAAGATGATCTTATTATTGTAAGGCTGGGGGAAGAAAACGGTAAAAAGCTGCGGGATGAAGAATATCGTCTTTCCCATGATTTTTATACTTATCTTGAAGAAGCTTACGAAATGTTGGGCAAGAAATTATGATCAAAAAAATCGCGCTTAGGAACCTCTTGTTCCTGGATATAGAAACTGTTCCGGAAAATGCTTCTTTTGAAGAACTTTCAGAAGAAAAAAAGAAGTTGTGGGAACAGAAAACTCAATACCAGCGCAAGGAAGAATTTACTGCCCGGGAATTTTATGATCGGGCAGGAATTTGGGCCGAATTTGGAAAGATAGTATGTATATCTGTTGGATATTTTTCTTTTAAAGGAGAGGAAAGAAGATTTCGCACGAAATCTTTTTCTGGGGAAGAAAAACCTTTGCTGGAGGAGTTTAAAAATCTGCTTGAAAACCATTTTGAAAGGCCACAACATTTGCTTTGTGCCCACAACGGCAAAGAATTCGACTTTCCGTTCATCGCGAGGCGCATGTTGATCCATAACATGGAGCTACCTGTAAAGCTAAACCTTTTCGGAAAAAAACCCTGGGAAGTACCTCATTTAGATACACTGGAACTATGGAAGTTTGGAGATTACAAGCATTACACTTCTTTAAAATTGCTTTGCAATGTGCTGGGGATCCCTTCCCCAAAAGACGATATTGATGGCGCAGAAGTGAGAGATGTATTTTATGAAGAAAAGAACCTTGACCGCATCGTCTCTTACTGCGAAAAAGATGTACTGGCAATTGCGCAGGTAATCTTAAAACTTCGGCAGGAGCTGCTTTTAACTGAAGCAGAGATTCTTTCAGTTTGATAGTTTTTCCTTTACCTAATATTTTCAAAAATTTCTTATCTTTAGATAGAATTGGGGATTAGCTCCGGGTTTTCAAAAATTTCCGAATAAAATGCCCTTTTTGACACATCATTAATTAAAATCGAGCAATTATGTATTTATATGTAGAACAATGGAATGTGACGCAAAAATGGATGGAGCTTTCTAAAGAAGACCGCCGGGCGTATATGAATAAAGTTGGGGAAGCTATAAACGACTTGAAAAAAGCCGGAGTTGAAAACCTTGGTTGGGCAATGAACGATGAACACACACCTTATAGAAGCGAGTACCGATATATGGCGGTCTGGAAACTGCCTACTTTGGAAGATGTGAAACGATTGGAGCAGAGTATTGAAGAAGCCGGCTGGCACAAATATTTTTCACAGGTCAACTCCAGGGGGAAATTTATCCCGTTGAATGAAGCTATTGATTTCCTGGTGAACCTGAAGAGCGATTCTACATCAATTCTTGAGTAGATAAACACCGTAACTAAAAGAAAAGGCTGTGCTTAATTACAAAGCACAGCCTTTCTCTTTTATCCTTAAATTCTATAACTGCATTTCGGGAATGTCACCTTCCACAACCAGATAGCCTTCTGTAGCCTTCTGAATTTTTTCCACGCTTACCCCTGGAGCACGTTCCAGTAACTTGAAGCCTTTCTCTGTTACCTCCAAAACGGCTAAATTGGTAACAATTTTTGTCACGCAACCCACGCCGGTAAGGGGTAAAGAACACCTCTTTAGCAATTTTGATTCACCGGCACGATTGGTATGCATCATAGCCACAATAATATTTTCTGCAGATGCTACCAAATCCATTGCACCGCCCATTCCTTTCACCATTTTCCCCGGAATTTTCCAGTTAGCTATATCGCCGTTTTCGGCTACTTCCATTGCTCCCAGGATAGTTAAATCCACGTGTTGTCCCCGGATCATTCCAAAGCTCATGGCCGAATCAAAAAAACTGGCTCCTGGCAAGGCAGTAATGGTTTGTTTGCCCGCATTGATAAGATCGGCGTCTTCTTCCCCTTCAAATGGAAAAGGTCCCATTCCAAGGATCCCATTTTCACTCTGGAATTCCACCTCAATATCGTCTCTCACAAAATTGGCCACCAAGGTTGGTATTCCAATCCCAAGGTTGACGTAGTACCCGTCCTTTACTTCTTTGGCGATCCTTTTGGCAATTCCTTCTTTATCTAACATATTATTGATTTGAAAATTTGTGGCTTTGAGAATTTGAAGATGTACATCCTATTCTCTACTCTTTTTGCTTGAACTAATTATTTTTGATGTGATTCGGGTGATAAATTGAAGCTCCGAAAAATATTGTGCTTTTAGATCTGGATAGTGAAGGGAGGCTTTGCACAGCCTGAACCAGTAATTTGTCTCATCTGCTTCCTTTGCCGCTATTTTAAACTTGTGGATGAAATCTGCAGTGCTCTCGGCATTTTGTGCTTCCCAAACATTGGCTCCAATTGAAGTTCCACTTCGAAAAAGTTGAGAAGCCATTTCATATTTATGAAGAGATCGAAGTTTTTCAGAATAATCAATCGCTTCCAATGCAAAATCGAAAGTCTTCTTAACTATAAGATTATCCTTTTCATCTCTCATATGAATAAATTTTAATTTTCAAATCTTAAAATCACATCATCCTCAAATCACTTTTGTCTCACCGTACGTTGTTCGATTCTTTTCTCATAATTTCTTCCCTGAAAAATCCTTTGTACAAATATTCCCGGAATATGAATTTGATTCGGGTCCAGTTCTCCTGGCTTCACAAGTTCTTCAACCTCGGCTACTGTTATAGTCGCTGCACCACACATTAAAGGATTGAAATTACGAGCTGTGCCTTTGAAGATCAGGTTTCCGGCTTCATCGCCCTTCCAGGCTTTTACGAAAGCAAAATCTGCTTTATAGGCCTCTTCCAAAACGTACATTTTCCCATTGAATTCCCGGGTTTCTTTTCCTTCAGCTACTTCGGTGCCAAAACCTGCCGGGGTGTATACTGCCGGAAACCCCTGCTGTGCTGCCTGGCATTTGGCTGCAAGTGTTCCTTGCGGCGTAAGTTCCACATCGAGTTCACCGCTGAGCATTTGCCGCTCAAATTCGGCGTTTTCCCCAACGTAAGAGGAAACCATTTTGTTGATTTGTTTCTTGTGAAGTAAAAGCCCCAGGCCAAAGTCATCTACGCCTGCGTTATTGGAGATACAGGTAAGGTCTTTTAGATTACGTCGTACAAGCTCAGAAATAGCATTTTCGGGGATTCCGCTCAAGCCAAAGCCGCCCAGCATAAAAGTCATGCCATCATGAACCCCTTCTAAAGCACTGCTAACATCTGCTACAGTTTTCTTGATCATTATTGGTAGTTTTATTTTGAAAAATACGAAAAATATCATTCCCAATACAAGGCTTTATGCTTTGTAACTACGAATTCCGCAAAAAAAACACCAGTAAAATTAGAAATCGAGCTCCTCAGGAATGCTATCGCCGTCATCCATACCCGCATTGCCATAAGTATCACAATTTGTGGCTATGGTAATAGTTTCAGGTTTTGGGAATTCTTCTTTTGAAATATTCAGCTGCTCATCGGCATAAACTTTCTTCATGTAGACTCCCCAAATTGGCAGTGCCATAGTAGCACCCTGCCCGTAGGCAATTCCGGGGAAATGAACCGATCTATCTTCGGCACCAACCCACACGCCGGTCACGAGGTTGGGGACCATTCCCATAAACCAACCGTCACTCTGGTTCTGTGTAGTTCCTGTTTTCCCGGCTATAGGGTTTTCGAAGTTGAAGGGATATCCTGTTACTGCCCTTTCATAAAGTTCGGAACCTGTGGCCCAATTTCCCCTCAAACGGGTCCCCGACCCAAACCTGGTCACGCCTTCCATAAGGTTGACGGTGACATAAGCCGTTTCCTTGCTTAAAACATCCTTGGTTTCGGGCACGTGCTGATAAAGAATCGTTCCATTTTTATCCTCAATACGGTTCACAATCACTGGTTTTACGTAAACTCCTTCATTTACGAAAGCGCTGTAAGCTGAAACCATTTCAAAAACGCTTAGATCTGCAGTTCCCAAAGCGATAGACGGTACGGCCGGAATATTATCTGTATCTATTCCCAGCTTGCCGACCAGTTCAATTACCGGCTCTGGACCTGTTCTGTCAATCAACCGGGCGGTGACCGTATTAATAGATTTTGCAAGGCCTTCTTTCAAACTCACCATTCCAGAATAATCATCATCTTTACCGCCACTGTTTTCTGGAGCCCAGTCCTTCATGTTGCCGTGCCTGCCCGCTTCAATTGTGAAGAGGCTTTTTGGCAAAGTATCACAGGGCGATAAATGCAGCTGGTCAATAGCCGTGGCATATACAAAAGGTTTAAAAGTGGAGCCCACTTGTCGTTTCCCCTGTTTTACGTGATCGTATTTAAAGTGTTTAAAGTCAATTCCCCCTACCCAGGCTTTCACTTCCCCGGTTTGTGGGGTCATGGACATCATACCCGATTGCAGGAAAGATTTGTAGTAGATGATGGAATCCCGTGGCGTCATAATCGTATCCCTGACGCCGTCCCAGCTAAACACCCTCATTTCAGTCTCCTTCTCAAAAGATTCAGTGATCTCTTCGGTTGATTTCCCCTGATCTTTCATAATACGCCAGCGTTCGCTTCTGCGCATTGCATTTTTTATGATGTCATTCCTTTCCTCTAAAGTCACATCCCTAAAAGGAGCTGTTTTGTTATTGCTGTTTTGACGGTCAAATTCCTTCTGAAGCTTCGCCATGTGCATTTCAACAGCCTCTTCGGCATATTCCTGCATCCTGGAATCAATGCTCGTATAAATTTTTAATCCGTCCCGGTAGATATTGTATTCAGAACCATCTGGCTTAGGATTTTTTGCGATCCAGTCTTTTAGGAACCCCTGAAGATATACTCTAAAATAAGTCGCGATTCCTTCGTCATGGCCTTGTGGCGAAAATTCTACTCCTAAAGGAAGTTGTTGTAGAGAATCTTTTTCAGCTTCGGTGATATAATCGTTCACCTCCATCTGGCTCAGCACCACGTTTCTTCTCTGAAACGCATTATCTTTAAAATTCTCTTTTACGGGATTGTACAAAATGGGATTTTTGAGCATCGCTACAAGCACTGCAGCTTCTTCCACATTTAAATCTTTAGGTTCTTTATCAAAGTAGATTCTCGAAGCCGAGCGCACTCCAACTGCCTGATAAAGAAAATCGTATTTGTTAAGGTACATCGTGATGATCTCTTCCTTAGTGTATTGCCGCTCCAATCGGGTAGCAATGATCCATTCCTTTACTTTCTGAATTCCCCTCGCCAACGGATTTCGCGAAACGTTATCGGTAAAAAGCAGTTTTGCGAGCTGTTGGGTAATTGTACTTGCACCCCCTCTTTTTCCGAGGTAAACGGCCGCCCTTAAAGTTCCTTTAGCATCGATTCCGGCGTGTTCGTAATAGCGCTCATCCTCGGTCGCTATTAAAGCCTCGACTAAATGACCTGGCAAGTCATCATATTTTATAGGGGTCCTGTTCTCGTTGTAGTACTTGCCCAGTGTCTCCCCGTCTGAAGAAATAATCTCGGTAGCCAAATTTGTTTCGGGGTTCTCAAGTTCTTCAAAGGATGGCATGGAACCAAAAACGCCCCAGCTGGCCAATAAGAAAAGTAGAACAATTACTGAAATTCCGATCGCGAAAAGTGACCAGAACCAGGCTTTGTACTGGCTGAAATTTCTCCTTTTCTCAGCCTGTTTTTTAGATTTTTCGGGTGTTTTGCCCATCGTATATACTAGTTGTTAATGTCTTCAATTCTAAAACCCACTTCGGTAATCCCTTCCAGGTTTTCTATTCCCATCACACTGTCCCGCTTGCGCATGGCCTGCTGCACAGTCACTACATAATCCCCATCTTCTGTAAACCTGAAATTTTCTTTGTACCAGAATTTGTTCTCTTTTATATCACCAAAGCCCGTGCCAAGCCATTCTCCTGAAGGTTCGGCCATCTGGTACTGAAGTGTGTCGCTAATAACCTTTCCCTTCGGAAAATGAATTTCTGTGATCAAAAACAAGTTGCTGTAGCGGTAATCTGAATTATTCCGAAGATTTATAAAAAGGTTGTAATCATTAAGCGTATCTGGTGCTGTAAGCTGAAAATCCACTATAGAATCTTTGTGCCATTGGTTTGGCAGCGTTTCATATTCATCATAAATCCGATTTTTGTCACAGGAAACCAGAAACAAAAGACCCAAAAAGAGCAAAATGAGAGCAGATCTACCCATTCCCTTGCGGCTTTTTCTTTTTGCGTTTGTTCTTCCTCTTTTTCTTTCCAGAACCTTTATTGTCGAAACGAGTAAGGCTGTCCTGCCCTACTACATTGTTGAAATCTGGCTTGGATTCCAGTACTACCTGCACTGCAAACTCTTCCAGACTGTTTACGGGTTCCTTGTTCGAATTGGCTTTGATGATCTTGTTTGCCTGCTCTGTTGTCAAAGTGTGCCAGTTGCTCCAATCGCCTTCATAAGCGTACCAGATAAGCCCCTGAAAAATATCGATCTTTTGGCACACGGCCGTTCCCTTTTTGGTGTGCAGTTTTATTTCAGACTTCGGAAAATCTTTCAGCGCATCTAAATAAGTATCCAGTTCATAATTGAGGCAACACTTTAATTTCCCGCATTGTCCGGCCAGTTTTTGGGGGTTAAGGGAAAGTTGTTGGTAGCGTGCCGCTGAAGTATTTACCGAACGAAAATCTGTCAACCAGGTAGAGCAGCAAAGCTCCCTTCCGCAGGAACCAATTCCACCCAATCTAGCGGCTTCCTGGCGAAACCCAATTTGCCTCATCTCAATGCGGGTACCAAATTCCTGGGCAAACTCCTTGATAAGCTGTCGGAAATCTACCCTTTCTTCGGCTGTATAATAGAAAGTTGCCTTTGAAGCATCTCCCTGAAATTCGATATCGCTTATCTTCATTTGAAGGTTCAGCCTTATGGCAATCTCCCGCGCCCGCACTTTCATCTTTTCCTCTCGTTCCCGCGCTTCCTGCCAAACATCAATGTCCCGCTGTGAAGCTTTTCTGTAGATCCTGAACACCTCACTGCTATCCTGCCGTACTTTTTTCTTCTTCATTTGTACGCGCACCAATTCGCCGGTAAGGCTAACCATTCCCACATCATGCCCGGGTGCAGCTTCGGTTGCAACCACATCCCCAATGCTCAGGCTTAAATTTTCAGTATTCTTGAAAAAATGTTTCCGTCCATTTTTAAAGCGGACTTCCACTATATTAAAAGGCTCCATTCCCTGCGGAAGTGCCATATTTGATAACCAGTCGAACGTGGTGAGCTTGTTACAGCCATCGGTTCCACAGGTTCCGTTATTTTTACATCCTTTTGGCTGACCGTCTTTCCCGGTCGAGCAACTACTACATCCCATATTATAATATATATTGAAATCCTGAAGACAACCAATTGCCCCCGGATTGTATTTTAGTCACAAAAACTGCTGAGGTAAATATAGCATTATTTATGGAACGCTATGAAGACACACTAATTGTCAACGTTTGTATTTAAGCACCTCAGATCGTCCTTTTTTAAATATTTTATTGCTGTTTCCCTTGCCTTTGCGCAACGTTTTTTGTTCCTCATAGGACAGCGCAGTGATTCCCTGGCAGCTCGTAGAACAGCAATTATCCATTTTTGCAGCACATTCTTCACATTGGAGGAACAACAAATGGCAAGCTTCATTTGCACAATTTACATGCGTATCGCAAGCTTTTCCACATTGATGGCAGTTGGAGATAACGTCTTCACTTATACGTTCCCCGCGGCGATGGTCGAAAACAAAATTTTTGCCCTGGAATTTGTTCTCCAATTTCAGGTTTTCGACCTGGCGCGCATATTCGATGATCCCACCTTCAAGCTGAAAAACTTTCTTGAAGCCTTTGTGTTTGTAATAGGCACTGGCTTTTTCACAGCGGATTCCTCCGGTGCAGTACATTACCAGGTTCTTGTCTTCTTTGTGGTCCTTCAAATCTTCTTCAATAAAATCAAGAGAATCCCTGAAAGTATCCACATCTGGCGTGACCGCCCCTTTGAAATGGCCAATTTCACTTTCATAGTGGTTCCGCATATCCACCAGCACAGTATTGGGGTCGGCTATGAGTTCGTTGAATTTTTCCGCATCCACGTGCACGCCTTTGTTGGTGACATCAAAAGTTTCGTCTTTAAGACCATCGGCCACAATTTTATCACGGACTTTGACCTTGAGTTTCAGAAATGATTTGAGATCATGTTCTATAGCGATATTCAGCCGAACATTTTCAAGGAAGTATATTCCGTCGAGGAAATCCTTGAACCTATTAAAATTTGCTGCAGGAACCGAAAGTTGGGCATTTATCCCTTCATGCGCTACATAAATACGCCCCAAAACATCCATTTCGTCCCAGGCCACAAAGAGGTGGTTCCTAAAAAGTATGGGGTTTCCAATTTTGGCATATTGATAGAAAGAGAGCGTGAGCCGGTCATCCCCGGCCTCCTCAAGAAGGGCTGCTCTTTCTTTAGCACTTAATTTATTGTACAGTTGCATGCTATACGAATTTCTAAGGTTAAAGAATTTTGCGCAAAGGTAATGCTTTAAATGAAAAAATGCCCGGATGCGATATCGGGGCATTTTTTTTCGAACGGCTAATTCGTTATTATTATATTTTAATTCTTCAACTAAAAATAATAATAAACTTAGCCACCGTCCACCCGGCAGCTACAGCTTAAATTGACAACTGTCGTACTACCGGAAATACTTAAAATAATATTCCTTTTTAAAAATTTCATGTAGTTAGTTAATAGATTGTTCTACTTTATAGATGCGCAAAAACAAAAAAGGTTGCGTACTTATTTTGTGACGGTATAAAAACTTATAGTATTTTAGCAGCAATATCACATAATAAGAAGCTGAATTACATGAGCAACGAGAAAGAGAAAGAAAAAGAAGCAAAATTAAAGTCCCTGAAACTCACCCTGGACAAGATGGATAAAACCTACGGAAAAGGTGCAGTAATGAGAATGAGCGACCAATCTGTAATAGATATTGATTCCATTCCAAGCGGTTCGCTTGGGCTTGACCTTGCATTGGGAGTGGGCGGATATCCGCGCGGAAGGGTAGTAGAAATATATGGCCCGGAATCATCGGGAAAAACCACCCTGGCCTTACATGCGATTGCAGAGGCACAAAAAGCAGGTGGGATCGCCGCTTTTATTGATGCAGAGCACGCTTTTGACAGGTTTTATGCTGAAAAACTGGGCATTGATCTTGAAAACCTGATTATTTCCCAACCCGATAATGGGGAACAGGCATTGGAAATCACCGATAACCTCATCCGGTCGGGGGCGATCGATATTATCGTGATCGATTCGGTTGCGGCATTGACGCCAAAGAGCGAGATCGAAGGCGAAATGGGGGATTCAAAAATGGGACTTCATGCACGGCTTATGTCGCAGGCACTTCGAAAGTTGACTGCTTCCATTAGTAAAACCCATTGTACCGTAATCTTCATCAACCAATTGAGGGAAAAAATTGGGGTAATGTTTGGGAATCCTGAAACTACTACCGGTGGAAATGCCCTTAAGTTCTACGCCTCCATTAGGTTGGATATTAGAAGATCCACACAAATCAAAGACAGCAATAGCGAAGTACAGGGTAACAAAACCCGCGTAAAAGTGGTCAAGAACAAAGTTGCACCGCCTTTCAAAACTGCCGAATTTGACATTATGTACGGCGAAGGGATTTCTAAAATAGGAGAGATCATCGACGTGGGTGTGGATTACGAGATCATCAAGAAAAGCGGTTCCTGGTTTAGCTATGAGGACACCAAACTTGGACAGGGACGGGATGCTGTAAAGATCCTGCTAAAGGACAATCCCGATCTCATGGAAGAACTCGAAAAAAAGATTGTCGCCGCAATTAAAATAGCAAAAGCATAATCTTCAAAAAAATCCCGAAAAATTTCGGGATTTTTTATTTTCTGGCGCAACCAATGAAGGTTTTCTGCATCTCATTAAAAGAGACCCCGAATTTTACCTCTTTTTAAATGGATATTTCTGCCCTTTTGTTGC
>JAGXIM010000024.1 GCA_024635665.1 Salinimicrobium sp. | reverse complement strand
GTATCGGGATCTGGGCCTCCTTCTTTGACAGCCATCACGATATCTTTGCCAATGCGTGTAAATGCTTTGGCCATGGCAGACCAACGCTTCATTTTGCGCGCCTTCCTGAATTCAAATGCTCTTCCCATTAAATAAAATTAATTGTGCGTAAAAATAGGAAAAATAGCTATTTTCCAAAGCAGGAAAATTTTTTATTCTTCCCCGCCCAGGATACTTTCGATGCTACGGGCCAGCTTGAAATCTTTTTCTGTGACCCCGCCAGCGTCATGAGTGGACAGGGAGATTTGAAGCTCATTGTAGACATTATTCCAATTAGGGTGATGTTGCTGGGCTTCCGCTTCAAAAGCAATACGAACCATTACCGAAAATGCCTCTTTAAAATTTTCAAATTGGAAAGAAGTGTGGATGGCATCATCTTTAAATTCCCAGCCTTCCAACTTTTCGAGCCTCGTGTTAATTTCGTTTTCGTTTAAAATTTCCATACTGGTAGTTTTTTAAGAACCCTAAGGTATGCAATCTTTTAAGATCTACAATTAAGTCACCAGGGTGCTGGTCACTACGTCCTGCACAGAGATCTGCAAATTTTTTGGTAGTAAATTGTCTTTAGGTACTACTGCGAGAAAACGATCAAAATTAGAATCGTAGACATTTTTGAGCAAAGGTTTTTTCTCCCCCAAAGCTTCACAGATTTCAAGGATAAGATCATTGTGGTGTATAAGATCACTACTTCCCAGGTGGAAAACCCCCTGTCGTCTCCTGTTAATTATATAATGGAGTTGTTGTGTTAGTTTTAATTCTGAAGTGGCATTCACCACCACATTTGAAAACACCTCAATGGCTTCATGGTCTCTTAGTTGCTGTTTTAATTTGAGGACACGCGGGGAGTTGGCTCCGTAAACCATGGGTAAACGGGCGATGACATATTTTTGGTTGGGCAGTCGCAGCAGGGCATTCTCAATCTTTATTTTGAACCTTCCATAAATACTTTGGGACAGCGTCTTGTCGTATTCGTAGGACGGGTAATTTGTAAACGCATCAAAAACGTTCGCCGAAGAGAGGAAGATCAATTTGGTGTTCTGGTTTTTGAGCAGGTAATCAATGATTTCAAAATGGGCCATTACCTGTGCATCAAAGTTTCCCCGAAAGGCAGAAATTATTATGTTGGGGCGCAGGTTTTCCAGCAAGATCGAGACACTTTCCCGCTCTACGTCATATTGATGAAATTTTTGGTTACGGGCGAAAAAATCATTTTCGGTAAAGTAGGTGGCGTGGGTATCAAAATAGGGATGAAGCTCTTTATACAGGGCATTCCCGATAAATCCGCTTCCCCCTAAGATCAATATTTTCTTCAAAAAACTATGCTTTATAAAATGGCATTTTTACAACCGTAGCAGGAAGGGCTTTTTTTCTTACCTGAATATTTATTTTGCTTCCCGGGGTGGCCAATTCTGTAGGAACGTATCCCATTCCAATCCCTTTTTCAAGGGAAGGGGACATGGTTCCTGAAGTTACGTTGCCAATAACCTTGCCATTGTCATCCACAATGTCATAGCCCTGGCGTGGGATTCCACGGCCGTCTAGTTCGAATCCAACCAATTTTCTGGAGGTTCCTTTTTCTTTCTGTTCCTTTAAAGCTTCAGAATTGATGAAGTCTTTTGTGAACTTTGTGATCCAGCCTAAACCAGCTTCAATGGGGGAAGTAGTGTCATCTATATCATTTCCATAGAGACAAAATCCCATCTCCAGGCGAAGGGTGTCCCGTGCGGCAAGGCCTATTGGTTTGATCCCAAAATCGGCACCGGCTTCAAAAACACGGTCCCAGATGGTTTGCGCATCCTTATTTTTGCAGTATATCTCAAATCCCCCGCTTCCCGTATATCCTGTGGCCGAAATGATAACATTCTCGGCACCCGCGAATGGGGCAACCTCAAAAGTATAGAATTTAATAGCTGAAAGATCAACATCGGTAAGTGATTGCATCGCCTCGGCAGCGTTAGGTCCCTGGATGGCTAACAAACAATATTCGTCAGAAAGGTCCCTCATGGTGGCATCCATGCTATTATGTTGGGAAATCCAGTTCCAGTCTTTTTCGATATTGGAAGCATTTACCACCAACAAATACTTTTCTTCATTGAATCTGTAAATGATAAGGTCATCCACAATTCCTCCGGTTTCATTGGGCATGCAGCTGTATTGTGCTTTTCCGTCCACCAGTTTTGAAGCGTCATTGGAGCTTATTTTTTGGATCAAATTCAAAGCATTCTTTCCTGAAATTAGAAACTCGCCCATATGGGAAACATCAAAAACCCCCACCGCTTTACGCACGGTCTCATGTTCGATATTCACGCCTTCGTAGGAAACCGGCATATTATAGCCTGCAAAAGGGACCATTTTTGCGCCCAAATCAATATGGGTAGAAGAAAGTGCTGTATTTTTCATTTTAAAGATAATTTTGCGCAAATTTATCAAATTCAGAAAAGAATGTACATTTTCTATTGGTTTTTTAAAGAGAAAGTATCAGATAGGAAAAACAGCGGTCAAGAATCTCTATATTTGTAAAAACGTTCCAGAACCAATCAAAGCATGAAAGTTTTTTCAGCCAAGCAACTCAGGGAGGCAGATCGGGCAACCCTGGAAAAACAGGACATTTCTTCCACCGATTTAATGGAAAGGGCGGCCAGCCTGGTTTTTGAAGAAATTCATAAGCGCCTGCAGGGTGCAGAAATCCCGGTGAAGATCTTCTGCGGAATTGGGAACAACGGCGGGGATGGTCTTGTGATCGGTCGGTATCTACTTGAAAAGGGCTATAATGTTACTTTTTACATTGTGAATTACAGCGACCAGCGCTCCAAAGACTTCCTCATAAATTATGACCGGGTAAAAAACATGTCCAATAAATGGCCTGTTCTACTTAAATCTGAAGAGGATTTCCCTGAAATAAAGCTGGGGGATTTTGTGGTCGATGCGATCTTTGGCGTAGGACTTAACCGGCCTTTAGTCGACTGGGTGGCAAATCTCGTGCAGCATATCAATGCTTCAGAAGCCTTTGTACTTGCAGTAGATATGCCGTCGGGTCTTATGGCCGATCAAGCCACGAAAGCTAAGGACTCTATTGTAAAAGCAGATTATACTATCAGTTTCCAGTCGGCTAAACTGGCTTTTTATATGCCCCAAACCGCAACTTATGTGGGGGAACTTCAAATACTGGATATTGGACTGGACAGGGAATATCTGCAGGAAACACCTACAACTGCACAATTGATTGGGAAATTGGAGGCTAAAACCTTGTACCGTCCACGGAACAAATTTTCACATAAGGGCACCTATGGCCATGCCCTCCTGGTTGGGGGGAGTTACGGGAAAATAGGGAGTATATGTCTTTCCGCAACTGCCGCCATGCGATCGGGTGCCGGAATGGTCACGGTATTTGCACCAAAATGCGGATATGATATAATTCAAACTGTTTTGCCAGAAGCTATGGTCATTACTGATGAAAATGAGAATCATCTTAGCAACATAGAATATGATCTTGACCCAGATGTCATTGGTTTTGGAGTAGGTGTGGGGACGAAGAAAGAAACCATAGATGCTTTTGAAGGATTGCTGAAAAAAAATAAAAAGCCAATGGTCATTGATGCCGATGGTCTTAACATTCTATCCAAAAAGGGCAGTTTGCTGAAGCTTTTACCCGAAGCCAGTGTTCTTACGCCACACCCAAAAGAGCTGGAGAGATTGATTGGCTCCTGGGAGAATGACTTTGAAAAAATAGAGAAGGCCCGGGAGCTCACGAAAAAATATAAAATTATCCTGGTGTTGAAAGGCGCTTATTCTTTTATCGTTACGCCAAATGATCTTTATATCAACACTTCGGGAAATCCTGGAATGGCAACTGCGGGAAGTGGGGATGTCTTGACGGGGGTCATAATTGCGCTGGTTTCGCAGGGCTACCAGCCTTTGCTGGCGGCTGTCCTCGGGGTTTACCTTCATGCTCGTGCCGGTGACCTGGCTGCGGAAAAATTGAGCTATGAAAGCGTGATTGCCGGTGATATTGCGAAGCATATAGGAGCTGCCATTTTTGACCTTTTTGAGGCGGGGGAAACCCAAAAGAACCAATAAAAGAAAGAACACGAATGAAAGATTGTCATTATATAAGTTCATCTGTCTTAGGCCTGGAAGAAATACAGGAAATCATCGACGCGCAAAAAATGCTGGCGCTTAGTGAAGAAGCCATTTATAACATTGGGAAAGCCAGAAAATACCTTGATAAGAAAATAAAATCCGATCAAGCGCCTATTTACGGCATTAATACAGGGTTTGGTTCCCTGTGCAACGTCCGGATTTCTTCAGAAAACCTTACCCAGTTACAGGAAAATTTGGTGATGTCCCACGCCTGTGGGACAGGAGAGAAGATCTCAAAGCCAATCATAAGATTAATGCTTTTGCTGAAGATCCAATCCCTTGGTTACGGACATTCGGGGGTGTCGTTAAAAACGGTGAACCGGCTAATCGATTTTTACAACGAAGACGTGCTGCCAGTAGTTTATGCTCAGGGTTCTTTGGGTGCATCGGGGGATCTTGCGCCCCTGGCGCATTTATCACTTCCGCTAATTGGCAAGGGGGAAGTTTACCATGACGGAAAAATCTTCCCGGCTCATGAAATTTTGAAAAAGTATGGTTGGGAACCTATTGTACTTCAGTCGAAGGAAGGGCTGGCTTTGCTCAACGGAACCCAGTTTATGAGCGCACATGGGATTTATGCGCTGCTGGAAAGCAACAGGCTTTCCCTATGGGCAGATGTGATTGGAGCACTTTCGGTAGATGCTTTTAATTGCAATTTGTCCCCGTTTGATGAACTCGTGCATTTGGTGCGGCCACACAAGGGGCAGGTGAAGACTGCAGAGCGCATCCGGAAGATCCTGGAAGGCAGTGAAATTGCAGCTCAAACCAAGGAAAATGTACAGGACCCATATTCCTTCAGGTGCATTCCGCAGGTGCATGGCGCCACCAAGGACACTATAGATTTTGTGTATCAATGCTTCAAGACCGAAATCAACTCGGTCACCGATAATCCCAATATTTTTGTGGATGTCAACAAGATCATTTCAGGAGGGAATTTTCATGGGCAACCATTGGCGCTACCTCTGGATTATCTGGCCATTGCCATGTCTGAACTCGGAAGTATTTCTGAAAGAAGGATTTATCAGCTGGTTTCGGGATCGAGAGGTCCCGCATTTTTGGTGGATGCTCCAGGTTTGAATAGCGGATTTATGATTCCGCAGTACACTGCCGCCAGCATCGTGAGCCAAAACAAGCAATTATGTACCCCCGCCAGTGTAGATTCTATAGTTTCCTCCAATGGGCAGGAAGATCATGTGAGCATGGGGGCGAACGCCGCGACAAAGCTGATTCGAGTGCTGGAAAACGTTTCCACCATCCTGGCGATAGAACTTTATAATGCTTCGCAAGCCTTGTCTTACCAAAAAGAGCATAAAACTTCAGATTTTCTACAAGATCTAGTGATAGAATTCCGAAAAGAAGTGCCATTAGTCAGGGAAGACGTGGTAATGGCCCCTTTCATCCAAAAGTCGAAAAAATTTCTGAAAGATTATGATTTCAGGAATTTTCCATTTGGATAGATCGGGGATTTGCACAACTTCATCCCTAGCTTTCCATGGCTGGAAATCTTTAAATCAAAATCGCAGAAAAAAAAAACCATCCAAAAAGGGGATTTTCGTTCCTTCTTTTTGGATGGTTTAGATTTGGTTAGGCAACATGTTATTTTAAACCGCCAACCATATCTTTCGGGTTTACCCACTGGTCGAATTCTTCGGGGGTTACATATCCCAAATTGACCGCTTCTTCTTTTAAAGTGGTGCCATTTTTATGGGCGGTATTGGCAATTTCAGCGGCTTTGTAATAACCAATTTTAGTGTTAAGCGCTGTTACAAGCATTAAAGAATTGTTCAACAACTCCTGGATCCTTGGATGGTTAGGCTCAATACCGGCAGCACAATGTTCTTCAAAAGAAACGCAGGCATCACCGAGTAGCTGGGCACTTTGAAGGAAATTCGCTGCCATGACCGGTTTGAAGACATTCAGTTCAAATTGTCCCTGCATACCTCCAACGTTGATGGCAACGTCATTTCCAATGACCTGTGCACAAACCATGGTAAGCGCCTCCACCTGTGTAGGGTTCACTTTTCCAGGCATAATGGAAGAACCTGGTTCGTTGGCGGGGATGTTGATTTCGCCAATCCCACTTCGTGGTCCCGATGCGAGCATACGCACATCATTTGCGATCTTGTTCAGGGAAACAGCCAACGTTTTAAGGGCGCCGTGACCCTCCACGAAAGCATCATGGGCAGCCAGGGCCTCAAATTTGTTGGGTGCAGAAATAAAAGGGAGTTCTGTGAATTTTGCAATAAATTCAGCCACCCTTTTGGAATATCCTTTTGGGGTATTTAGACCGGTTCCCACTGCAGTACCGCCTAAGGCGAGTTCAGAAAGGTGAGGTAAGGTGTTTTCAAGGGCAATTAACCCATGATCCAGCTGGGAAACATACCCGCTAAATTCCTGTCCCAGGGTTAGAGGAGTGGCGTCCATAAAATGGGTTCGGCCAATTTTTACCACGTCTTTAAATTCCTCTGACTTTTTCTTTAACGTATTCCTTAATTTTTTAACACCTGGAATGGTGACTTCAATAACTTTCTTATAGGCGGCAACATGCATTCCCGTAGGAAAGGTGTCGTTGGAAGATTGTGATTTATTGACATCATCATTTGGGGACAAAACTTTTTCACCTTCCCCAATGGTTTTTCCCGCAAGTTGCTGGGCACGATTGGCAATGACTTCGTTTAGGTTCATGTTGCTTTGTGTGCCGCTGCCGGTTTGCCAAATCACCAGGGGAAACTGGTCATCATGTTTTCCCTGAAGGATCTCTTCACAAACCTGGGCGATGAGGTCACGCTTGTCTACCGTAAGTACCCCGAGCTCACAATTTGTGAAGGCAGCTGCTTTTTTAAGATATGCAAACCCGTAAATGATTTCCTTCGGCATACTTGCCGGGGGACCGATTTTGAAGTTGTTCCGGGAACGTTCGGTTTGGGCGCCCCACAATTTATCGGCGGGAACTTTTACTTCCCCCATTGTGTCTTTTTCAATTCTGTAATCCATAATGCTAATGATTTGTAACAAATTTACGGTTTAGGAAAATTATTAGTGGTCAAAAATGGCATAAAATTGACGGATTTTTGATATTTATTTTTGTCAAAAAGTTCGGGCGAAGGAAGCTTTCTAAAAATAAAATATAAACTTTTGGGATAATTTTCCAGAGTTACTATCTTTGACTTTCCAAAAATCAGGGAAATTATGTTCGAATTTGATCAATATCTGGGGTTCATAGTATTTATCATTATCCTGCTAATTGGATTTTGGATAATGTTGTTCCTTACTGCTATTATCCCATACTGGATTGGTGGTACAGTGAAGGAAATGCTTGATGAACGAAAGGAAAAGAAGCGAATGGAGCGGGAAGAAGCATAAAAAAATGGACTT
>JAGXIM010000112.1 GCA_024635665.1 Salinimicrobium sp. | reverse complement strand
GAGCGCGAGAAAGGGATACAGGATGCACTTGATTCTGCTGAAAATGCGCGGAAGGAGATGCAAAACCTACAGGCCGACAATGAAAAGTTGTTGCAAGAGGCCCGTATGGAACGTGACAATATGTTGAAGGAGGCAAGACAGATCAAAGAAAAAATGATCGCCGAAGCCAAAGATGAGGCCCAACAGGAAGGAAGTAAAATGATCGAGCAGGCGAAAGTCACAATACAGAATGAGAAAAATTCAGCCCTGGCCGATATAAAGAACCAGGTTTCGACTTTATCTGTTCAGATTGCAGAAAAAATAATGCGCGAAGAGCTTTCAACAAAGGCAAGACAGGAAAAGCTGGTTGATAAGATGCTTGACGATGTTAGCCTAAACTAAAAGCATGAAGGGGAACAGAGCAGCCTTAAGATACGCCAAAGCGATACTAAGTTTGGCACAGGATAAAAACCTTACCAAAGAGGTGAATGGGGATATGGTACTCATAAATGAGACCATGGACAAAAGTAGTGACCTTAGAAACTTTCTTAAAAGTCCCGTCACCAAAAATAGCATTAAGAAAAGTGCCCTTTTAGAGATCTTTAAAAATGTCAATCCAATGACCGCTCAGTTGCTTGAGGTTTTGCTCCAGAACAACAGGATTGATATTTTATGGCTGGTTACTTCCAATTTTATGGATCTCTTCAATGAATTGAATGGGGTGCAGAAAGCCGTTGTGACCACAGCAGTACCGTTGAGCCCGGCGATGGAAATGAAAGTTCAGCGAAAAGTGAAAGAATTGACCGGTAATGAAGCTGAAATCAAGAATTTTATCGATCCTGGCATCATTGGAGGGTTTATTTTAAGAGTGGGTGATATCCAGTACAACGGAAGTGTGGATGCACAACTCAAAACCCTTAAAAGGGAATTTAAAAACAACACATACGTTTCAAAATTAAATTAAAACAACCACTTTTTTGAGTGGCATTTTATTCTAAATAATTATGGCAGAAATAAATCCGGCTGAAGTATCAGCAATACTAAAAAAACAACTTTCCGGATTCGAGGCTAAAGCTTCATTGGATGAAGTTGGTACCGTTCTTAATGTTGGTGATGGTATTGCCAATGTTTATGGGCTTTCCAATGTACAATACGGGGAGTTGGTTGAATTTGAAAGCGGATTGGAAGGAATTGTACTTAACCTTGAGGAGGATAATGTTGGGGTGGTACTTTTAGGTCCATACAGAGATGTTAAAGAAGGGGCCACAGTTAAAAGGACGCAAAGAATTGCCTCTATCAAGGTTGGTGAGGGTATTACCGGAAGGGTAATTGACACCCTTGGTTTCCCTATCGACGGGAAGGGCCCAATTGAAGGGGAGACATTTGAAATGCCTTTGGAACGTAAAGCTCCCGGGGTAATTTTTCGTCAGCCAGTAACCGAACCTTTGCAAACGGGTATCAAATCTATTGATGCCATGGTACCAATTGGTCGGGGACAACGGGAATTGGTGATTGGTGACCGCCAGACAGGAAAAACTGCTGTGGTTATTGACACTATTCTTAACCAAAAAGAATTTTATGATGCAGGGGAACCTGTACATTGTATATACGTTGCAATTGGTCAAAAAGCTTCTACAGTTGCGGGCATCGCCAAGATGTTTGAAGACAGAGGCGCTTTGGCATATACTACAATTGTAGCTGCTAACGCATCCGATCCTGCTCCTATGCAGGTGTATGCTGCTTTTGCAGGTGCTGCAATTGGAGAGTATTTCAGGGACACAGGTCGTCCTGCATTGATTGTTTATGATGATCTTTCAAAACAAGCTGTTGCTTACCGTGAGATTTCCTTGCTGTTGCGTCGGCCACCAGGACGTGAAGCATATCCCGGGGATGTTTTCTTCCTCCATTCCAGACTTTTGGAGCGTGCTGCAAAAATCATCGAGGATGATGCGATCGCGAAAGACATGAACGACCTGCCAGATGTTTTAAAAGACAAAGTAAAAGGTGGCGGATCCTTGACTGCCCTACCACTTATCGAAACCCAGGCTGGTGACGTTTCTGCATATATCCCTACGAACGTAATTTCCATTACCGATGGGCAGATTTTCCTTACTTCAGATTTGTTCAACTCTGGGGTGCGACCTGCAATTAACGTGGGTATTTCTGTATCCCGTGTGGGTGGTGCCGCGCAGGTAAAAGCCATGAAAAAAGTTGCTGGTACATTGAAACTTGACCAGGCACAATATCGGGAATTGGAAGCTTTTGCGAAGTTTGGATCAGATCTTGACCCGGCGACTTTAAACGTGATCGAAAAGGGGAAAAGAAACGTTGAAATCCTTAAACAAGCTGAAAATAACCCATATCCGGTAGAAAACCAGATTGCGATTATCTATGCGGGAGCAAGGAACCTGTTAAGGGATGTGCCGGTAGATAGGATCAGGGAGTTTGAAAAAGATTACCTGGAATATCTGGAGGCTAAACACAGGGATTTGCTGGATACTTTAAAAGCAGGTAAATTGACAGATGAAACTACCGATACTTTGAATTCGGTTATTAAAGAAGTGTCTGCTAAATATAAAAAATAGTTCAGAGTTGGGAGTGAACTTTTAAACCCATAACTCATAACTAAACGAAATGGCAAACTTAAAAGATTTAAGAAGTAGGATTACCTCGGTCTCCTCGACCATGCAGATTACGAGTGCCATGAAAATGGTATCGGCTGCAAAGTTGAGCAAGGCGCAGGATGCAATCACACAGATGCGGCCTTATGCCGAAAAACTTTCTGAATTGTTGCAAAACCTAAGTGCTACGACCGATAGTGACCAGAATAGTAAATATGCCGAGCAACGGGAAGTGAACAACGTGCTTGTAGTGGCCATTTCTTCCAATAGGGGTTTGGCAGGGGCATTCAATTCCAATATTGTAAAAGCCGTTAAACTTCTTGCTTCTGAAGACTACAGCGGGAAAAATGTGGAGGTGATGACCATTGGTAAAAAAGCCAATGACATCCTGCGAAAGACTTTTGACATTTATAAAAACAACAACGAGATCTACGATGACCTGAGCTATGACAACGTAGCTGAAATTGCGGAAGACCTTATGAAGCAATTTCTCGATGGGAAATACGATAAAATTGTAGTTGTTTACAACCATTTCAGGAATGCCGGGACACAAATTGTGATGAAAGAGCAGTTTTTGCCACTTAAACCTGTAGAAACAGATGAAGATGTGATCCTTGATTACATTTTTGAACCGTCCAAAGAAGAAATTGTACGGGAATTAATTCCGAAGTCCCTAAAAATGCAAATTTTTAAAGCTCTTCGTGATTCATTTGCTTCAGAACACGGCGCGCGTATGACTGCCATGCACAAAGCCACCGATAATGCAACCGAATTGAGGGATGAACTCAGGTTATCTTACAACAAAGCCAGGCAGGCAGCAATTACCAACGAAATCCTTGAGATCGTGGGTGGTGCTGAAGCTCTGAACAAATAGAACAAAAATAGTGGCAGGATTTGCCCTTTTTGAGACCCCGTACTTCAGGTGCGGGGTTTTCTTTTTTGGCAAGTTTGCTAATTGGTACCAATTTTGTTTTACTTCAGGAACAGAAAGATCTCCCTTATGAAAATCGCTATAAAATTAACATCAGCATTTCTTATAGTCTTTGGTTTTGCAAGCTGTGCCAATGGCAAGCAGCTTCAGGAGCAACCGCCTTCAGAAATTGGACAGGTTTATTATACCACCTGGACAGGAGGAGTCAAAGCCGCCGGTTCGGGATACAATCTTTTTATTTCCGTCGCAAAAGACGCCGAAATTGTGCTCGACAGCGCCTTCTTCCGCGGAAGAAGAGCTGTAGTCACAAAAGAAATTAATCAACCGAATTTATACGTTGCCAGGTTCAAAATCCCTTCAACTGAAGGGAAAGAACCAGATTTGGTCATGCACTCCGACCCGCGGATGGAATATGGGAACAAACCGCCCGTAATCCTTGAAAAAATACCTTTTGAACTCGAAGCGGACGAGGCTGTGCTGCGGTACACCAAAAACGGAAAGGTAAAATATTTCAAGATCAGCAACCTCGACAAACGGGAAACGCACGATGTTAAAATAAAAAACCCCGAAAACATTCGGCATTAGGTTCACCTATAGTACATTTGTGGGGTAACAACCAACAAATTCCTATTGGCGCTTTTTCAGAAGCTATTTAAACAAACCTTCGTCTATGGTGTTGCCACAGTGGTGCCAAGGATGTTGTCCTTCCTGCTAACGCCTCTGTACACCGAATTACTTCCTAAAGAAGAATATGGGGAAGTTTCGATTGTTTTTGCCTGGATCGTCTTCTTCAATGTTATCCTGGCCTATGGTATGGAGACATCATTTTTTCGGTTCTTCCATAAAGAAGAGCATCGGGAAAAAGTTACCGCCACCTCGAGTATTTCGCTTTTCGGGTCGACCATTGTCTTTCTTCTTTTAGCCTTCTTACTGAGGGATTCTATAGCCGCGGCAACGAATATTGGCTCTTACTATCTCAACTACGTTATTTTGATTCTGGCTCTTGATGCGCTTGTGGTAATTCCTTTTGGCTGGCTCCGCGCACAGGAGAAACCCCGGGTTTATTCGGTAATTAAAATTGGAAATGTGGCCGTTAATTTAGGCCTGAACGTATTCTTCCTCGTTTTCCTGCCACGACTTGCAGAAAGTGGTGATTTTTTCGACCCGATCTATAAACCGGATTACGAAATCGCTTATATTTTCATTTCCAACTTTATCGCAAGTGCTTTGACCCTGCTGGTGATGTTGCCATTTTACCTGAAGCTTAAATACACCTTTGACCCAAAGCTTTGGAGACAAATGATGGTTTATGGCAGTCCCATACTTTTAGCCGGAATTGCTTTTGCTGTTAATGAGGTGGTAGACAAAATCCTGCTTGGACTTCTTTTGCCCGAAGGTATTGCAAAAGCTGAAGTAGGTGCATATGCCGCCTGTTACAAACTTGCCGTTTTCATGACCCTCTTCGCCACTGCCTTTAGAATGGGAATAGAACCGTTCTTTTTCAGCCATGCAAAAGAGGAAAACGCACCTCGAACCTACGCTACAATTACCAAATATTTTGTCATTTTTGGCGCTCTGATCCTTTTACTTGTGATCGTTTTCTCGGATCTTCTAAAAGTGCTGATCATCAGAGATAAATCCTATTGGGAGGCCATGGAGGTAGTTCCAATGATCTTGCTCGCCAATTTCTTCCTGGGGATCTATCACAATCTCTCGGTTTGGTACAAAGTGAGCGATCGCACGCGTTTTGCAGCATATATTTCAGGTTTTGGTGCAGTTCTTACCCTGGTACTCAACTTTTGGTTGATTCCATATTACAGTTATATGGGATCGGCTATTGCAACTTTGGCGGCATATGGCAGCATGATGTTGTTGTCTTTTTACTTCGGAAGGAAATATTATCCGGTGCCCTACGACCTAAAAAGAATAGGAGGGTATTTGTTCCTTTCCATTGCTTTTTCGGGGATCTATTTCTATGTTTTTAGAAATAATTATTACCTCGGGAGTATATTAATCCTTATCTTTTTCGCCTTGATCTATTATGCTGAAAAAGACCAGTTAAAACAACTTTTGAGGAAGACTTAGAGTCTGACTTTTTAGAAAAAGAAAGAAAATGAACGTGAAAATAATCAACAAATCCCAGCACGCTTTGCCATCTTATGAGACCGGTTCCTCTGCCGGAATGGACCTGCGGGCAAACCTTACTCAAGCTGTTACCTTAAAACCCCTGGAAAGGGCAATAATTAAAACCGGACTTTTTATTGAGCTTCCGGTGGGTCATGAAGCCCAGGTTAGGCCAAGAAGCGGGTTGGCAGCCAAAAAGGGCATTACGGTGCTAAATTCTCCGGGAACCATCGACGCAGATTATCGTGGGGAAATAGGGGTGATCCTGGTGAATTTGTCCAATGAACCTTTCAGCATTGAGAACGGGGAACGAATTGCCCAAATGGTTATTTCCCGTCACGAACATATCACCTGGAAAGAAGTGGACGTCCTCGAAGAAACCAGCCGTGGCGAAGGTGGTTTTGGAAGTACAGGCACTAAGTAATCAGTTTTCAGTGTTCGGTGATCAGGTTTTTTAATTGACAATAAACAATTAGCAATGATTAAGAGCCAGGTTCTTGCATCAATTCGCGACCACCTTGAACTTTAAACTTTGAATCTTATATCTTGCTTCTGAAGAGCAACAAACAATAAACCACTAACAAATAATTTTACGGGTGTATCTAATATCTCACCTCTAAAATCTCATATCCAAAAACATGAAAATTATAGTACCAATGGCGGGACGTGGCTCACGGCTTCGCCCGCATACTTTAACAATACCAAAACCTCTAATCCCAATCGCGGGAAAACCCATTGTACACCGGCTGGTGGAAGATATAGCCAAAGTGCTGGATGAGAAAATTGATGAAATTGCTTTTATCATTGGAGAGGATTTTGGTGAAAAGGTCGAGACAGATCTTAAGAAGATAGCCAAATCCCTGGGGGCTAAAGGGACCATTTATTATCAGGACAAACCGTTGGGGACAGGGCATGCCATTATGTGTGCAAAGGAATCCTTGCAGGGACCGGCAGTAATTGCCTACGCCGATACACTTTTTAAAGCCGATTTTACGTTAGATAAAGAAGCAGATGGGGTGATATGGGTAAAACAGGTCAAAAACCCTTCTGCGTATGGGGTAGTGCAATTGAATGAGAACCGGGAGATCACCAATCTTGTTGAAAAGCCCGAAGAGTTTGTTTCGGATCTTGCCGTAATAGGAATTTACTATTTCAAAGATGTAGCGATCCTTAAGAACGAACTTCAGGAGGTGTTGGACAAGAACATAATCAGGGGCGGCGAATACCAGATCAATGACGGGATTGAAGCCATGAAGAGCAAAGGTGCCAAATTTGTTCCCGGGAAAGTAGATGAATGGATGGATTGTGGCAATAAGCAGGTGACGGTGGAAACCAACACCAGAGTGCTGAATTTCCTTCAGGAAGACGGCGAAAATATGATCGGGGAAAATCTGGAAAACGAAAATTCAGAAATTATTCCGCCCTGCTTTATCGGTGAAAACGTGGTACTCAAAAATGCCAAAATCGGACCAAATGTTTCTATCGGGAATGGTTGTAGAATTACAGATTCAACTGTGGAAAACAGCCTGATACAAACCTTTGCCGAAGTTACAAATGCCAATTTAAAGAATGCCATGATTGGAAATTTTGCAAAATTCAACGGCAGGTTTACAGAAATCTCCATTGGGGATTATTCGGTGCTGGAATAAAATTTGAAGCTAGGCTAAATAAGTATGGGGAAAAGATTTCAGATAGTAGCTTTTTTGGCCTTGTTCAGCTTTTCTGTTACGGTGTATGCACAGGAAGGAGATAAACCGGTGGTGGAAGTGTCTTCAGCTGAAGAACTCGGGACTGTAACCGATTCTTTTCAGGAATATTTTTTCGAAGCCTTGAAGCAAAAAGCAATAGAAAACCATGAAAAGGCGATAAACGCCCTTACCCAAGCCTTAGCACTCAATCCTTCGGAATCTGTTGTTTATTTGGAGTTGGGCAAGAATTACAACGCTTTGGGAAAATACTCACAGGCGGCTGTTTATCTCATGAAAGGCCGTGCGGCGCTTCCTGAAAATGAGGAAATCCTGGCAGAATTGTACAATACTTACTTTTTAAGTGAGGAATTCGATAAAGCCTTGCCCGTGGTGCAGGATCTCCAAAAATTAAATTCTTCATATTCTGAAGACCTTGTGAATCTTTACATTCTGAACGAAAAATTTGACCTGGCTTTGTCACTTTTGGATACCCTGGATGAGAAATGGGGTTCCAGCATGTACCGGGAAGGCTTAAGAAGGCAGGTGTATTCCCGTACCAACAATGTGGAGGCCCAGGTGGAAAACTTGCAGGAAAAGATAGAAGAAAATCCAAAGGACGAAAAGGATTATTTAAACCTAATCTTTGTTTACAGCGAGAACGGGGAGGCAGACAAAGCCTTTGAAACCGCTCAGAAGTTGTTGGCAGTAAATCCTTCTTCAGAATTGGTGCACCTGGCGCTCTACAAATTTTATATGGAAGAGGATGCTGCTGAAAAAGCCGTTAATTCCATGCGAATTTTGTTGGGCAGCGAACAAATTGATGAAGTCACTAAATATCAGGCACTGAACGATTTTTTGATTTATGTGACCGAAAATCCTTCTTTGGAAGAAGAATTGATAGAACTTGTCCAGGTGTTTTCTGAAAATGAGAACAATTCCAAAGTTTATAAACAACTTGGAACTTTTTTCTTTGAAAAAGAGGATCGGGATCAGGCCTTGTATTATTTCGATTTGGCTTTGGAAAATGAAACAGGGGATTTCGGACTTTACAACCAGGTATTACAGCTAAACATGGAGTTGGGAGATTTTGAAAAAGTGAATGTTCTGAGTGGGCGCGCTTTGGAAGTTTTTCCGTCACAACCCTTGCTGTACTTAACTAAAGGAACGGCTTTGAATAAGCTTTCCAAATTTGAAGAAGCTGAAACAGTCCTGATTATGGGTCAGGATTTTATAATCGATGATCCCAGGTTGAGCTCAGATTTTTATCTGCAGTTGTCAAAAGCTTATATTGGAATGAATCAGCCTGAAAAGGCAAGTGAATTTCAGAAAAAAGCAGAAGAACTTAAAAACAATAAATCTTAATGACGTTAAAATTTCGAGTCCCCCTAATAATATTGTCTTTGTTAATAATTACATCCTGCGGGACGCGTAAAGCAAAAATGGGTGCCACATCACCCGAAGATGCTGCTGTCGCCGCAGTTGTGGCCAATCATTACGCAAATGAAGTGGATTTTAAAACCCTTCAGGGGCGGCTTGCGGTGCAATATCAAACTGAGGAGCGTAGCCAAAGTGTCACCGTCTCTTTCAGGATGAAAAAAGATGACACAATCTGGATGAGCGGACAGTTGTTGGGGATTCCGCTTGCAAAAGTGCTTATTACACCCAATTCTGTGCAATTCTATGAGAAGATAACGAAGACCTATTTTGATGGTGATTTTAGTTTGTTGAGTGATTTGTTGGGCACCCCGCTGGATTATCAAAAAGTCCAGAATTTACTGTTGGGGCAAACTATCTACGATCTAAGGGAGGAGCGGTATAAACTAACAGAATCGGTTCGAGGATATCAACTGCAGCCAGTGGCAGAAAATTATCTCCAGAAATTGTTCCTTTTGGATGCGGGGAACTTCAAAGCTCTTGCACAGCAGTTGGGGCAGCCAAATGCAAACCGAAGTGTCACCGTCACCTATCCCGAATACCAGAAGATAGACCAACAAATTTTTCCGGGGAAAATTCAGATCCTGGCCAAGGAAGGCACCGAAAACACACGGATCGATATGGCCTTTCGCTCAATAGAATTTAATGTTCCCGTTTCTTTCCCTTTTTCAATACCTTCGGGCTATGAAGAAATTTCTGTAGAATGAGATCAGATACTTTTTTGAAGCACTGTGTGCTTGCAGTCTTTTTGTTAATTAACCTGCAGGGTTTCTCCCAAACCGACAAACGTGAAGAGCTGGAGGAGCGCCGGCAGGAACTTCAGCAGGAGATTAGGAGGATCAATTCCTTGCGGACCTCAAACCTACAGAAGGAGAAATCCATCCTTACTGAGGTTGAAGATCTGGACCAACAAATTAGGACTACAGAGAACCTTATAAGGATTACAAACCAGCAGGCAAACCTGCTGACCCGGGAAATAAATACCAATCAAAACAAAATTGGGGAGCTCCGGAAGGAGTTGGAAAACTTAAAAGAGGACTACGCGAAGATGATCCAAAAGTCCTACAAAAGCAAATCACAGCAAAGCCGGCTCATGTTCCTGCTTTCAGCTGAAAATTTTCTGCAGGCTTACAAACGTTTGCAGTATATGAAACAGTACGCGAATTACCGGCAGCAACAGGGGGAAGAAATTCAACAGCGCGCCGCGGAACTTCAGCAACTAAATGAAAGCCTGGCCGAACAAAAAAAGACAAAGGACAAACTCATAGTTCAAAATCGGCAGACGCGCGCAGAATTGGAAAAAAACAAAAAATCCCAGCAAGTTTTAATTTCATCCATTAGAAAAAAAGAAGGTCAGTTTGCAGCCCAGCTTCGGCAGAAGCAACAGGAGATAAATGCAATCGACAGGGATATTGAACGCATCATTGCTGAATCGATTGCCGCCAATAACAAAGAAGAAGGTTCTGTCTCAAGGGAGACTTTTAAACTCACCCCCGAAGCCAAAGCTTTGGCAGCCGACTTTGAGAAAAACAAGGGAAGCCTACCCTGGCCGGTGCGATCTGGGGTTTTGTCCATGAGGTTTGGGAACCAGCCACATCCGGTGGTAAAGTCCATTACAATCAATAGTAATGGAGTGCGAATAGATACTGAAAAAGACGGAAAGGCAAAAGCCATTTTTGGAGGGACAGTGAGCGAAGTTCAGGCGGTGAAAGGTGCGAACAAAGCCGTGATGGTGAGGCACGGCGATTACATTTCGATATACAACAACCTGGATAAGATTTTTGTGAGAAAAGGGGAGAAGGTATCCGTCGGGCAGGATTTGGGAGAAGTGGCTACCAGTAATTCCACTGGGAAAACCACTTTACATTTCTTATTGTACCAGAATTCTACCAAACTAAATCCGGAACACTGGATCTACAAAATGTAAAGTACCAATTATTTGGTGTCGAAAAGGGCTTTAAGTTCTGTGGCGTCTTTGGGTTTCATCTTTCCGGCTAAAACCAGGCTTAACTGTTTCCTCCTCAAGGCAGCAGCAAAACGCTCTTTTTCAAGATCAGATTCTGGTTCCAGGGCGGGAATTTGTACGGGAGTTCCGGTTTCATCCACAGCCACGAAAGTGTAAATAGCTTCGTTGGCTTTACTTCGTTTTCCGCTTTCACGGTCTTCGATCCACACGTCAATATAAATCTCCATAGAGGATTTAAAAGCGCGGGAAACAGCCGCTTCCACGGTTACCACGCTCCCAAGTGGGATGGCTTTATTAAAAGCAACATTATTAACTGAAGCTGTGACTACAATCCTTCTACTATGGCGCCTGGCGGCGATGCTGGCCGCGCGATCCATCCTGGCCAGAAGTTCCCCTCCAAAAAGGTTGTTTAAAGGATTTGTTTCGCTGGGCAAAACAAGATCGGTCATGATAGTGCGTGATTCTGAAGGGTGTTTGGATTGCATAAATGAATTTTGGCGCAAAGGTAATGCGCTTTATTAAACCGGGAGAGTTAACGGGATATTAAAATGTTATTTCGGTAAAAGGTTTCTTGATAAAAGAAGTGGCTACAGTTCCTGAACAAGCAACCAGGCTCCCTGGTTGGAAATATTTTTGATCTCCCACAAAGTCCTGAGAGCCTCTTTTCGATCCTCGTGGCTGCTGTAGACAACCTGATGTAATCCAAATTTGTTTGCACCAATTTGTCGCGCCTTGAAACCTTCAGCTTTTAACTGGCCAACACGTTTTTCGGCATTTTCTTCAAGTCGGAACGCTCCGGCAACAATGTGATAATTTCCTGTTTGTTTGGAAACCTTCAGGGTAACCGCAGGCAAAGGGTTATCTATAATAAAAGTAGCTTGTTGGATTTGGCTTTCAAGTTGGGAAGCCGCTTTTTGCTGTTCGGCAATGTTGTGCTCGTTCACCTTATTGCTGTAAATATTCAAACCGGCAGCACCGCTCAGGCCTATGGCGAGCAAACCAACAGCAGCATACTTTAGCCAACCGCTGGCAGATTTTCTTTCGGGAGTGAAAGCAATTGGTGCTTTTTCTTCCAGTGCGACTGCCTGCTTTTTGTAGGTTTCGCGAAGTACTTCAGAGGAAACAAAAGGACTTAAGCCAAAAGCTTCTTTAAGAAAATTGATTTTTGTGGCAGGTTCGAATTGTAATTTATCCCCTTCAGAAAGGGCAAAAGATCCCACATTTTCGAAATGCACCTGTCCATTTTCCTCCAGAACATTCTGAAGCTCCAGTACAAAAGCATTCAATTTCTCCAGCGCATCCTGATAGGATATCTGTTCTACCTCCACCATGTGATTGGCCAGCAATCCGTCATTTTTGACCAACTGCCGGTTAAACGAGACCGTCTTTTTAGGTGGATGAAATTCGTTGGTGGATGCATGTATACGCGCTGAATGTTGCTGCGTGATGAATGCGCCAAAACCTGGGAGGATTACGCATTCATACCGGTACAAGAGATCGTGGATGTAATTTTCTACTGCCATGAAAACAAATGTAGGACAAAATATTTTTAGAAAAAACAGAAAGGTATCATTTTATTAACATTAATTTCAACTACTTTTCGACTTAAAAACAGCTATGTACGGTTCTGATTTACAATATGTTTTGGCGCTGCAGCATGTCCCTGAATTAGGTGATGCTTCGGCCAAGAAACTTATTCGTCATGCCGGTTCAGCTGAAGCTGTTTTCAAAGAAAAAAAGTCTGCGCTTCTTAAAATTGGGGGAATCGGAAATCATAAAATAAAAGAACTTTATGACCCCGAACATCTTAGAGCTGCTGAAAAAGAAATTCAGTTTATTGAAAAAAATGGGATTGAATGCCTTTATTTTCAGGAGGAGAATTATCCGGAACGCCTTAAACATTGCCTCGACGGTCCCATACTCCTTTTCCAAAGAGGGAATGTTAATCTAAAGAAAAAAAGGATTATTAGCATCGTGGGTACCCGGCGCGCGACCACCCACGGCACGGGTTTTTGTGAAAGCTTAATAGCCGAACTCGCCCCTTTAGATCCTGTAATTGTTTCAGGTTTTGCCTATGGAATCGATATTGCAGCTCAACGCGCAGCCATTGATAATAACCTCCAAACGATAGGTTGCCTCGCCCATGGATTGAACCAGATCTATCCGGGCGCACACAAAAAATATGCGAGTAGCGTTGAAGAAAATGGTGGGTTTTTTACCGATTTTTGGAGTACAGACGTCTTTGACCGCAACAACTTTCTAAAGCGCAATAGGATCATTGCCGGAATTAGCGAAGCGACTATTGTTGTCGAAAGTGCCGAAAAAGGAGGTTCTTTGGTGACTGCCGATATTGCTAATTCCTATAACCGGGAGGTTTTTGCTGTTCCGGGGCGCCCTCTTGATTCGCAGAGCAAGGGCTGTAATATGCTTTTAAAGTCGCAACAGGCACATGTTCTCACCAGTGCAGCCGATTTGCTTTACATACTTAACTGGCAATTGGATGAAAAAGTAAAACCAGTCCAAAAACAACTTTTTGTAGAGCTGGAATCTGAAGAAAAAGAACTCTACGGTTTCCTGAAAGAAAATGGTAAAGAACAACTGGAT
>JAGXIM010000002.1 GCA_024635665.1 Salinimicrobium sp. | reverse complement strand
TTACTGTCACTTTGTCACATCACAACTAAAACCGTATCTTTGCGCGTTCAATTAGCCAATGCTACTTATTTGAATTATGGAGAAGATAATAGACGAAAAACAACAGGGAAGTTTTTTGGTTTTGGAGCCGAAGGTCAAAAACGGCCGTAAGCTGATGATCGAGAGCTATGGTTGCCAAATGAATTTTAGTGATAGCGAAATTGTGGCTTCTATTCTTGCAAAAGAAGGTTTTAGCACTACCCAAAACCTGGAAGAGGCCGACCTGGTCCTTATTAACACCTGCTCAATTCGGGACAAGGCCGAACAAACCATCCGCAAAAGGCTTGAAAAATACAATGCTGTAAAAAAGATAAATCCAAAAATGAAAGTCGGCGTGTTAGGTTGTATGGCCGAACGCCTTAAAGCACAATTCCTTGAGGAGGAGAAAATCGTGGACCTCGTAGTGGGGCCCGATGCATATAAAGACCTGCCAAATCTTATCAACGAAGTGGAGGAAGGTAGGAATGCAGTGAATGTGATCCTTTCAAAAGATGAAACTTATGGAGACATTTCGCCGGTGCGCCTGCAAAGCAATGGGGTTTCTGCCTTTGTTTCCATCACGCGTGGCTGCGACAATATGTGCACATTTTGTGTGGTGCCGTTCACCCGTGGAAGGGAGCGAAGCCGAGACCCACAAAGCATCCTGGAAGAAGTGAACGACCTCGCGGAAAAAGGTTTTAAAGAAATCACACTTTTGGGGCAAAATGTGGATAGCTATTTATGGTATGGCGGCGGCCTTAAAAAGAACTTCAAAACCGCTTCTGAAATGCAGAAAGCAACAGCTACCAATTTTGCTGCGTTGCTTCGGCTGGTTGCTGAAGCCCATCCAAAAATGAGAATTCGCTTCTCTACTTCCAATCCGCAGGATATGACGCTGGACGTTATCGAAGCGATGGCTAAATACCCAAATATTTGCAAGTATATCCACCTCCCGGTACAAAGCGGAAGTGACCGCATCTTAAAAGAAATGAACCGCCTGCACACCCGCGAAGAATATTTCACCTTGATAGATAACATCAAAAGAATGATTCCCGATGTTGCCATCTCCCAGGATATGATCACCGGATTCCCTACTGAAACTGAAGAGGATCACCAGGACACTTTATCTCTCATGGAATATGTGAAGTATGATTACGGATTTATGTTCGCATATTCTGAAAGACCGGGAACAATGGCTGCCCGGAAACTCGAGGACGATGTGCCCGAAGAAGTAAAGAAAAGAAGACTTACAGAAATAGTTAGCCTTCAACGGGATCATAGCCTTTACCGGACTCAGCAGTTCGTTGGAAAAACTGTCGAGGTTTTGATCGAGAAAGAATCAAAAAAATCGAATGCCCACTGGAGTGGAAGAACTACCCAAAACACGGTAGCCGTTTTTCCGAAGGATAATTACGAAGTGGGTGATTTTGTGAATGTAAAAATTAATGATTGCACCAGCGCCACTTTGAAAGGGGAGGCAGTTGGTTACAGCGAGAATAATTAATGATCAGTGAATATTGGAATTAAAGAAATTTTGAATTCCGAATTTTGAATCTTGAATAACGAATGGAAAGTGTACAGGCTATAAAACAGCGTTTCGGAATTCTGGGGAATGACGAAAAATTAAACCGGGCGGTTGAAAAAGCCATTCAAGTGGCGCCCACAGATATCTCTGTACTAGTTACAGGGGAAAGCGGGGTGGGAAAAGAGAGCATTCCCAAGATCATTCATGCACTCTCCCATCGCAAACATGGAAAATACATCGCTGTGAACTGCGGGGCTATTCCTGAGGGGACTATAGACAGTGAACTGTTTGGGCATGAAAAAGGCGCTTTTACAGGTGCTTCCCAATCCAGGAATGGTTACTTTGAAGTAGCCGATGGCGGTACCATTTTTCTGGATGAAGTTGGGGAATTACCTCTCACCACTCAGGTGCGCTTGTTGCGGGTTCTGGAAAACGGGGAATTCATTAAAGTGGGTTCTTCAAAAGTGCAAAAGACCAATGTGCGCATTGTTGCCGCCACAAACCTGGAAATGTTCGAAGCTATCAAAAAAGAGAAATTCCGCGAAGATCTTTACTACAGGTTAAGTACTGTGGAAATTCACCTTCCGCCGTTACGGGAGCGAAAAGAAGACATTCATTTATTGTTCAGGAAATTCGCTTCAGATTTTGCCATGAAGTACAAAATGCCAACTGTGCGACTGGAAGATGATGCCGTTGCACTTTTGCAAAAGTACCGCTGGAACGGCAATGTACGGCAGTTGAGAAATATCGCCGAACAGATTTCTGTCCTGGAACAGGAAAGAAATATTGATGGGCAATTGTTGAAAAGTTACCTCCCGGGCATTGGCAGCAATCTGCCAGCGGTGATTGAGGAGAAAAAGAAGGAAAACGACTTCAGCAATGAACGGGAAATTTTGTACAAAGTCCTTTTTGATATGAAAAGTGACCTCCATGACCTCAAAAAACTGACCCTCGAATTGATGGATAATGATGGACACAAAAACGTCAAGGAAAAAAACGAAAGCCTTATCCAAAAGATCTATGGAAACGATGAAGAGGACATAGATTCTGAAGAATTAACCGATGAACAGTTGGAAGTGTTACAACTTCCGCAGCAAAATTCACCCGAAAAACAGGATAAATATTACTTTGCAGAAGAAATTGAGGAGGAAGAAACCCTTTCGTTGCATGACAAAGAACTGGAACTCATCAAGAAATCCCTGGAGCGTCACAATGGAAAACGCAAAGCCGCCGCCGATGAACTCGGGATTAGCGAGCGCACCCTCTATCGAAAGATCAAACAATATGACCTGTAAATGCCCTTTTTGACACCTATGCTTTTATGAAAAAAATACCAATCCTTCTTCTTGGCCTGCTCTTTTTTACCCTGCAATCCTGTGGGATCTATTCTTTTTCTGGAGCCGACACGGGTGCCGCAGAAACTTTTCAGGTGAATTATTTTCAAAATGCCGCTGCCCAGGTGGAGCCGGGCATCGACCGCACCTTCACCCTGCAGCTACAGGACTTGATCCAGAGCCAAACTAACCTAAGCCTCACCGATTCCAATGGCGACCTGATTTATGAAGGCGAGATTATTGATTATTATGTTGCCCCCATGAGTGCGACTGCACAAAGTACAGCAGCTCAAAACCGGTTGACTGTGGTGGTGAACGTTCGGTATTACAACACCCTCGACCCGGAAAAAGACCTGGAGCGCAGGTTCTCCTTCTATTACGATTATCCTGCAAATGCCCAGCTGAGCGGAGCTGTTTTGGCAGCGGCCCTCGAAGAGATATTTACCCGTATTACGCAGGATATTTTTAATGCGACCCTCACAAACTGGTAATGAAACAAGAAGAAATAACATATTTGCTACAAAACCCTGCTGCGATAACTTTTGAAGAAACCGCAGCACTAAAAGATGTTTTACACAAATATCCTTATTTCCAGGCAGCACGTGCGGTACGGCTAAAAGGGCTGAAAAACGCAAACAGCCTTCATTACAACAAGGAGCTAAAAAATACAGCCGCTTATACCACAGACCGCAGCATCCTGTTCGATTTTATTACCTCGGAAGAATTCAACCAGAATGAAATAGCAAACCAAATAAGAAAGCAGGAACGCGAACAAAAACAAGTGGCAACTTCAATTTCTGAAAAAGCAGAAGCAGATGAAAACCTGAGCCTGGACAAGGCACTCAAGATGAAGTTACGCGAATCGGAACAGGTGTTTGATCCCGGAATTTTCCGCAGGAAAGAAACAGAAGAAAAACCGTTGGAAGAAGATCCTTTAAAGTTGGGCGAACCCTTGTCGTTCAACAAAAAGGAAAACCATTCTTTCTCGGAATGGCTGAAACTGGCTTCTGCAAAACCAATTGAACGGGAAAAGACCAGTCCCGAACAAAATGAGGCCAAGTCCAGAAAGTTTGAATTGATTAACGAATTTATTACAAAAAACCCAAAGATCAATCCCTCAAAAAGTGGAAAAAAAGCCAACCTTGCCGAAGAGAGTCTTACCAACCCTGAGTCCTTAATGACAGAGACTTTAGCGCGGGTTTACCTCGAACAAAAAAATTACAGAAAAGCTATTCAGGCATATAAAATTTTAATTTTGAAAAATCCCGAAAAAAGTGGTTCCTTTGCAGACCAAATTCGGGCGATCGAAAAATTACAAGAAAATAATAGTTTACAATAATGAGCACGTTTACAATCTTTTTAGCATTAATCATTATCGTGGCATTTTTACTCGTAGTAGTAATTATGGTGCAAAATCCTAAAGGTGGCGGATTATCTTCTGCCTTTGGCGGAGGTGCCAACCAGGTTGGTGGTGTCCAAAAAACTTCAGACTTCCTTGACAAAAGTACCTGGGCACTGGCTACGCTTCTTTTGGTGCTTATCCTGCTTTCCAACGTTACTATTATGGACGGGAACAGCATTGGAGAATCTAAAATAATGGGCGGGGAACCCGAAGTTGAAAGCAACGTTCCTGCGCCAATTCAAGCTCCGGTACAAAATCCGGGTACACAGGACTAGAAAATACACTCTTTTGTTTATACAAATGCCAGCTTATGACAAGCTGGCATTTTTTTTTGATAAATGTCAGCATTTATCAAGTGGCACAATTTTCGACTTACTGCTTGTTCAATCAAAGAATTCATTAACTAAAATAATTTTGTAAAATGGCACTAAACATTAAACCTCTTTCAGACAGAGTACTTGTTGAGCCTGTAGCAGCTGAGACTCAGACTGCATCAGGTATTTACATTCCCGAAACGGCTAAAGAAAAACCACAAAAAGGTAAAGTAGTAGCTGTAGGTGGCGGAAAAAAAGATCACGAAATGACTGTTAAAGTTGGTGATACCGTACTTTATGGAAAATATTCGGGTACCGAACTCAAACTTGAGGGCACAGAATACCTGATAATGAGGGAGGACGATATACTTGCTGTAGTTTAATCACTATGGCCTAACCGCTTTACTTGCTATCCAAAAAGGCGGTTTTATCCAATAATTTTTAAAAAACTAACTAATTCCCGATGTTTCGGGAGAAAAATTTAAATTAAAATGGCTAAAGAAATTAGATACGACATTGAAGCCCGTGACGGGATCAAGCGCGGTGTGGATGCACTGGCAAACGCTGTAAAAGTAACTCTAGGCCCAAAAGGGCGTAACGTGATCATCAACAAATCTTTTGGTGCCCCTGTGGTCACTAAAGATGGGGTGACCGTTGCAAAAGAAATAGAATTGGAAGATGCGCTGGAAAATATGGGCGCGCAAATGGTGAAGGAAGTTGCTTCCAAAACCAATGATATCGCCGGTGACGGTACAACCACAGCAACCGTACTTGCACAGGCAATCGTAAAAGAAGGCCTTAAAAATGTTGCTGCCGGTGCAAACCCAATGGATCTTAAGAGAGGTATTGACAAAGCAGTACAAGCTTTGGTTGCCCACCTTAAGGAACAAGCTCAACAGGTAGGCGATTCTTCAGAAAAAATCAAGCAGGTAGCTGCTATTTCCTCCAACAATGATGAGCATATTGGTGAATTGATTGCTGAAGCTTTCCAAAAAGTAGGAAAAGAAGGCGTTATTACTGTTGAAGAAGCCAAAGGAACTGATACTTACGTGGATGTTGTGGAAGGAATGCAGTTTGACCGCGGATATCTTTCTCCTTACTTCGTGACCAACAGCGAGAAAATGACTGCAGATCTTGAGGACCCTTACATCCTTATCTATGACAAGAAGATATCTGCCATGAAAGACCTGCTTCCAGTATTGGAACCTGTCGCCCAGAGCGGAAAGCCACTTTTGATCATTGCTGAAGATGTTGACGGCGAAGCCCTTGCTACTTTAGTTGTGAACAAATTAAGAGGTTCACTAAAAATCGCTGCTGTGAAGGCGCCAGGATTTGGTGACCGAAGAAAAGCAATGTTGGAAGACATCGCTGTCCTTACTGGCGGTACTGTGATTTCTGAAGAAAGAGGTTTCACCCTTGAAAACGCAACCATCGATCAACTTGGTACTGCTGAAAAAGTAGCTATTGACAAGGATAATACAACTGTGGTAAACGGTGCTGGTGACAACGAAGCTATCAAAGCCCGTGTGAACCAGATCAAATCCCAAATCGAGACCACAACTTCTGATTATGATAAGGAAAAACTTCAGGAACGTTTGGCCAAATTGGCTGGCGGGGTTGCCGTACTTTACGTGGGCGCAGCTTCTGAAGTTGAAATGAAAGAGAAGAAAGACCGTGTGGATGATGCCCTTCACGCAACCCGCGCGGCTGTGGAAGAAGGAATCGTTGCCGGAGGTGGCGTAGCGCTTGTACGTGCAAAAGCTGTACTTGAAAGCCTTAAAGCTGCCAATCCAGATGAAGCTACCGGAATCAAGATCGTAAGCCGTGCCATTGAAAGCCCATTGAGAACAATCGTTGAAAACGCCGGTGGCGAAGGTTCGGTTGTGATCAACAAAGTGCTTGAAGGCAAAGGCAACTACGGTTATGATGCCAAAACCAATACTTTCGTCGACATGATGAAAGCAGGAATTATCGATCCTAAGAAAGTAACAAGGGTAGCCCTTGAAAATGCTGCTTCAGTCGCTGGAATGATCCTTACTACCGAATGCTCTTTAGTGGATATTAAAGAAGAAAACTCCGGTGGCGGCGGAATGCCACAAGGAATGGGCGGCGGAATGCCCGGAATGATGTAAGAATAGACGTTAGGCGATAGACTGTAGACTGTAGACTGTAGACTGTAAGTTGAAAAAAGTCTACTGAAACTTGCTTATCTGAATAGTTAAACCCGCTTCTTAATTGAGGCGGGTTTTTTATTGCTTCTTTCATTCAGAAAATGAAAAATCTCTTTGACTCTAAAAACCTTCAACAAAAAAAAACTTCCAAAAATGGCATTTTTGACACCCGAGTAAATAGAGATTAGACATTTTCCCAAGATTGCTGGGTTTTGGGATCTAAGGCTATTCAGGTTTTAGGGCTGAAATTCCTTTTCGGGATGAAAATATCATCCAAAAATGACATTTTTGACAACAATTTTATTTGTTCTATGAATTCGGAATTTGGGATTTGGAATTTTAGTTCCTACTTGATTTCCTTCATAAAATCAAAAGCCCCCTTTCTAAGGTTGATCCCGTGTTCCAGATAAGCTTTGAGGCAGACAAGGAAATTGGCCCAACCTTCTGTATTCTGCGCCAGCCACTTTATTCCTTTTTTATTATTAGGCATTTCCCTTTCTGTTATCTTTACGAGGGTGGAATTTTCAGGAACTTCCAAAAGTGTGATTTCCACTAACAATTTTTCTCCCCTTGCACCTTCCCAGGTAAAGGAGACATATTCATTTTTGGATACTTCCACTATGGTTACAGGTATTTCCTCGGCAAACTCGGGGAATTTCCACTCGAGGTTTGTGCCTTCTTCCATCCTTCCGGTACTTTCAGAAATAAAATAACGAGACATCTTTGCGGGATCCACAATAGCTTCAAAAACCTCGTTTTGCGGCTTGCTTATTTGAATTGTAGTACTAATTTTTAAAGCGTCCATTGTTATATGCTACATGAATTGATTAGTAGTTCGCGGTCTTATACCTGCTGCTCCTCATGGTTATCATATTTCACCATCCAGTTAATCCCATATTTATCTGTACACATGCCGAAATAGCTTCCCCAAAATACATCGCCAATTTGCATGGTCATTTTCCCCTGGCCACAGAGCCCTTCGAAGAATCGATCGGCGTCTTCTTTGTTCCTGGTAGTTATTGAAAGGGACATGTTATTCCCTGCCTGCACCTTTTCTGAACCCCATTCTTCATCGGAATCACCACCCATAATGATGTTATCTTTCCCAACCGAAAGGGCGATATGCATGATACGGTTCATCTTATATTCTGGAAAAGTCACCTCATCATTAGAGGGAATATCAGAAAATCTGGTTTTATACAGGAATTCGCCTCCAAACACAGATCTGTAAAATTCAAACGCCTCCTCACAATTACCGGGAAACGTCAAGTAGGGATTTAGTTTTATCATCACAACTCAATTTCAATACATTACAGTCTAATTTACATTTAATACCGAAATATGAAAATATAATTCTATTAAAAAAATGTTAGCGAATTTCAAAAGCAGCCATAAAAAAAGCCATTCCGTTACCAGAATGGCTTTAAAGTAAATGATTTTTATCTTTTTATGAAACTGCTTTTAGCCTCTTGATCCCCGATTTGTCGAGTTTCGCTTCTGCATATTCCTGGTCGACCTCCAGTTTATTCAGCTTGCCCTCGGGCATCTCGAACATAGCATCGGTTAGAATGGCTTCGCATAATGAGCGTAGTCCTCTAGCCCCCAGTTTGTACTCCACTGCTTTTTCAACAATAAAATCCAGGGCTCCATCGGTAATGGAGAATTCTATATCATCCATTTCAAAAAGCTTCTGATACTGCTTTATAATGGCATTTTTGGGCTCGGTCAAAATAGAACGCAAAGTTTTTTTGTCCAACGGGTTCATGTGCGTAAGCACAGGAAGTCGGCCAATGATTTCGGGGATCAACCCAAAATCCTTCAAATCTTTCGGGATTATATATTTCAGCAGGTTTTCCCGCTCAATCGTGTCTTCGCTCTTAGAAGCACTAAACCCTACCGCCTGCATATTTAGACGTTTACTGATGTTTCTTTCAATTCCGTCGAATGCGCCGCCGGTAATGAACAGGATATTTTCGGTATCCACTTCTATGAATTTTTGGTCGGGATGCTTTCTGCCTCCTTTTGGCGGGACGTTCACAGTAGTCCCTTCCAGAAGTTTAAGTAAAGCCTGTTGCACACCTTCCCCGGAAACGTCGCGGGTTATGGAGGGATTATCGCTTTTACGCGCGATCTTGTCGATCTCATCGATAAACACAATCCCGTGTTGGGCTTTTTCAAGGTTGTAATCGGCTGCCTGGAGCAAGCGGGTCAAAATGCTTTCCACATCTTCCCCAACATAACCGGCTTCGGTCAAAACGGTTGCGTCCACGATCGCCAAAGGCACGTTGAGCATCTTGGCAATGGTTTTCGCCATTAATGTTTTACCAGTACCGGTCTCTCCTACCATGATAATGTTACTCTTCTGGATCTCGATATCATCATCGGATACTGGTTGCAGCAACCTCTTGTAGTGGTTGTAAACAGCCACAGAAAGCACTTTTTTCGTGTGCTCCTGACCTATCACATAACTATCCAAAAAGTCTTTTATGGCCTTGGGCTTGCGAAGTTTAAGCTCTGAAGACAACTCGCTGGTCCCTTCCTGCTTGGATTCTTCGATTACAATACCGTGAGCCTGCTCAATACAGCGGTCGCAAATATGTGCGTCCAAACCTGCAATAAGCAAATTGGTTTCGGGTTTTTTCCTTCCACAAAAGGAACATTCTAATTCATCTTTCGCCATAATTTTTTATTTCAGTGCCTGGCCTCCAGGAACCTTTTCCTTCATTCTTTTTTTAAGAACCAATTCTAAACTCTATGTCCTCGTTAAGATTTCATCTATCATCCCATATTCCAAAGCTTTATCGGCTTTCATCCAGAAATCCCGATCACTATCCTCCTGGACTTTGTCAAAGGACTGGCCAGAATGTTTGGCAATAATGTCATACAATTCCTTTTTAAGGGTAAGAATTTCGCGGGCAGTGATTTCAATATCACTGGCTTGTCCCTGTGCGCCTCCCATTGGCTGGTGTATCATCACCCGCGAATGTGGCAACCCGCTTCGTTTGCCTTTTTCCCCTGCACATAAAAGCACAGCTCCCATGGAAGCGGCCATTCCTGTACAAATTGTAGCAACATTGGGCTTAATGAACTGCATAGTATCATAGATCCCAAGGCCTGCATAAACGCTGCCCCCGGGAGAATTGATATAAATTTGGATATCCTTGGAAGCATCTGTGCTCTCGAGGAACAACAATTGCGCCTGTATAATATTGGCCACCTGATCATTTATACCGGTTCCTAAAAAGATTATCCTATCCATCATGAGCCTCGAAAAGACGTCAAAAATGGCAATATTCATCTGCCTTTCTTCAATAATATTGGGAGTCATTCCCATTGGGTTCATGCTGCTTATTATCTTTTCGTAATAGTTTGAGTTGATCCCGTGGTGCTTGGTAGCGTATTTTTCAAATTCTTTTCCGTAGTCCATTTAATTGCTTTTCTTTTTTCTTGTTTAGAAGGATTTTTGTGAATGAAAAACCTTCGTTTTAGTTGTCAAAAAAGGCGTTATCCCGTATTTGGTTTAACGCCTTAAAGATAAGTATTAATTTACAAAAGTTCTATTGGTAGACCTCTTTAACAAATTCTTCGTATGTCACTTCTTTCTCCTCCAAATTCACTTTCTCTTTATATAGCTCGAGCAACTTTTGGTTCATCAATTGCTCCGACAAACGTTTCACTTCATCCTGACTGGACAAAATACGTGCAGCAATATCATCCAACTCTTTTTCTGAAGGATCCATTTGCCCAAATTGTGCCATTTGCTCTTTGATGCGGTCAATAGCAAAAGCTTTTAAGTCTTCAAATTTAACTTCAAGATTATTCTCATTGACCAACTTAGCTTCGATCAACTGAAATCTTAGTCCTTTTTCGCTTTTTTCGTACTCTTCTTTTGCTTCTTCTTCTGAAAGTTCTTTCTCTCCAGCAGTTTGTATCCATTTTTGAAGAAATTCCTTCGGAAGGTCAAACTCAGTATTTTCGATCAACATTTCAGTCACATCATTTAGGAACTGCTGGTCACTTTGCTGCTCAAACTGTTTTGCAGCATCTTCCTTGATCTTTTCCTTAAGTTCATCTACAGAAGTAACTTCCCCTGTTCCGAAGAGCTTGTCAAAAAATTCCTGATCCAAATTTGCCAACTCCTGGTGATTGATTTCAGAAACTGTGAATTCTAAATCAACATCAAGGCCATGGGCTTTATCGTGTTCCACTTTAAGGACTTCCATTAGGTCATGGTCATCTTCAAAAAGTTCTTTTGTATTCAAGGTGATTACATCCCCAACTTTGGCACCGATAAACTTCTCCTTATTCTTCACTTTTTCCAACGGCAAAGTAGTCGTGGAATCAATCCCTTCTTCTTCATTTTTGAAAGTACCAGCTACCTGGTCGTCTTCTTTAGCAACATCTTTGGAAGTGAGTTTGCCATACTGTTTACGCATGGTCTTAATTTGATTTTCGATCATTTCCTCACCGGCAACGATCTTATAATAAGTAATAGGCTTCTTATTGTCCAGGCTCACTTCAAACTGTGGGGAAAGCCCCAGCTCGAATTCAAATGTAAAAGTCTCGCTGTCCCAGTCCAGGCTGTCCTGTTCTTTTGGCAACGGATTCCCGAGAACATCCAGCTTCTCTTCAGTAAGGTACTTGTTGAGGCTATCCTGAAGCAACTTGTTCACTTCATCCACCAAAACGGACTTTCCATATTGCTTTTTCACCATTCCCATTGGGACGTGGCCTTTCCTGAACCCAGGAATATTAGCGTTTTTGCGGTAATCCTTTAAGATCTTTTCAACTTTGCTACTGTAGTCTTCCTTGTCAATATCAACTTTAACTACGGCATTCAGCTCATCAATGTTCTCTCTAGTTATATTCATTACAAACTCTTATAAAAATTGGTCTGCAAAAGTACAACTTTTTTGAGCACAAGCAAAGTTTCAAAAACCTGAAATTCAGAAGGGTTTAATTCCTTTCGGCAATAGAGTAAAACAAAGATTGAATAATGGACAACAATAAGCTAAAAAGCACTGCAATCCAAAAACCGCTTACTTCGAATCCGCCAACGAAGGCATCTACGAGGAGGATAATAATTGCGTTAATAACAATAAGAAAAAGTCCAAGGGTAACAATGGTAACGGGCAGGGTCAACAGTACAAGAATAGGTTTCACAATAAGGTTGAGCAAGGCCAGCACGAGGGCTACCACAATTGCAGTTCCATAACCTGCCACTTCCACCCCGGGGAGGAATTTTGACAAAAACACCACGACGATCGCAGTGAGGAGAATACGTAATAGGAAGATCATAATTTATTATTTGGATACTAAGATAGCATTTTGAATGAAAAACGCCGGAAATATATCCGGCGTTTTAAGAATACTATATCAGTAGTGTCTACTGCACATTGTTACTTGGAGTGATAGTATTATAATTTCCTATGTTCACTTTGGGAACGGTCGCATTGTATTTGCTATTAATCCCTTCAATAATTTTATTAGCAACAAAAGCGTATCCCCGAGGTGTCATATGCGCACCATCTAAAGAAAATGCACCACCTAATACAAAAGTTGAGGAAAGCACTCCTCCATCAAAAGGAACACCCTGTGTAAGCGCCATTAGAACAGTTGGGTCAATGAATACAAGGTCATTTGCCTCTGCAATTTGTTTGATTGCCTGGTTATAAGCAGTTGTAGCTTCACTAATATTCTGGATTTCCTCAGGGATAAGCACATGCTGATCCTCCATAGGATAAGTTACCCCATTAACAGAAAGCTGGCCAGCTAGTTCCTGAGGCACACCAAAGGCCATAAGCTCTTGCACACGAGTCATATTCACCTGCCCTATTACGGAGCTGCTGGTGAGTAGTAAAAGATCTTGAGGAGTAGCTTGCCTGGCCTGTCCATATTGCATACCATAGATCGTCGCAGTGCCCTGATCCATTCCACCACCCATGAGAACCTGAGTTAATTGTTGTGAAATATCTGCCAAAGATTCGTCTTTGATAACAACTGCGCTGGCTCCTGTTTCAGAAAATGAAATAGAGCGTTCTGGTACCCCTAAAAAGGCGAAAGCCTGGTTTAACTGTGAATAAGTCGTATTCAAAGTTTGAATCATAGGACCGAAATTAGGGTTAGCCGGGCTTAAAGGCGCGTAGGGAACAGTTGTGAAAAATGGTATAGATGTGACACTCGGCAGACCTATCAAAACCCCCTCCTCTGCTCCGGCCTGGACCATGGAGTTTACGATCTGGGCATACGCTCCTGCAAAAACAGTAGGATCGGTGATATCATTCCTACCATAAGTTGTAGGATCCATATTTCCCGTATGATCGGTTCCCGTACCTCCTGAACCCGCGTATAACCATACGTCATTACTCCCAATCCAAGAAGTAAAAAAAGTAGGATTCTGAGCAACTGCGTCAGCCAATACTGAAGTATTTGGACTGGAGGCAAAACGCACAAACCATGGATTTGCCATCTCAGCCTGCATCCCCGCAATATTACCATATCCTTCTGCCAGCATTTCATAACTTTTTACCCCGGCAACACCCATATTACTGAAAGGACCAGTAAGAATATTGCTAATATCTGTCTCTATAGTTCCTGCATAATATTTAGGTGCAGCATTACCCTCAGCATCAAACGCAAGTACTAGTCTCGTATTATAGCCTGGTAGTTGGACACCATCCATTAATAAACCACCTGCATTGTTAGCCACCAAAGGTTGGGTGAATTCCTGGGTTTCCTGTACAACCGCAAATTGTTGAGCCAGAATATTAGGATATGAATTCAGTTGTCCGGTAAGGTATATCGTTCCATCTGCATAACCCGCAGTTAAGGAATTTCCTAGAGCCACATAGTTCGAGAAATCTGCTTCCCCATTTGTATAAAGATCACCCGAGTCTACCGGGTTCTCGAATTCCGGCTCACAGGCAACCATCCCCAGGGCAAGAATTCCGATATATTTTATATAGTTTTTCATATTCAATTTCTTTTATTACAATTTATAAGTTACCCCTAGTCCCGGGATAAAGGCTACAGATTTGTAGGTTCCTCCAAAAGGAACATTTTGTCCATTCTCATCAACATACTGATCGTAAGAAGCATCTACTTCATCAAATCTTATATAGGCAAAAGAAGCATCTATTGCCAATCTTGAAGTTACCTCCAAAGAAAGTCCCGCAGTGAAGCCCATTGAGTCATTACGCGGGGTCTCGGGAGCGAAGTAACCGGGTTGCACCGGGGACTCATCAAGGTAATATCCTGCACGTAGAGTAAGTTTATCTGTCGCGGTGTACTGGGCTCCAAATCTCCAGGTGTTAGAATCTTCATAGGCACGTGGATTTGAAGAAACCCTGCCATTGCCAAAGGTAATATCAAGGGATTCATAAACGCTCCAGAAGGTTCGGTTGAAATCAAAAGCCAATAACCACTTTTCATTAAATTGATATGAAAGACCTACAGTTAGTTCGGCTGGCAGGGGTAATTGCGCATCAAAAGTCGTATCGGTAAGTTGATCGAGACCGTTAACAGGAGTATTTGGAACATTCTCAAAGTCGGCTTCCCCACCTTCAGCATTCATTATGATTTCGGAACGGTAGTTAACCCCAATCCTTAGATCATCGGTCGCAGTGAACATCGCACTGGCAGACCATCCCCATTCGTTCACCCCAGAGGCATCAACAGTCACGTTTGCACGGTTGCCATCAATATCTGTCAAGGTACGGCTTAGGTTTCGATTGAAGTTAACAGCACCAGTTACATAAATAGGACCACCTCCCACGCTAAACCATTCGGCTACTTTAACAGAAACCAAAGGCTGAATATAAATTGCCTGCAAAGCAATATTGTTCACGAGGTGGGAACCTTCCCAGTCATCCTCCCACTCCACAGTACTTCCATATGGGGTAGTCACACTTAGTCCTACTGCCACCCAGTCATTTATTTTGTAGGATGCGTTAAAGTAGAAGGGCGTTCCTACAGGATTGTCTGTACGGGCAACCGCCCCGGTGGTCTCGTTTTGCCAGGCGACTTCCGCGAAGACCGCACTTACACCGGCAGAAATGGTTAATTGGTTTTCCAAATAAACAAGCCCAGATGGGTTGAAAAACCCGAGCTCGGCACTGTTAACAACGGCTACCCCGGTGTGCCCCATGGCAAGCGCGCGCTGACCCTGGACACCTACCCGATATCCACCGGCATAAGTCACAGCACTTGCTAATGCAAATACCGCTAGGAATAGAATTTTTCTCATAATTAAGTTTGTAGGTTATAATGAATGATCAATAGTCAAAAATAACATAAATTGGATATAACGCAATAAAAACCTTATATTTATTATGCACGCACAATGTTTTTAGGGTAAAATTACGAGAAATCCATTACCGCCTGGTAAAAACCTTTCTTGTTTTCAGCGTGTACCCAGTGGCCTGCCTTAGGAACTTTGACCACTTTTGAAGCCGGAAAATGTTTTGAGATTAGCTCTCTATCTTCTGAAGAAATATAATCTGAATTTTCTCCTTTTATAAAAAGGGTTGGCTTGCTGTAGTTATATTCATCTGGCAAGGCTGCCCCCAGAGCTTCGATGTTATTTATAAGGGAATCCAGGTTAAGCCGAAGTGCCAGCCTGCCTTTTGATTTCCAGTACAGGTTTTTCAGCAGGAACATTTGCACGGCGGGTTCTTTGATGTATTCTGAAAGCACGTCTTCGGCTTCCCCACGTGAAGAAAGGCTTGCCTCGTCCACCGCTTTTAGACCCTTGAGGATTTGCTGGTGGTGCGGGGCATAATATTTTGGGGCAATATCGACCACGATTAACTTTTCAATTTTATTCGGAAACAACGAAGCTGCGGTCATAGCGGCTTTCCCACCCATAGAATGTCCTAATAAAATGACATTTTTGAGTGACCGGGCATCAATGTATTCTTTTACATCTTTTGCCAATTCCAAATAATTAAATTCTTTGGAATGCGGACTGCGACCGTGGTTACGCTGGTCAATTAGGTGCACCTCATAACCTGCCTCGGCAAATTCCCCGCCCAGGGTCTTCCAGTTATCGCCACTTCCCAAAAACCCATGGAGGATCAATAAAGGCCGGCCTTCACCGATGATGTTTGAATATAGCTCCATTAGTCTTTTAGCAGTTTTAAATATTGTTGGATCACGTTTTCAAGACCGAGATAAAGGGACTCGGCAATGAGGGCATGGCCTATTGAAACTTCCAGCAATCCGGGAACATTTTCTTTAAAATACCTGATGTTTTCAAGCGAAAGGTCGTGACCTGCATTTATTCCCAGCCCAAATTCATTGGCTAATTTGGCACAGTCAGCGTAGCTCTTCACCCCGGCTTTGTTTCCTTTTTCATATTCCCTTGCAAAGGCTTCAGTATAGAGTTCAATCCGGTCGGTTCCCGTTCTTACAGCCGATTCCAGCATTTTTGGGTCTGGATCGACAAAAATTGAGGTTCGAATGTTGTTCCGCTTGAATTCAGCAATCACTTCTTTCAGAAAATCCTGATGCTTTCTCGTGTCCCATCCCGCGTTGGAGGTAATAGCATCTTCGGCATCGGGCACCAGGGTGACTTGTTCAGGTTTGGCTTTCAAAACAAGGTCTATAAATTTCTTGATTGGATTTCCTTCAATATTGAATTCGGTGGTCACCACAGGCCGCAAATCGAAGATATCCTGATAGGTAATGTGTCGTTCGTCTGGCCGGGGGTGGACTGTGATCCCCTGCCCCCCGAATTTTTGAACATCTTTGGCGACCTGCACCACATTGGGGATATCTCCTCCGCGGGCATTCCGCAGGGTGGCAACTTTATTAATATTTACGCTTAATTTTGTCATTTTTGACACATTTTTCAGACAAAAATACAAAGTTGAATAGGCAACAAAGTACATTATTTTAATTAATTTGCAGAAAACAGGAAGCGCTATGAACATTCAGCCCTACATCACTAATGATTTGAAAATGCCCGAAATTACACGCCCGGTGAGTGAAATCCGAACCCTTTTTCAGGAGTTTGGCTATTCACATATCCCCATCCAGCAGGAAGGGGTTTTCATGGGTAGCATTTCAAGCAATGACGTAATGGCTTTTGATGCTTCTGAAGAAATTGAGAGGTACCAGTATGCCCTGGAAGGTTTTTTCGTGCGCGACAATGATAACTGGATCGATGTTCTGCACAGCTTTTCAAAGAACAAGTCTGATATAATGCCAGTCCTGGACTCCCAGAACAAATATTTGGGATATCTTGAATTACAGGATATCATGAACCTGTTCACCGAAGCTCCTTTTCTCAGCAGCCCCGGTGGAATACTGGTTGTGGAAAAAGGCTATAACGACTATTCTTTTAGTGAAATTTCCCAAATCGTGGAATCGAATGGGGCGCATTTATTGGGGGCATTTGTTTCAAAAATAGAAAAGGATATGGCACAAATAACCCTCAAAACGGGAAGCACCCCTTTTAATGCCATTTTACAAGCCTTTAGGAGATATGGTTACAAAGTGGTTTCCTCACATATAGAAGACGATTTCTCTTCGAACCTGGAAGAACGGTCAAAGTATCTTGATAAATATTTAAACATATAAATATGAAGATAGGTATCTATGGCCAGTTCTACCATCCCAATTCAGATATCTACATTGAGGAGCTCCTGAATGTACTGGAAACTGAAAAAGCAGAAGTCGCAATCGAAAATGAATTCTTTAAACTTATTGACGAGAACAAAGCCATTGAAAAAGATTACCGGCATTTTCAAACTTTTAAACAACTCGATCCTTCTTACGATTTCCTGATAAGTGTTGGCGGGGATGGGACCATCCTCAAGGCTGCCAGTTACATTAAAGATATGAACATTCCCGTACTGGGGATAAATACAGGAAGACTGGGTTTCCTGGCCACTGTGAACAAAGAATCTATAAGGGAAACCATCCTACAATTGATAGCCGGGGATTATTGTGTTTCTGAACGCTCCCTGCTTTACTTCTCCACTATCCCCGAAGATCCTGAGGCCAGTCACGAGAATTTTGCCCTCAATGAGATTGCGGTGAGTCGTAAAAACACTACCTCTATGATCACCATTGACACCTGGCTTAATGATGAGTACCTCACTGCTTATTGGGCAGACGGATTGATAATTTCTACTCCAACAGGTTCTACCGGTTATTCCTTAAGCTGCGGTGGCCCTGTGATTACCCCGGCTACAAAGGCCCTTGCCATTACCCCAATTGCTCCACACAATCTCAATGCCCGCCCCCTTATTATAAAGGACAATACAAAAATCACCCTCAAAGTTTCCGGAAGAGAGGATGAATACATGGTTTCCATGGATTCCAGGGTAACTTCTCTAAAAAACAACACCACTATCGTAATAAAAAAATCCCCGTTTAAGCTAAAGATGGTTGAATTCACTGGGGACACTTTCCTGAAAACCCTTCGTAAAAAGCTCTTGTGGGGAGAAGATAAGCGCAATTAGACAATAAATAGCCCCGAATTTTGTTAATGCTAGAGGACAATTCTGCCCAAATTGTTGTGGGGCAAACAATATTGTTATATTTGCAAACTTTTGAAAACCTATGAGGTATATAGTTGTTATGGTTCTATTTTGTTTTTGTGACAACCAGGCAAATTCCCAAAATTTTGAGATAGGTCCATTTATTGGTGGAGCCAATTATATTGGAGATGTTGGCAATACTACCTATATCAATCCAAATACTCCCGTTTTTGGTGGATTGCTCAAATGGAACCGGAGTGACCGGCATTCTTTCAGGTTTTCGCTGCTTTACGCAAAGCTGGAAGCCGATGATGCGAAAGCCGATGACACCCGCAGACAGTTTAGGGGCTACTCATTCTCCAGTACTTTGGCCGAAGCTTCCATGGGGCTGGAATTTACTTTTTGGGAATGGGACCTCCATGCCAATACTTACCAATCTACGCCGTACCTTTACAGCGGAATCAATTACTATTATGCTAAACATTTTATGTTAATGAACCCGGCCTTCACAAATCCCAAGGCGAATAGATTAGAAGAAGCAGGTAACAACTGGGAATTCTCAATACCGCTTGTTATGGGCTACAAACAAACGCTCAACTCCTTTATGGCTGCAGGGATTGAAATTGGGGCCAGGTACACCTTTAGTGATAACCTGGATGGAAGCCACCCTTCCGGTGTGGATCGTAGTGAATACTATCGCACCAGGGACTTTGGAAACCGCAATACCACCGACTGGTATATGTTCACAGGAATTTATCTCACCTTTAATTTTGGCCATAGGGACTGTTACAACAAGTACTAAAATGAATTTTAAAGAAAAGATTAATCCCAATAATTTACCTCAGCACATTGCCATTATTATGGACGGCAACGGCAGGTGGGCGAAAAAAAAGGGATTGATGCGTGCCATGGGTCACGAAAAAGGCACAAAGGCAGTTCGGGAAGTCGTGGAAGGAGCCAGCGAAATAGGTGTCAAAAACCTCACTTTGTATGCCTTTTCTACCGAGAACTGGAACCGACCAAAACTGGAAGTCGACACCCTTATGAAGTTATTGGTCTCCTCCCTTAAAAAAGAAATCAAAACCCTGGAAGAAAATAATATCAAGCTCAACGCCATAGGCTGCCTTGATAATTTACCGACAAAAGCCCGGGCAGAACTTAAAGAAGTGATCGAAAAGACCGGGAACAACAACCGCATGACCCTTACCCTGGCCTTGAGTTATGGATCCAGGGAGGAAATAACCCATGTTATCAAAGAAATTTCAGAAAAAGTGAAAAACGGGGAGATTTCTGTAAAAGCTATTGATGAATCGGTTATAAATAAGCATCTTTACACCCGAAATTTGCCGAACGTGGACCTGTTGATCAGGACCAGTGGCGAACAGCGGATTAGTAATTTCCTTTTATGGCAAATTGCGTACGCTGAACTATATTTTTCAGAAATACTATGGCCAGATTATCGCAAAGATGATCTTTATGAGGCTATTTTTAATTATCAAAACAGAGAAAGACGATTTGGAAAAACAAGTGAGCAACTTAGTTAGTGCCTTTACCACAAAACATATTTTAGCACTTTTGGCATTTTGCCTTTTTAGCAGCCTTACCTCAACAGCCCAGGACTTACCCCTTGCAGATGGAAAAGAATACATTATAGGCGAGATCAATGTGACCGGAACAGTTTCTTATAACGAGCAGACAGTGATTGCTTACACGGGCTTGAGACCAGGAGAAAGAATCTATATCCCTGGGGACCGCATTAGTAAAGCTTTAAAAAAACTATGGGATCTCGGTCTTTTTAGTGATATCAATATTTATGTAACCAGTATAGAAGGCGAAACCGCAAACCTGGAACTGGAAATCCAGGAAGTCCCTTCATTGGCCGATGTAAAAATACAGGGCGTCAAGAAAAAGAAACAGCAGGAGTTGATAAAAGAAAACAAGCTCTCTCCTGGCGCCAAAGTCACAGAAAACCTGCTTACCACCACAAAAAACTACATTGAAAACACCTACCGTGAGGATGGATATTTAAACACAAAAGTGAATTTAAATGCCATTCCCGTTGAAGACACTCTCAACACGAACCTGGTAAACCTGGTTGTGAACATTGACAGGGGCGAGCGGGTGAAAATAGAGGATATTGACATACAGGGGAACGAAGCCCTTTCTAACAGGCGATTGAAGCGAACCATGAAGAAAACGAAGGAACAGAATTTCCTGAGGTTTTGGAAAAGATCCAAGTTCATTCCTGAAGAGTATGAAAACGACAAACAAAACCTGGTAAACGTTTACAAAGAGAGAGGCTTCAGGGACGCACGTATTGTGTCGGACACGCTTATCAATGTGGACGAAGACAATGTAGCATTAAGGCTGAATATTGAAGAAGGAGAACGTTATTACTTCGGAAATATTGATTTTATTGGCAACAGTGTTTATACAGATCAGCAACTGCAGCGGGTTTTGGGGATCAACAAAGGAGATGTCTACAACGGCGTACTGCTGGAAAAACAAATCGCTGATGTTAGCAAACCTGATGCACCCGATCTTACGAACCTATACCAGAACAATGGATATCTGTTCCTTAATATAAACCCGGTAGAGGTAAAAGTGTACAATGACACTATTGATTTCGAGATACGAATAAGGGAAGGAAAAGTGGCTTATTTTGACCAGGTCAAAGTAATCGGGAACGACAAGACAAAAGATCATGTCATTTACCGGGAAATGAGGACGAAGCCCGGCAACAAATACAGCAAACAGGATGTGGTTAGGACTATCAGGGAACTTGGGCAACTTGGATTCTTTGATGCAGAAAACCTCACCCCGGAATTCAAAAATGTAGACCCCAATTCTGGAACGCTTGACCTGGAATATTCTGTGGTGGAAAGTGGCGCCAGCCAAATCGAGCTCCAGGGAGGATATGGTGGCGGCGGATTTGTTGGAACCTTGGGACTTTCCTTTAACAACTTTTCACTCGCCGGAATTTTTGATAAAGATGCCTATCGCCCCCTTCCAATGGGCGACGGCCAAACGCTTTCTTTGCGGGCACAGGCGAGTACATACTATCAAACTTATAGTTTATCTTTCTCAGAACCATGGTGGGGCGGAAGAAAACCGGTACGACTGTCTACTTCTTTCCAGCATACCGAGCAGTATTTCTATGATTACCGCAACAGAAGAGCAGACAGGGACCGGAAGTTCTCCATTACAGGGGTGACTTTTGGACTTGCCAAGAGATTAAGGGTACCCGATGATTATTTTGTGTTGTCCCATGCTCTCAGTTTTCAGCATTATAATCTAAGCAACTACAATACCGGCCTCTTCACTTTTGGGGATGGATATTCGAACAACCTTTCATACACTATTGGGCTTACCAGGGACAATACTTTTAGCAACCCTATTTTCCCAATGGGAGGTTCTAAATTCGAGATCCTGGCAAAATTCACTCCGCCTTTTTCCCTCTTCAACGACGTAGACTACGGAAATTTAGGGGAACAGGAGGAATTTCAACTACAAAATGAAAATGGCGTGTTGATCAACCGCCAGGGACGACCACTTCGTCCTGGAGAAGATCCTGTAGCCGACCAATCAAAAATCGACCAGGAGAAATATAAATGGCTGGAGTTCTACAAAATAAAATTTAATGGTACCTGGTACACTAACCTTTATAAGAAGCTGGTTATGCGTACCCATGCCGAATACGGCTTCCTGGGCGCCTACAACAATGAGCGTGGCATTCCTCCATTCGAGAGGTTCTATCTTGGAGGTGACGGGATGGGGACCTACAGCCTTGACGGCAGGGAAGCTATTGCGATGAGGGGATATCCCAACCAATCACTTGTTCCGGTGGATAGAGGGATAATGAGCAGTGCCACCAGTAACGATGGTGCGACCATTTATAACAAATATTCTTTGGAACTGAGGTATCCTATTACTTTAAAACCTACAGCCTCCATTTTTGCTTTAACTTTTGTTGAAGCAGGTGCGTCTTACGACGGGTTCCAGGACTTCAATCCTTTCCAGTTGAATAGATCGGCCGGTGCCGGGTTGCGTATTTTCATGCCAGCCTTCGGATTACTGGGAATCGATTTTGGATATGGATTTGATCCTGTTCCCGGAGAAACTGAACGCAATGGATGGGAAACCCACTTTATAATTGGTCAACAATTCTAATTTTGGCACGGTATTTTCTATTATCCAAATAACATGAAAAAATCGATTCTTTTTAACCTTGTCCTAATATTCCTTACTGGTTTCACCGTCGAGGCGCAGCAAACAGTGAGAATTGGTTATGTGGATATGGAGTACATTCTGGAAAATGTTCCGGAATATCAGGAGGCTTCCTCACAGTTGGACAAAAAGGTTCAGCAGTGGAAAGAAGAGATTGAGACCGAGCTTACGCGTATTGAAAAGATGAAGCAGGAACTGGCCAATGAAAAGCCACTCCTAACAACTGAATTGATCGAGGAACGCGAAGATGAAATAAAATTTGAAGAACAGAAGATCCTCCAATACCAACAAAAAAGGTTTGGCCCAAATGGGGATCTTATTACGCAGAAGTTACAACTGGTAAAACCAATACAAGACCAGGTCTTTGTAGCGGTACAGGAAATAGCCCGAAACAGGGATTACGATCTTATTTTTGATAAATCTGCAGATGTCATCACGTTATATGCCGCCGACAGGCTGGATGTAAGTGACCAGGTATTGCGCAGCATAACCAGGGCTTCAAACAGGGAAGAACTGGATTCAAGACAAGAAAAAAGGGAATTGATCCGCGACGAATCAAAAAACGTCGAACAGGATGCTGCTGTTTCTGAAAGGGAGATCCTTCAGGAGCAACGAAAAAATGAACGACAGGCACTGCTGGAAGAGCGACGCCGGGTGAGGGATTCCGTCAGGACAGCAAAAAAAGAAGCTTATGAGCAACAAAAAGCTGAAATCCTGAAAGAACGGCAAAGAAAAAAAGATTCGATCGCAAAGGTGAGGGAAGAACAAAAAGAAAATGATTAACCCGCCGAATTTTCGGCATCTCAATAATGAAAATCAATAAATCAATAACAAATACTTTTAAAATGAAACAATTCAAGACCCTTCTAATAGCTGTAGCCTTAACTTTAGGTGCAACTTCATTCGCTAACGCTCAATCCAAAGTAGCACATATTGCCACTCAGGAACTCATCGAGCAAATGCCCAGCTATAAAGCAGCCATGAACCAATTGGAAAAACTGCAAAAGACCTACGATACAGAGATCAAAGATATGGTGACCGAAGCACAAGGCACCATGAAACGATATGAGGCAGAAGCTCAGACAAAGACTGATGAAGAAAACCAAAGAAGGGCGAATGAACTTCAACAAACCCAAAGATCAATTGGGGAATATCGTCAGGACGCTATGCAGAAACTGCAAGAAAAAGAAGTACAACTGCTAAGACCTGTTTTGGAGAAAGCCCGTACCACCATTCAAAAAGTAGCCCGTGCAAAAGGTTTTGACTATGTTCTTGATTCCACTACCGGAACTGGAGTGATCATGGCCGACGGTTACAATTTGATGGCAGACGTAAAGACAGATTTGGGTATCTAAGCACTTCTTCTTAAAAAAAGATTGAAAAACTGCGCATCCTTGATGCGCAGTTTTTATTTTTACAGGAATGGAGAAAGACAGCCCAATAGGTATTTTTGATTCTGGTGTAGGCGGAACTTCCATTTGGAAAGAGGTACACCACCTACTTCCCCTCGAGCACACCATCTACCTGGCCGATAGCGCCAATGCCCCTTATGGTGAAAAACCCAGGGAAGAAATCCTGCGCCTCAGCATTAAAAACACCGAGAAACTTCTCGAAATGGGCGTGAAAATAATTGTGGTAGCTTGTAATACAGCAACTACCAACGCGATCAAAACCTTACGATCCTCCTACGACATCCCTTTGATTGGGATTGAACCGGCAATTAAACCGGCAGCTTTGCACACCCAAACAAAATGTATAGGTATCCTCGCCACGAAAGGAACCTTGAGCAGTGACCTATTTGCAAAAACCTCCGATCTTTATTCGAAAAACACCAGGGTCATAGAAGTGGTGGGCACAGGGCTGGTACAGGAGATCGAAAAAGGGCAAAAGGATTCCCCTTTTTTGAAGGCCATGCTAATAGAACTTCTGAAACCCATGATCGAGGCAGGAATAGATTACCTGGTACTAGGCTGCAGTCACTACCCATACCTCATTCCCACGCTCAAGGAGATCCTCCCGCAACACGTTCAAATCCTCGACTCGGGGATGGCGGTCGCCCGGCAAACAAAGCTGGTATTACAAAGCATGGATCTTTTGACAGAGCAGCAGCAAAAGCCTCCGGAATTCTTCAGCAATGGGAATCCTGAAATTCTCAGAAATCTAATTTCAAAGCCTTCAGAAAACTTTTCGGTATCCTACCTGGATTTTTAAGCTGGTTTAACAGGAATGATTCTAAATAACCTTCCAGGGAGTTGATATGATTTCGTACTTTTGCTGAAATTTTTTACGATGCAAAAATTGACCATCAATATACAGCCCACCACCAAACCTACCATTGTTAAGTTTGAAGCCAATAAGTTTCTAACAAAACATGAGAACTTTGAATTCCATAATATCGAGGAAGCCGGAAAATCGCCACTTGCCCAGCAGCTTTTTCATCTTCCTTTTGTTAAGACCGTTTACATCGCACAGAACTTTGTGGCGATTGAAAAATATAACATTGTACATTGGAAAGATGTTCAGCAGGAAATCGCTGACCAAATTGAATCTTTTCTGAACAATGGCGGCATTGTTGCCATTGATTCCGAACATAAAAACAAGAAGATCCCGGTAACGGTCTATGCTGAAAGTACGCCGAACCCTACGGTCATGAAATTTGTTTCTAATAAAAAACTCGTATTGGAAACGGTGGAATTCAAAAATATTGATGAAGCTAAAAATGCCCCATTGGCCAAACAACTTTTTCACTTTCCTTTCGTAAAAGAAGTTTTTCTCGATGACAACTATTTGTCCATCATGAAATTTGACATTGCCGAATGGGAAGACATCACTCTGGAGCTAAGAGAATTCATCAGGCAATATCTCGAGCAGGGAAAAGAGGTTTTGACCGAAGACCATACTCTTCCCAGTCAAACCCAGGCTAAAGAGAAAACAGCAATTAAAGGAGTCCAGCTGGATGATACTTCCAAAGAAATTGTTGCTATCCTGGATGAATACATCAAACCCGCAGTCGCCAGTGACGGGGGAAATATTTTGTTCGAATCTTACGATCCTCATGAAAAGGTGGTGAAGGTAATTCTACAGGGAGCCTGTAGTGGTTGTCCTTCTTCTACTCTCACCCTAAAGAACGGAATTGAAAATATGCTGAAGGAAATGCTTCAGGACAAAGTCTCACGGGTGGAGGCCATCAACGGATAACAAGAGAAACGGCCGGCTGCTATTTGCCGGCCATGATTGAAAAATCTAAAAGATAGCTTCCACTTCGCTCCAGAAAAAGTCCGGAAGCTACCCATTCAAAAAGGGCATTTTTAGCTTTCATTTTTTTCCAGTCTCCCAAGAGAAGCGGTTTGTATAACCAAATCAAATTCCCGGTACAATTCGAGCAGGTTCATGGTAGAAGTCACTAAATCTTTTGTTTCCAGGAGTAATCCGAAGTAAAGTTCAGAATTTTTCGGACTACTTTCGGAAGTTCGTATCCTGCTTATCTGTTTTTCAATCAATTCCGCGACTTCGTCCAGCAAATCCTGCTTTTCAGCCAGAACTTTTTCGATCCTGCCAAAATCCTGTTCGTCAAAAATGGCTCCTATTTCGTCGAACAACATCTGGATCTTATTATCGACTTTTTTGAGGTCTCTAATCTGATTAAATTTCAGGTTTTTGTGGTTGTTGTTCACATGGTTGTAGCTATTCCTCGTAATGTATCCAATTGACTGAACCATATCCTGTAGATAATCCAGGATAAGTATATAAAAACGGTTGGAGTCGAGAGAATTTTCCTCAATTGTTTTAATGAAGTAGAAAATATTCCGTTTGAGCTCATCAATCTCCCTTTCCAGCGTTTTTATGGCTTTTTTGTTCTTCTTAAGCTTATTTTTGTCATAGTAGCCCAGGTTTTTCACTGTTTTTGAGAACATTTGGTTCACCCCACCAATAACCGTGGAGATATTTTTTGAGCTTTCGGTGACAATATCATTAATGGTGCTGATGTCTTTCCTGCTAAAAGGCTTTTTGCGGGCTTTTTCCTTTTCTTTCCGGCTGTGGAGAACAATATTCCGGGTCACCATAAACACAGCAAATGCCAGGAGCACGGAGATCGCTATTATGCCTCCATAGAAAATAATCACCCCAAAAATAGCAGCGGCGGTGAAAGCAACCAGAGCTGTAATAAACCATCCACCCACCACATTAACCACACCCGCCACCCTATAAACAGCACTTTCCCTATCCCAGGCCCTATCGGCCAAAGATGTACCCATGGCAACCATAAAAGTTACATAAGTAGTGGAAAGTGGCAGTTTTAAGCTTGTACCAATGGAGATGAGGATACTGGCCACCACGAGGTTGACAGAAGCGCGCACCATGTCGAAAGCCGGTGCTTCTTCAGCATTTTCCCGGAACCCTTGCGGCTTTGTGAATTTCTCCTCAATTTTATTACGAATGACTTTTGGGGTTATTGCCCCCACCACATTTCCGAAGAAAACCGAATACCTGACAATCCCGCGAGAAAGAAAATTAGGTTCAAAACGTTCACTGCCTTCTCCCTGTCTCGAAAGGTTGACCCCGGTTTCCACCACAGATCGGGCCTTACTTGAAAACCAAAGGGTGGCTATCATGACCCCACCGGCCGCAACTAACAGGAACGGAGGCGTGGGCACCTGTCCCTGTAGATCGGTCATTAAAAATTCTGATGGGATCACGCCAGTCGCATGGAAAGCGTCCTGCCAAAGCACAAAAGATTGCCATGCCGCAATAGGCACACCAATAAAGTTGACCAGGTCATTACCGGCAAAAGCAAGGGCCAGGGAAAAAGTACCCACTAAAATAACGGCCTTTAAAATGTCGACTTTAAAGAAACTCATAAGTACCTGAGAGAGTATTGAGAAAAGTACCAGACCACCGCCGATAATAATCAAGGTGTTATTATCAATATAATCCTGAACACCTTCAGAAATAAAAGTAACCGATTTAAGCCCTTTGAGCAGGATGAAATAAAGTATTGCTGTAAGGGAAAACCCTCCAAAAATGGCACCTGCATACTTTATTTTTCGCTCATACTGAAAAGAAAATATGAGACGGGAAAAATATTGCACAAAGGCACCAATGACAAACGCCACGACCACAGCCATGAGGATCCCAACAATAATCTCGGTCGCTTTACTGGTATTGATATAGTCAAGTATGTCACCCAGGTTTCCAGAGGCGGAATAAACCTTGATCGCAGCCATACTCACTGCCGCCCCCAAAAGTTCGAAAACAATAGAAACTGTTGTGGAAGTTGGTAATCCAAGGGAGTTGAAAAAGTCGAGCAAAAGCACATCGGTAATCATGACGGCCATGAAAATGATCATGATTTCTTCAAAATAAAACTGCCCGGGCAGAAAAATTCCTTTTCGCGCAACTTCCATTAATCCGCTGGAGAAAATTGCTCCAACCCCTACACCAATACTGGCAACTATGAGGATGTTACGCAAGGAAAAAGCCCGGGAACCGATAGAAGAACTGAGAAAATTAATGGCATCGTTACTAACTCCCACCACCAAATCGGTGACCGCCAAAGCAAAAAGGGCAACGAGCATAACAATGTAGATATCCTCCATAATCCAAAACTGTTTTTGCAAATGCAAAATACAGATTATTTAAGAGAATGACTTGCCAATGCCTGTCTTTAAAATTCCCGAAGGTTTAACAATTCTTTGCTTATAAAAGGATAATGATTTTGTAAATTGATAATGAATCATTTAAGAAATTTATTAACCAATAAAAAACAAAGTATTATGGCAGTCTTAAAAGTTGTAGAAATAATGGCTAATTCTGATAAAAGTTGGGAAGAAGCCGTCAAGAATGCAGTAAAAACCGCAGCAAAATCAATTAAAAATATCCGCTCTGTTTACGTGAAGGAGCAAACCGCGAACGTTTCCGGTGATAACATTACCGATTACAGGGTGATCACTAAGATTACTTTTGAAGTGGGAGCCTAGAGCAGGCAGTTTTAATTAGTTGACGAAGCTCCTGTTATGGGAGCTTTTTTTATTTCTAGCCTAACCTCTGGTGAGTTTTAAAAGACTCTTTGCTGTAGATTTAACAGAACTTAAACGTAAAAAAAGCGTTAAAAATATAATTTTTGCAGCAAAACATTCTGAATGGAGGAAATTGACGATATAAAAACTATTACTGAAGAATATTTCGACCGATTTATTCTTTTATTACCAGATCTAATAGGAGCGCTGTTATGGCTGGTCGTTGGCTGGTGGATCATAAAATTGTTGATCAAGTACATGAAACGCTTTTTCGACAAGAAAGGACACGATCCAGCTTTGACCAAATTCCTTCTCAACCTGGCCAACGGTGCCCTCCTCGTTCTTTTATTAATAAGCGTAATTGGAATGCTGGGGATTCAGACCACCTCATTTATTGCTGTTTTAGGGGCGGCAGGTTTGGCAATAGGACTGGCATTACAGGGTTCACTTTCCAATTTTGCCGGCGGCGTGCTCATCATTTTATTGAAACCGTTTAAGCTTGGCGATTGGATTGAAGTCAATGGCATTTCGGGCAGCGTGAAAGACATTTCCATGTTTTACACAAAGCTCAACACTTTCGGAAACCAACTTGCTATTATTCCCAACGGGGAACTATCCAACGAGAATATCATCAACTATTCGGGGGAAGAAACAAGACGGGACGCTATTACCATTGGGATTTCATATGAAAGCAATATCAAAGTGGCCAAAGATGTGATCATGGATCTCCTGAAGGAACAGGAGGATATACTCACCGATCCAGCACCCGCAGTAGTGGTGAAAGAGTTGGCCGACAGTTCAGTGAACCTCTCAGTAAGGTTTTGGGCAAGGAATGAAGTGTTTTGGGATCGGCATTGGTACACTATCGAAGAAAGCAAAACAAGGCTTGAAGCTGCCGGGATCACAATTCCTTTCCCGCAGCGCGACGTACATTTCTTCAATCACAGCAAAGAAGCTCCGGCCGAAAATAAGTAAAGAAAAGCACATTTTTGAATAACAAAACGGCCACAGGATTCCTGTGGCCGTTTTGTTATACTATAAAAGAGAAACGTAACTTCTTCTGCCAATCAAGCAGGTTAATTACCCCACCATAAAATCTTTCAGATAATAAGGCTCAAAATAAGCCACATCCTCAAAATCCCTTTTTTGGAACTTTATTTCAGCAAGCGGCACCATTTCCTGGGCCGATGGCAATTTTCCTTCCATAAACCGGGCATTTTCGTGCCCACAAATGTTCCTGAATTTTTCCACCCCACTACCGATAAAGGTCACGGTTCCTTTGTCCAGATATTTAGCGAAAGAATTCGGTTCAAGTATCTCCGCCCGGGTGTCAAAGATTTGCTCTTTGGATACTGTGAACCCGGCGGTATAAACTTCCATCCTGCGGGCATCCAAAAGTGGCACAATGAACGTACTTTTTTCTTCTGGCACCTGCCAGGCCAGGGAAGTGAGGGTAGGAATGGAAATAAGCGGCAGGTCCAGTGAAAAACAAAGTCCTTTTGCAGCCGAAACGCCAATCCGCAGACCCGTATAGGATCCAGGACCTTTGCTTACGGCAATAGCCGCAAGATCTGTTGGCTGCAGGTTGTTCTCCTTTAAAACCTCCTGTATGAAAAGGTGAAGCCTTTCGGCGTGGGAATAGTTATCGCTGTAATCTTCCTTTAAGGCCACAACTTTGCCTTCCTTTCCAATGGCAACCGAACAATTGGTTGTGGCTGTTTCAATGCAAAGAATGTGTCCCAAAGCTTTTTCTATTCAGATAATTCCTCTGTACTTACCACCTCCACGTTGTCACCAGCTTTTAAGCTCCTGGTAACGGTGTTGTAAGGCCCTGTGATCACTTCTTCCCCCTCTTCAAGACCCTGAGTGATCTCAATGTTTCTATCATCCTGGATTCCCGTCACCACTACACGCAATTCAGCTTCATCACCTTCCTTCACAAAAACAGTTTCAAACTTTTGATTTGTAGCCACTGCACTGTTTTGCCCGCCGGTACTGCGACCCGCGGTTGTATCGCTTTTCACAACCACCGCACTAATTGGCACTGCAATCACACCGTCTTTCCTGTTGGTGATGATATCTACCGTTGCTGTCATTCCAGGGCGAAAAGGGGAATAATTATCTGGCTTTCCTTCCAGCAGGTGCTCATAGGATTCCTCCAAAATGCGCACTTTCACCTTAAAGTTGGTCACCTGGTCGGCAGTAGCAGTTGCATTTGCAGAATTTGAAATTTCAGTGACTACACCTCTAAATTCCTGTCCCAGATAAGCATCTACTTCGACAATAGTAGAATCCCCAATTGAGATTTTCACAATATCATTTTCATTTACATCCACTTCCACTTCCATGTTTGAGAGATCTGCAACCCGAAGGATCTCTGTACCGGCCATTTGCTGAGTTCCAACTACCCTTTCGCCAAGCTCTGCATCAAGCGAAGAAATGGTTCCAGACATAGGTGCATAAATATTGGTGCGTCCTAAATTTTCGAGTGCTTCATTTACACTGGCCTGAGCACTTTTCACATTATAAAAAGCCGATTGGCGGTTCGCTTGTGCAACTTCATAAGCCGAAACAATCCTATCCCATTCGGCTTTGGAAATAATACCTTTTTCAAAAAGGGATTTGTTGCGTTCATAATTTGCTTCTGCTTCCCTCAAACTTGCCTCTGTTTGGGAGAGCCCGGCGCGAATATTCTGCAGGCCAGCCCTGGATCTTTCGAGGCTCGACTGGTAAAGCTCTGGGTTGACACGCACCAACAAGTCCCCTTTTTGGACCTGTTGCCCTTCCACCACCGGAAGTTCAATAATCTCCCCGGAAACTTCCGAAGAAAGTTTCACCTCAATTTCTGGCTGGATTTTCCCTGTTGCAGAAACTGTTTCAATAATATCTATTCTTTCAACTTTGGTGATCTCAACTTCCTTGAAATTCCCCGATTTGCCAAACCATCCCGCTTTTTTTCCAACTACCAGCAAAATGATGACCACCAGGGCAATTCCTATTATAATATAAAGGTTGTTTTTCTTCATTATTTAAAATTTAAGATCAGTGACAGGGACTCCAAAATAGAGTTCCAATACTTTTAGTTTGAATATATAATCATATTTAGTCCGAAGCACCTCGCTTTGGGCATTTTCCAGGTTGAACTTGGCCTGGCTAAAATCAAAAGCATTGGTTAGGCCTACGTTGTAACGCTCTGTGGCATAATCATAAGCTAAAACCTGGGCGTCCAGTGCTACCAATGCCGCTTCATAGGCTTTAATCGCGCCTTTTGCATCGGTGTAGGCCTGGTAAACATTAGCCTCCAAATCGAGCCTGGTTTGCTCCAGTTGATATTCTGACCTCAACACATTTACTTTACTACGTTTCACGCTGTTGCGGGTGGCAAAACCATTGAAAATGGGAACATTGAGCTGAACCCCGTAAGAGATCCCGTCATTCAATTGGAGTTGCTCAAAAAACGGAAGCGGATCTCCAAGTGTAGTCATTTGGTTAGGGGCTACCACAACTTCCCTTGTGCCTTCCACAAATCCAATTTCCCGGTAAGGTTCGTCGGGATCCAAACCACCAGCCACGAACCTTCCAGCATCTGATTCCCGGGTGTTATACCTAAAAAAACCATCAAGGGTAGGATAATAGGCGCCGCGGGCGATCTCCAGTTCTTTTTTACTGAGTTCCTGGTTCATTTCGGCTACTTTCACTTCATACCGCTCCTCTTCGGCTGTCTCGATCACTTCAGAAACCGGCACGTCAAGGATTTCATGTCCAAAAACATCGTAATCCCTTTCAGCAATATCAAAATCTTTATAATTTTCGATCAGGAGAGTTTGCGCTAAAGCTACAAGCGAAATTTCAATCTGGTTTTCGGCAACGATCATGCGTTGTTCTTCGCTGGCTGCGTTCGCTTTTATTTCCAACAGGTCGCCCCTGGGGACTGCACCGGCTTCCACCAATTCTTCCACCCTCTCCAACTGCTCCATCGTGATGGCATATTGCGACTGGATAACCTTTAGGTTTTCTTTGTTAAAAAGAACTTGTAAGTAAGAATTCGCGACAAAAAGGGCAATATCATCTTTCATTTGCTCCAGCGAATATTGGCTGGCCAATTTTGCCATTTTTGCGTACTGGTACTGCTTTATGTTCCTCAACCCGTCAAACAGGCTGACACCGGCAGTAACACCGGCCGAAAAGTTACGGGTGGTTTGCGTCTGAAGGATCCCGGTAGTGATATTTTGCGTTAGTCCGGTGTTCCAAAAATTGGAAGCGTTAGCATTGAGCCCGGGGAGGAAATTTCCGAAGGCATCTGATATCTGAATATCCGCAAGGTCTACGTCAAGGGCAGATTGCTTAATGGAAATGTTGTTGTCCAATGCATATGCTATACATTCCTGAAGGGTCCATTCATCATTTTGTGCGTTTGCAGAAATTCCTAAGAAAAGGAAAGCTGCAGACAAGAAGATTTTTTTCATAATTGCGGTTGTAAAAGGTAAGTCTTTGTTTTGTTGGAAATGTTACGATTATTGGGCATTAAATTCCGCCGGCTTCAATTGGTTCCAAACTTTAATGTTATCGCCTTCTGAAATGCCATTTTTGACTTCCACATAGATTCCGTCACTTACGCCCAGCTCAATATCCCTGCGTTCAAACTGCTGGTCACCCGTGGCCACTTCCACGAAAGGCTGCTGTGTCTTGGGATCAAACTGCACCAAAGCCTCTTTGATCGCCAGAACATCATCGGCACGTGCCAGGATGATCGAAGCATTTGCACTTAGTCCTGCCCTTATAAAAGTAGTATCGGCTTTGTCCAGGGTTCCCTCAATATCGAACTGGATGGCCCCATTTTCTTCTATTCCTTTGGGCGCAATATAATCCAGGATTGCATCAAAGGTTTTGTTTTCTATGGCCCCAACAGTTACTTCCAGCGGCAGATTTTCTTTGATTTTTCCTACTTCACTTTCATCTACTTTTCCTTCGAAGATCATTTTGTTCACATCGGCAAGGATTGCGATCGTTGTCCCTTCATTAAAATTGTTGCTTTCAATCACCTGGTTCCCCACTTTCACAGGTACGTCGAGCACCATTCCACTAACTGTGGACCGAATCATAGTATTGGCTGCAGTCCCCAGGCCGCTGGTGGTACCGGTTCGTACAATCTCGTAATTTTGCTGTGCCGAACGGTAATTTTGTTGCGCCTGCTTAAAAGCCACATCTGCCGCCTCATATTCGTTTGCAGAAATCACTCCCTTCTCAAAAAGGGCATTTTGACGCTCAAAGTTTTTTCTTTGATCGTCCAGGTTGATCTTAGCAGATTGTACTGCGTCTTTTGCACTTTGCAAGGAAGAAACGTTTGGGATCACCCGGATTTTCGCAATAAGGTCGCCCGCGTTTACCCGCTCCCCGGCTTCGATATAGATCTCATCAATAATTCCTGAAATGTTCGGCTTGATAAGTACTTCTTCCTTCGGTACGATGTTCCCAGTGGCCACAGTTTTCTTCATGATCGTTTGCCTAGAAGGCTGCTCGGTCTCATAAACGGTGGGGTCTTCCTGGTTTTTAGCGTACAAGTAGTACAAAGATCCTATAAACGCTACAGCTATAAGGACCAGGATTGAAATGGTGACAAATCTTTTCATTGTTGAATTATTTACTTTTTGTTTTTATTCGGTTCTTAAGGCATCAACTGGTTTTACTTTGATGGCATTTTGTGCAGGGATCAATCCCGCTAATAACCCAGAAACCACCAGGATTCCCAGTGCTATCATCACAACCCCCAGATCGACACTGGGATTTGCGAACATCATTTCGGAAGTATCCATCCCACTCAAAGCTATATTGATAAGAGCAATGACGCCTGTTGCAAGTGCGATCCCGGCCATACCAGAAATTATGGTGAGGAAAATAGATTCAGTGAGGATTTGGCCGCGTATCGCCCATGGGGTCGCCCCGAGTGCCCTTCTCACTCCAATTTCGTTGGTACGTTCTTTTACCACGATCAACATGATATTGCTAATCCCGATGATTCCTGAAAGCAACACAAGTACCCCTACGAAATAAGCTACCCCTTTTAAGGCTACGAACAATCCGTTGATCTTGCTGAATTCCTCATAAAGATCAAAATTTCCTATGGCACGTTCATCTTCGGGATGAATGGAATGACGGGATTTTATTATTTCAAATACCTTGCTTTTAAGTTGGGTGATAGAAGAACCATCTTGTGCGGTTATTGCCATCCAGCCTACATTATTCCCCCTGTTGAAGGCTTGTGAAAAAGCTGTGAATGGGACAAAAATCTGTTTCTGGGCTTCTTCAACGTTTCCATTGCCCCCGCCTTTTTTCTTGTAGGTTCCCACCACCATGAAGTTCACTCCATTTATTTTTAAGTAGGATCCAATTACTTCTTCGCCCTTTTCATATAAATCATTCTGCACCCCCTGCCCAATCACCGCAATTTTCCTTTTTTGGTCGATATCTGAATAATTCAAAAACCTTCCAGAAGTAATATCCATGGGTTCCTGCTGAATGATCTCCGGGTAATCCCCGTACACGTTATATGCTCCTGTATTTAACCCTCTTACCACATTGTTCGCCCCGCCAAAGCCGCCCAACTGATTTCGCGGGGAAACAAATCGGAGATTGGGGATTTCCTGTTTGAGAACAGTCACATCCTCTGTTTTAAATTCATAGCGCCTGCCTTTCGGAAGGCCTTTATAAGGTTTGGAAGTCACTTGCGTCCACATGAACATGGAATTTGTCGCCATTCCACCAAAGCCCTGTTTCACGCCATTTTCCAGACCTTTCCCTGCCGCCAGGAGGATCACCAAAATAAAGATCCCCCACAATACCCCGAAGGCAGTGAGGATTGTCCTAAACCAATTGGCGCTTAAAGCCTCAAGTATCTCGTCCCAATTGTCCTTGCTAAACATGGCTATTCATCTCTTAATGCTACAATAGGTTTGATTTTAGCTGCCCGCCAGGCCGGAAAAAATCCTGCCAGTGCACCTGCAATTACCAGGATAAACACAGTGGTTAGCGCAACCGTAAAATTCACTGAAGGATTTGCAATGTAGTTGGTCTCAATCATGGGTCCTACCAATTCCAGAAGTGCGAGGCTTGCTATTAGACCAATAAAACCGGCTATTGCAGTGACAAAAATGGATTCATGAAGAATCATCACAACAATTGACAAAGGTTCTGCACCCAATGCTTTTCTAACCCCAATTTCCCGCGTCCTTTCTTTGACAATAATGAGCATAATATTGCTCACCCCAACGACTCCGGCGATAATGGTACAAATTCCCACTCCCCAGAAGAAGAACTTGATCATATCCATAAGGTCATAGAACCTCTTGGCATTTTCAAGGGAATTATTAATATTGATAGCACGGGTATCTTCGGGGGCAATGGTATGCTGCTCTTTTAAGTATTGCTGCAATTCAGCTGAAAAGGCATTGGAAGC
>JAGXIM010000111.1 GCA_024635665.1 Salinimicrobium sp. | reverse complement strand
CTATGAATTTACGCGCTTGCAGGAAGATTCTTTGGGGGTCGTGAAGGATGTTTTAGACAATGAAGGTTTAGAGCGGTTCCGGGAAGGCAAAAAAGTGAAATTATCTGATTCTCTGGCGTCCTCCATTGCGGAAAGTGTGAACTCTGTTCACTATTTTGTGCAGTTGCCGTTCGGCCTGGCCGGGGATGCGGTGCAAAAGAAGTTGCTGGGAGAAGATACGATCAACGGGAAAGAATATTACGAGATAGAGGTGACTTTCAGGCAGGAAGGCGGCGGAAAAGATCATGAAGATATCTATGTGTATTGGATCCAAAAAGGGGATTTTACGGTGGATTTTTTGGCGTACCGGTTTTTCGTGAATGAAGGAGGGATACGCTTTAGAAAGGCCGTTAACCCGCGAGTGATCAACGGAATTAGGTTTGTGGATTACGAAAATTATAAAACAGAAGATCTTTCCACCCCGCTTCAAAAGCTGGATGAGTTGTATGAAAAGGGGAAGCTAACCAAGGTTTCACAAATTGAGAATGAGATCTTAGAAGTGGAAATCGAAGATTAATTTATATAAAGTAGCTGGCAGGTCTTGCTGCCACCTGGAGAAATAGTAACAATAAACAAGCTGCCGCTTTCTTTTTCATCAATATCGCCAAACTTTTTTTCTTCCAGGAGCAGGTTTATGAACTGCGGATTTGTATTCGTGTGGCCAACCACCAGAACTGTTTTCCCTTTTGTCTTTTTCTGAAATCCTTCATCATTTAAATTACCGTGATCGTATATTTCTACCTGTTTATCCTTGGAACCAGCGATTGTAGTGGCTGTTTCCCGGGTGCGATGAAAATCTGAAGAAAATATAAAGTCAAATTCCACTTCCCGGAAAACTTCTGCCCACTTTTCAGCTCTTTTCCTACCAGGTTCTGATAAATGGGGATCTCTGTTTTTTGGATTGCTTTCATCTTTTTCGGCGTGGCGAATAAAATAATAGATGGTGCTCATTTACATTTCCTGTTTTTCTGCTGAAGGTTTTACTTCTGCTGTTGGTTCAGTTAAAGATAACACTGAAAATACAAAAATGAAAAAAGTTACGAAGTCTATTGTTTCTGAATAAATTCCAGCAAGATCACCTGGTTGAGTTGCTTCCCGATAGAGTTGAAATTGTTGTCGGAAACCAATATCAGGCTTTGATTTCCATTTGCCAACGTAGGCCCAAAGCTGATTCCTTCTATATTATCAATGATCTCCTGGCTCAGGAAATTTTTAGCCCATTTAAAATCGTACAATAGTTTTTTCTTAGCTGGATTGTAAAAAGAGACTTTGAGGTTGTTGAGGTCCAGTGTGTTCGTTGCCAGGCTTGCATCCACATCAAAAATTCGAATGGTATTTCCTTTACTGCCGTGGCCTGCCGCAAAACCACGTTCCACGATCAGGAATTTATCTGGTGCGTATTCCAACAGGTCGGTCACGCCATTTACAGCGAAATAAAGCCATGGGATTTTCGCGATTGGTTCCAAACGGTAAGGGAATTGCCGGGTTGGCTCGCCTGTTGCTTTATCAAAATGAGTAATCCTTACCGGGGATCTGGTCCTGATAAGCTTCGGCTTCGGTCCATCTGTAACTAGCGGAAGTTCCATTGCAACCCAAATCCCGTCTTTATCAAAAGCTTCGGCTAAGCCTTCAAAAGTGCCATTATTCCGTGGTTTCTCTATACTTTTCGCCAGCAGATTCTCAGGGACGGCAAAAAAGTCAATGAAATTTCCCCTTTTTGACACCTTAAAAACCATAGGGTCTTTTCCCTTTTTGATCGAGCCTTCACTGCTAAGGGTAAACTCTTGAGTATCGGGATCATAGAGTATTCCTTCCAAATCCAGGTGGGCTTCTTTTAATGCCGAATCTGAGGTTTCCAGTTCAATAACTTCAGTAAAAGAAACCGTATCGATCTTCTCGCCATTAATGGATATTTCAGTTTTGTAAAGCCGCGGATTCCCGGGATGGTCGCTCACTAAATAATAAGTGCCGTCGTGATAATCAACTCCCGAAATCCCACCCACTGTGGTTCCTCCCACTTCAAGTTCTGCGGGAATGGTAAAATCATGCAGGAACCGCACTTGTAGATTGTTTGTTGTCCCTATGCGGGTACTCTTGCAGCCAATCATTAAAAAAGCCAGTAAAAAAAGAAGAAAAAGGTTTTTCATAGCGATAAAAATAACAAATTTTTAAGAGTAAAATAGTACTCTTTTGGGATGGTCTGGGGAATTAAAATTGTAAACTTAGTAAACTAAAAACCAGAATTATGAATAGTGATCAATTAGAAGGAAAATGGAAACAGATTCGAGGAGAATTCAAACAAAAATATGGTAAAGTGACCGATGACGATGCCACTTACACCGAAGGCCGCTTTGATGAAATGCTGGGACGTCTCCAGGAAAAAACCGGGCGTACCATGGAACAATTGAAAAAGGAAATCGAAAGTTGGTAGAATTCCTTAAATAAAAAGAAAAACGACCGGGATTCCCGGTCGTTTTGATTTTAAGCCTGTTGTATGTTTAACTTTCAGCAATTTCTTCCTGGTTTCTAAAAATCAACTCGTCGTCAAAGGAGTCCAGAAGGATAATGCTATCGGTCTTGACTTTTCCACCCAGGATTTCTTTGGAAAGTTTGTTCAAGACCTCTTTTTGAATGGTCCTTTTAACAGGACGGGCACCGTATTGGGGATCAAATCCTTTTTTAGCAAGATTATCGATCGCTTCTTCGGTGGCATCAAGCGTAATTCCCTGTTTATACAGCATTTTTGTTACTCCTTTCAATTGCAGTCCAACAATTTGGCGGATATTTCTCTGGGTCAAAGGAGAGAACATAACAATATCATCGATTCGGTTGATGAATTCTGGACGAACACTTTGCTTCAGAAGTGAAAGAACTTCAGCTTTTGCACTTTCCATGGCCGTATCTACATCGTTCACAGTTTCAAACTTCTCCTGTATAATATGAGAGCCCATGTTGGAGGTCATGATAATGATGGTGTTCCTGAAATCGGCCAACCTTCCTTTATTATCTGTCAACCTGCCCTCATCGAGGACCTGTAAAAGAATGTTGAAGGTATCGGGATGGGCTTTTTCGATCTCATCCAACAGAACCACAGAATAAGGTTTTCTTCTCACGGCTTCTGTCAATTGACCGCCTTCTTCGTACCCCACATATCCTGGAGGGGCACCTACCAATCTACTCACCGAATGCCTTTCCTGGTATTCGCTCATGTCTATTCGCGTCATCGCACTTTCATCATCGAATAAATATTCTGCCAAAGCCTTGGCAAGTTCGGTTTTCCCGACTCCTGTGGTACCCAAAAAGAGGAAGGTACCAATCGGTTTTTTCTGGTCTTGTAGCCCAGCACGGCTTCTTCGCACGGCATCGCTCACCGCCTGGATGGCTTCTTCCTGTCCCACGATTCGTTTGTGTAGCTCATCCTCCAGTTTGAGTAGCTTTTCACGTTCACTCTGCAGCATTTTTTTTACCGGGATGCCCGTCCATTTCGCTACGATTTCGGCGATATCTTCATTGGTAACCTCTTCCTTGATCATAGATTTCCCTTTCTGGTTCTCCTCCAGTTGAGTTTGAAGTTCCGAAAGTTTCTCCTGTTCTTCCTTGATTTTTCCATAGCGCAATTCGGCTACTTTGCCGTAGTTTCCTTCGCGTTCGGCCCGTTCGGCTTCCAATCTATATTCTTCAATGTTGGATTTTGCGGTTTGGATGTTATCTACCACGTCTTTTTCGTTGCGCCACTGGGCGTGCAATTCATTGCGTTCGTCTTTATAGTTCGCGAGATCTGCCCGCAGGGCTTTTAACTTTGTCTCGTCTTTCTCGCGTTTGATGGCCTCCATCTCGATCTCGAGTTGCATGATCCTGCGATCCAGAACATCCAGTTCTTCTGGCTTGGAGTTGATCTCCATTCTAAGACGGGAAGCTGCTTCATCCATTAAATCGATCGCTTTATCTGGAAGAAACCGGTTAGTGATGTAGCGCTGTGAAAGTTCTACGGCGGCGATAATAGCTTCATCTTTGATGCGCACCTTGTGGTGAGTCTCATATTTTTCCTTGATTCCGCGGAGGATGGAAATCGCACTTTCGGTATCTGGTTCTTCCACCACAATTTTTTGGAAACGTCGCTCCAGTGCCTTGTCTTTTTCGAAATATTTTTGGTATTCATCCAGGGTGGTTGCACCAATTGCGCGCAATTCACCACGGGCTAGCGCTGGTTTCAGAATATTTGCGGCGTCCATCGCGCCCTGTCCGCCGCCGGCACCCACCAAAGTGTGGATCTCGTCAATAAATAGCACGATGTTACCTTCACTGGAAGTAACTTCTTTAATAACGGCTTTAAGCCGTTCCTCAAACTCCCCTTTATATTTTGCACCCGCAATAAGGGCACCCATATCAAGGGAATAAATTTGTTTATCTTTCAGGTTTTCGGGAATATCTCCCGCAATGATGCGGTGTGCCAAACCTTCGGCAATGGCTGTTTTTCCCACTCCGGGTTCCCCAACGAGCATCGGGTTGTTCTTTGTCCTTCGGGATAGGATTTGCAGCACCCGTCGAATTTCTTCATCCCGCCCAATCACCGGATCAAGTTTTCCTTCCTCAGCCATTTTATTTAGGTTGTTGGCGTATTTGTTTAGGGAATTATAGGTTTCTTCGGCACTTTGGGAAGTGACTTTTTCCCCTTTGCGCAATTCATCGATGGCTGCTTTCAATCCTTTTTCTGTCGCTCCCTGATCTTTTAAAATCTGGGAAACTTTGCTGGAGGATCCAAAAATGGCTAAAATGAGGTGTTCTACCGAGACGTATTCGTCTCCCATTTTTTTGGCAATGGAAGAAGCGTTGGTCACTGTTCTTGAGGCTTCCCTTGAGAGCATGATGTCGCCGCCGCTAACTTTCGGAAAGCTTTGCAGCGTGTTGTCTAATATCTGCTGAAATAATCCCGTGTTGATGTTCAGTTTTTTTAATATAAAAGGAGTGACGTTCTCGTCAACCAGGGAAATTGCCTTGAATATATGTTCGTTTTCAATTTGCTGATGTCCAAATTCCTGCGCCAGTTGTTGTGCCTGCTGAATGGCTTCCTGGGATTTTATGGTAAAGTTGTTCAGGTTCATAGTTTTTGTATTTGTTCTTCAACTAAAATTTAGCAATAGATGTACCAGTGGAATCCACCGGACATTATGGCTATAAAACACTGATTCACACTGACTTTTTGTCTACTTAAAGGTACGGGTTTTTAGAGGGCCTTGTAATAGAATTAGTCAAAAATTAGCATTTCCCTTTCCTTATTTTTCAGGCATAAACATTAGATTTAAGGCAAACAAAAAATTATGGGATTATTTGATAAAGCATTTAAAAGTCAACGTGATATATCTAAAAAGGAAATTGAGGAAGTGCCATGGCATGCTTTAACTGAACAGAAACAGTTAGATGAAATTGAAGCTGAATGCGAAAAAAAGACAATCGCCATTTTTAAACATTCCACCCGTTGTGGGATTAGCCGAATGGTACTAAGCAATTTTGAAAAAAGCTTTGATCTTGAAAAAGATGGAAATTACAAGTTATACTTCCTCGATTTACTGGCGAACAGAGATATTTCAAATGAGGTAGCAGTCCGTTTTGATGTCCGGCACGAAAGTCCGCAGCTCATTATTTTAAAAAACAGGAAGGTCGTGCATCATTCCTCGCACCATTCTGCCAGGATCGAAGACTTGAAGGAATTCATTTGAAATATAACCTTCAGAAGTTTTTATGAGAATCACCTAAAGTGGTGTTAAATATCATGTAATCAGACGTATATGAAGCTAAAGAATAGTATATTTAGTATTGTTATTTACTTTCAATAATAAAAAAGTACTAAACCGTTATAAGAAAAAAATAATAAATCCTAAGGAAGAGGCTGTAGGGAAATGAAAGAAAGTCACTCTTGATATAATTCAGGAATTCTGAGTTCTTGATCACCAATTTGTGATGAGACTTAGAAATGGTTGGTTTGACTTGATTTCAGTGTTTTTCAACAGCCTTTTCTATTTTTAGGAATGCTCAACGCTATGAAAAAGAGCAAAAAAATGGGCTGCCAATTGGCAGCCCATTTTCTATATGTTAAAATCTAATCAGTTACTTCTTTTTAGGCTCAAAGACTGGTAAAAGCTTTGTACTGACTTCCCCAAAACCTATGCGGTAATTCTTTTTTTGACAAAAACCACGCATAATTACAGTGTCATTATCTTCGATAAATTTGCGTTCGCTGCCGTCTTTTAATTTGACAGGTCGTTCCCCTTTCCAGGAAAGTTCAAGCATGGAACCATAAGAGTCTGGTGTGGGGCCTGAAATAGTTCCAGATCCCATCATATCTCCCGAGATGACAGGACACCCGTTTACAGTATGATGCGCCAGTTGCTGACTCATATTCCAGTACATGTACTTGAAGTTCGATTTAGAAAGCCTGGTTTCTTCACCGTTTTCTGGCTGAAGGAAAACTTCAAGCTCAATATCAAAACTTTTCTTGCCTTTAGACTGAAGGTAAGGCAAGAGTTTCTTTTCAGGTTTGGGTCCTTCAGTCCTAAACGGCTCCAGGGCATCGAGTGTTACGATCCATGGGGAAACCGAGGAAGCGAAATTTTTTGCCAAAAATGGGCCTAAAGGTACATATTCCCAGGTTTGGATATCGCGAGCGCTCCAGTCATTAAAGAGGACGAGCCCAAAAATATAATCTTCGGCTTCAGCAATTGGGATTGGCTCGCCAAGGTGATTGGCATCGGTAGTGATGAAAGCCATTTCCAATTCAAAATCCACCCTTTTAGAAGGGCCAAAAACGGGCTCATCTGAATCCTTAGGCCTGGTTTGTCCTTGCGGCCGGTTGACTGGAATTCCGCTGGGAACAATAGAAGAACTTCTTCCATGATAGCCAACCGGCATGTGCAGCCAGTTTGGCAACAAAGCGTTTTCAGGATCCCGGAACATCGTTCCCACATTGGTGGCGTGCCCTTTACTCGAATAAAAATCAGTGTAATCGCCCACCTGTACGGGCATTTGCATTTCGATCTCATCCAGACCAAACAAGATCACTTTCCGATGCTCTTCATTCTCCCGAAGTTTAGGATTTTCGGCGTCAAAAATATCTGCGATCCGGTTCCTTACCAGTCTCCAGGTCTTCTTGCCATCAGAAATAAAGTCGTTTAATGTATCTTGTAGAAAGATGTCATCTGTGAGCGGTATGCCGTCAAAATAATCCAACTGGTGAAGCGCTCCCAAATCAATTGCGAAATCCCCAATTCGCGTTCCTATAGTGATCACATCATCCCGGGTCAGGAAAACGCCAAAGGGAATGTTTTGTATAGGGAAGTCACTATTGGCGGGAACTTCCAGCCATGTTTTCCGGCCAGGATCGTTAGCTGTTATAGGCATAATAAATGTTGGTATTTTGTTAAAATCAATTCAAACCAAATATATTATTTTCCATGTAAGAACCGAATGTATTTGGTACTTTTGAGGAATATTTAACGAAAAAGATACAATATGCAAAGGGATAAGGAATTATTTGATTTAATCAATGCAGAAAAGCAAAGGCAATTAAACGGATTAGAACTTATTGCTAGTGAAAACTTTGTGAGTGAACAGGTTTTGGAGGCAGCAGGATCTGTGCTTACCAATAAGTATGCAGAAGGATACCCGGGAAAGCGATATTATGGAGGTTGTGAAGTGGTGGATGAAGTGGAAAATCTGGCAATTGAGCGCCTAAAAGAGTTGTTCAATGCAGAATATGCTAACGTGCAGCCACATTCGGGATCACAAGCCAATACTGCGGTTTTCCACGCTTGTATGAAACCCGGTGATAAATTTTTAGGTTTTGACCTTTCTCATGGTGGCCATCTTACGCACGGATCTCCTGTAAATTTCTCTGGAAGGCTTTATAATCCGGTTTTTTACGGAGTCGATGAAAAAACAGGTTTGATTGATTATGATGAAGTTGCAAAAATTGCTGAAAAAGAAAAACCAAAAATGATCATTGCCGGAGCATCGGCATATTCGAGAGAAATAGATTACGAAAAGTTTCGGGAAATAGCCGATAGTGTGGGTGCTATCCTCTTTGCTGATATTGCCCATCCAGCCGGACTAATCGCCAAAGGTTTGTTGAGCGATCCAATTCCGCATTGTCATGTCGTTTCCTCTACTACGCATAAAACCCTTCGTGGGCCACGCGGCGGAATTATCATGATGGGGAAAGATTTTGACAATCCTTTTGGTGAAAAGCTGAAGAATGGAAACCTCAAAAAAATGTCGGCGCTTCTCAACAGTGGTGTTTTTCCTGGCAATCAAGGCGGCCCGTTGGAACATATCATTGCTGCTAAAGCAGTGGCTTTTAAGGAAGCTTTGTCCGATGATTTCCTGCATTACACCGTGCAGGTAAAAAAGAATGCCAAAGCAATGGCGGCAGCATTTATGGAAAAGGATTACAAGGTGATTTCGGGAGGAACTGATAATCACATGATGTTGATCGATTTGCGGAACAAAAATATTTCCGGAAAGGAAGCCGAGGATGCTTTAGGAAAAGCTGATATCACTGTGAACAAGAACATGGTGCCCTTTGACGATAAATCGCCATTTGTTACTTCAGGGATCAGGATTGGAACGCCTGCAGTGACTACAAGAGGCTTGAAAGAAGCAGACATGAAGACCATTGTTGATCTTGTGGATCGCGCCGTTTCAAATTATCAGGATGAGAAAGAACTGGAAGCGATTGGAAATGAGGTTTCAAAAATGATGAGCGGAAAGCCCCTTTTTGAAAGGTAAGTTTTTCTGCTCTTAAAAATAAAAAGGTTGCTATAGGTCTCAAAAAGGGGATTTTTGGCAACTTTTTATTTTTCCCCAGTTTCTTCTGAAGTCGGGATCCATTCATACGCGCCAGGATCGGGTGCCGGGGTGCGGTCGTTTTTCTTCAAATCAAAAGGGACTTCCAGGGCGGTAGAAGTATTTCCCAGGTTTATTACAGGAGAATTTTCCTGTAACCACAGCAAATTCTTCTGTGGGTTCACAAAAAGCGGATCTTTGTTTATAATAACCTCCTCGTAAATAAATGGATCCTCAAAATTGTACAATGGATCTTCAGAAAATGCGGCATTCGGGTCATTGAATTTGATCAAAGTATTCTGAAAAAAGACTTCAAAGCCATAATTGTCATTCTTGTTGAAAAGCAATTCAAAATTCTCATTTCCGAAGATAATGGAGTTGGAAAATTT
>JAGXIM010000023.1 GCA_024635665.1 Salinimicrobium sp. | reverse complement strand
GTCACCCGAAGTCTTGAACCCGGCATTGGCTTCATATCCAAGGGTATTACTGAAATAACCAGCCTTCGCATCCACCGCCGTACTATCTCCTGGCGCATATCTTTCTGGGTTTAGATAAAGAACACCGCCCAAAGCATCGCTACCATAAAGCAGGGAAGCGGGGCCTTTTATGACCTCGACGCTTTCAATTCCCGAACTGTTTACTCCCAATCCATGTTCGGCCCCAAACTGCTGATTTTCCAGCCGCACTCCCTGGGTATAGACCAGCACCCGGTTGGAACTTAGGCCCCGGATTACTGGTTTCCCAATTCCCGCTCCTGTGGTGACGGTTTCCACCCCGGCGATTTGGGAAATCCCCTCGGTTAGGTTCATGGCGTTGCTACGGGTAAGAGCTTCAATGGTGGCACGTTCTACTTTCATCACATTGTCGCTCTGCAACTGGTGGAAAGGAGTGGATACGATAACTTCCTCGATCTCGATTGCCGTGGGCATGAGCAGCACGGCCAACTCTTCAGATAAAGGGACTTCTACGGAAATTGTTCGGGTGGCATAACCAAGGGAAGAAACCAGGATGTCGTAAGTTCCTGCGGAAAGATCTTCCAGTAGAAATTCACCTTCAAAGCCGGTAATGGTTCCCTTTTCTGGCTTCTGAAGAACCACGGTGGCACCTACGATTGGTTCCCCGGTGAATTGATCCAGGACATTTCCCGATATAGAATATTGGCTATAAGTAAAAGTGGTCATCAATAGAAATAACCCAACTACGATTTTTTGCATGTGTTGATTTTTAAGTACTAAAAAAGATAATAAAGCTTCTGAAGTTAGGCGGCGAGTGGCGGCCCACGAAGGGAAAATGGAAGCTGTTGGTACGTACTTAAAAATTGGTACACTTCAGTTTGTACTGAAGTATCGGCTTTAGGAACAAATAAGGTATAGGTGATTATTTCAGGCGAGGAAAAAGCCCTCTGCTGAAATTCAAAAATATTACAATCCAGATTTTTTTCGTGAAAATGCGATTCTGAATAGTGGTTGCACCATTCATGTTGGTGTTCCGAAAGAACATGCAGGAAATCTAAGGCCGATGGAAAGGAGAGGAGCCCGACAAATAATAATATGCCCGTTTTATGAAGGATGCTCATCCTGTTTTTACTTTATGATCTTAGCCAGTCCCAACCTGGAAAGCATGTTTTTTTCAAACTCCCAGAAAAAGGTGAACTGTCCAAAAAGCCAGCCATAGGCGACCAGTAATACCTGATAGACAGGAAAAATCATTAGAATGCGCAGGACATAGTAGCTTAAGCCGCCCCACAAAAATTCCGAAGAAAAGTTCAAACGGGTCAGGCCAATCATCTCCAGTACAGGTTTAGCAACGAACAGAGAAGAGGATCCCGTAAGGCCAAATACCATGAAAATGATAAAAACCTGCCAATTTGAAGAAATCCCCCAGCGTTTTTTCAATTTTTCCATGCGGCAAAGATAAAAAGAAATCGGACAAAATGGTTGAAATTGTTTTTCAGGTTAAAACCTATTCCAACAAAAAGTTTAAGTAATAGTTCGCGATCTTATTATCTTCCTTACGAAATGGTTGTCAAAAATGGCATTTTTGACAACCATTTTTCAGCTGCTCACAGCCGCGTAGGAACCGAGAAATCCTGATTATATTTTCTGGACAGGTAAACGAAATAATTGTACAACTTGTAATTTACGTCGTACCCGTAGTCTATATTGGGCTGGTAATTTATTTCCTGCTCATAAATATTCGGGTTGTACCTAAAAGGTTGGCGTACCCGTTGATTGTAGTCGGTAACCAGGAACTGGTTTTTGTTTTCGAGGTAAGACTGAGAGTAATAGCCTTCGGGACGGGCAATGGTATTCAAAAAATAGGAGTAGCCGGGATCGATGATGATGATTTCGTACTCCAGACTGTCGTTTGCGATGCGCACGGTATCATTGCCGGTAAAATTGGCTTCAGGTTCCATCGTCCTTTCCCTGGTAGACGAGCAACTGTAAATGAAAAACCCGAGTAGGAATACGTAAAAGAAATATTTCATGATATAGTTTTTTAACCTTTAAAGAATCCACCCAGGATTCCGTTCAAACCGCCACTACCAATCTTGTCCAGGATGGAACCGTCCTGTTTGTCCTTTGCAAGTTCAGAATCCAGTTTTTCTGCACCTTCGGGGGAATTCGTGTTCTTTTTTATGGCACCCATGATCATGGGAACCCCCATTCCTAAAACAGATTTTACTTTCTCGGGGGATTCATTCACTTCGTCACTTGATTTCTAAATAAAAATCTTTTCCTGTGTCTGTGTCTAAAAAACCCAATATTGAAGCCATTTCTTTTTTTGATTGGATTTAATTTACGAAATAATCAGCTCACTTTAGGAACACGTGATTTTTTTCCATAAAAAAATGCTTCTATTTAACAGAAGCATTTGATTCTTTAAGAAAGTCTTAGAAGCTTACTTTAAGGCATTTATGATTTCATCTGCCAGTTCCACTCCTATACGATCCTGGGCTTCGCCGGTGGCAGCCCCAATATGTGGGCTTAAGGAGATTTTGCCATTCATCAATATTTTAATGGCCGGAGACGGCTCGTTCTTAAAAGTGTCCAAAGCCGCAAAAGCGACTTTTCCACTGTCCAGGGCTTCCACCAGAGCGACTTCGTCTATCAAGCCCCCGCGGGAGGTATTGATAAGGCCAACCCCATTTTTCATGTTTTGAATTTCATCTCTGCCAAGCACCGGTTCGTCCTGGGCCGGCACGTGGATCGTAATAAAATCTGAATGCTTGATAAGGTCCTCAACAGGTTCTGTTTTGATTGGGATTTTTATTTCCTGATGGTTGTAGAACTCCAGGGTAATTTCGGCTTCCCCTTCTTCCCGGTCACTGGCAATTACTTTCATTCCAATTCCCAAAGCTATTTTGGCAACTTCGCGGCCAATCCTTCCAAAACCTATGATCCCAATGGTTTTTCCGCGCAATTCACGGCCACCGGAATAATTTTTCTTTAGTTCTTTAAAGCGCGAATCGCCTTCCAGGGGCATATTTCGGTTGGCAGCGTGTAAAAACCGTACTGCTCCAAAAAGATGGGCAAAAACCAATTCGGCAACCGAGCTTGAAGAAGCCGAAGGCGTATTGAATACATAAAGTCCCTTCTCACGTGCATATTTTACGTCGATATTGTCCATTCCCACGCCGGCGCGTCCAATAACTTTAAGGTCTGGGCAGGCATTTATAAGGTCTTTTCTCACCTTTGTGGCGCTTCGCACCACGATGGCATCTATTTTGTTTTCCCGGAGGTAATTGGCAAGTTGCTCTTGTGCGACTTTGATGGTTATAACTTCAAATCCAGCTTCTTCCAGGGTTTTTTTCCCCCCGGCAGAAATGCCATCGTTTGCTAAAACTTTCATATGAATTTTGTCTGATTATTTTTTGTTGATTTCCCTAGGCTCTCCGCTCCAATTCATCCATTATATCAACCAGGATCTGTACGCTTTCCAAAGGCATCGCGTTATACATGGAAGCCCTGTAGCCGCCAACACTTCTGTGGCCATTGAGCCCATTGACGCCGGTTTCCTTTAACATCGTGTCAAACGTCTCCTTGAGATCGTCGTTCAACAGGGTAAAAGTAGCATTCATGTTAGAGCGGAATTCTTTATGTGCGTAGCCTTCGAAGAGAGGATTAATATCAATTTCTGAATACATAAGGTCTGCCTTCTTCTGGTTTTGTTCTTCGATTCCTGCCATTCCGCCGTTTTCTTTCAGCCATCGCATGGTCAGCATCGAAACATACACTGCATATACGGCGGGTGTGTTGAACATGCTTGCCTTATTTAGGTGTACGTGGTAATCCATCATGGATGGGATTGGCCGCTCCACTTTTCCCACCAGGTCTTCTTTTATGACCACCAGCGTAGTGCCCGCAGGTCCCATATTTTTCTGGGCGCCCGCATAAATTAGATCAAATTTTGAGAAATCCATTTCCCGTGAAAAAATATCGCTGCTCATATCGCACACAATAGGTTTTGGCGTATTGGGGAATTCTTTTATTTGGGTACCGTAAATAGTGTTATTGCTTGTGCAATGGAAATAATCAACATCTGAAGGGATAAAAAAGCCTTTCGGGATATATTTAAAATCTTTATCGGCCGAGGAAGCAACTTCAGAAACATCGCCGAAGAACTTAGCTTCTTTAATAGCTTTTGTGCTCCAGGTGCCGGTATTGAGGTAGGCTGCCTTGTTTTTCAAAAGGTTGTAAGGGACCATCATAAATTGTGTGCTGGCGCCGCCCTGAAGGAACAAAGCTTTGTAGCCTTTGCCTTCCAGCCCAAGCAGTTCTAGTGCCAGGCTGCGGGCTTCTTCCATTACATCTACAAAATCTTTGCTGCGGTGAGAAATTTCCAGTATTGATAATCCAGAATTGTTAAAGTCGAGAATGGCTTCCGAAGCCTCTTTAAATACTTCCTGCGGAAGGATACACGGTCCCGCACTAAAATTATGTCTTTTCATTGTTGTTTTTTTAACAGTTACAAATATGGGAAAATCATAAGGGAATCCTTGTTAGTAAAATGATAATTTAGGAAAGGAATCCCTCAAAAACTACATTTTTACACCTTTTTAGTCAGGAAAGTGAGCGTGTCTACATTATCTGCATAATCCCAAAGTTCAGGGTGTTGGGATTTCCCAAAAGGAACTTCATCTTCAGCAAAACCATTGGCAACCACGCACTGGATTTGTTCGTTTTTTTCCTGCAGTTCAGCCTTCAGCCCTTCTAAATCTGAATAATTCTCATAAAAAAGCGTAGCAATAGGGGAGCTGAAGGATTTATCTTCCTTAAGTATCAAAAAGCCGTTTTCCAGCAGCTTGTAAAGGCTCATCAAATAAACAGCCTTGTTGTAATCGTAATTATTGGCATATTTCGCCTGATTTATAATTGGGTTCCAGTAATAAATTGCCATAAAAAAAGGATCGAAATCGTAATTTTCAGGAACATATAATTTGGAAACATTTCGGCAACCCAAACCGTAGTACCTGAAGATATCTTCTCCTAAAGCAGCGAGTTCTTCTGTAGATTCCTCGCCGGTCAATACGGCTACAGAATTCCTGTTTTTCCTAATGATAGAAGGCTTTTTGGAAAAGTAATATTCGAAGTAACGTGCGGTATTGTTGCTTCCTGTGGCAATAATAGCATCGTAATTTGTCATTTTTGACACCCCTTCCGAAGAATCGGGCAGGAATTCGATCGAATCTTTCCATTCCGGCGCGATTGCAATTAGATAATCGGCGATTACCGGAAGCAGGAGCCTATCGTTTGAAGATTGCTTGACAAGCGCTTTATGGCCGCTCACCAAAACCGAAATAAAATCGTGGAAGCCTACCAGCGGAATATTTCCCGCCATGATCAAACCAATAGTTTTTGTGGAAACATCTGAAAAATTATATTCAGAAAGCCATTTTTCGAGGTTTGGAGTGGTCAAAGCAGTGCGCCACTGCTCAAGCGAAAAAAGCACATTTTCAAGAGTAAACCAGCCATTGTAGTGGACAGAAACTTTAATTTTCTCTTTCAGGTTTTCGAAGTGCGGATCGTTTTCGGGAATTCCCGTTTGCTTCTCAATTCCTGAAATTTTGAACTGTCCCAAAAACCGACCCAGGGTTTCCAACTTTTCTATACGCTGTTCGATTGTCATTCCCTTATTTGTTTAAGAACTGATTTGGCTTTAAATTTGAGCAAATTTAGAACAAAAATAAGCTATGGCAATTATAATAACCGATGAATGCATTAACTGCGGCGCCTGCGAACCAGAATGCCCCAATACGGCCATCTACGAAGGTGCAGACGACTGGCGTTATGCAGACGGGACAGATCTTAGTGGCGACGTGATCCTTACTTCTGGCAAAAAAGCAAATGCTGGCGAAGCCCAGGAGCCGCTAAGCGATGAGATCTACTATATTGTTCCCGATAAATGTACCGAATGTGTGGGCTTTCACGATGAGCCGCAATGTGCCGCCGTTTGTCCCGTTGACTGCTGTGTCCCCGATCCTGCAAATGAGGAAACCGAGGAGCAATTAATGTCTAAACAAAAATTCATGCATCATGATGCGTAAAAAAGATCTCTCAAAAATGTCATTTTAGGGAAGAAATTTTTAGAAGCAAAAAACCCTGCAGAAATTGATCTGCAGGGTTTTTTTATGAGGTATAAAAACCTTTTTTTATTTGATCTCAACTACTTCAAGATCAAAAATAAGGTCTTTTCCTGCCAACGGGTGGTTCCCGTCAACAACAATCGTGTCGTCTTTTACTTCCTTTACCACAAGGTTCATTTCCTGACCATCTGGGGTTTTAGAAACAAGTCCCATTCCTGGTTCTGGCTTAATTTCTTCTGGAAGCTGGCTTTTTTGTACTTCCTGTACAAGTTCCTCTCTTGGTGCTCCGTAAGCCTCTTCAGAAGGAATTTCTACTGTTTTCTTTTCATTCACCTTCATATCCAGTAGGCCTTTTTCGAAACCCGGGATCAATTGCCCCTGGCCCATTGTGAATTCAATTGGTTCTCTTTCCAAAGAACTATCGAAAACCTGTCCATCGGGTAATTTTCCTGTGTAGTGTACTCTTACTGTGTCATTCTTTTTAACCTGACTCATAATAACTTTGTTTATCAATTAAATAATATTTGAAATGGAAATAAGACAGAATCAAAAAGCATCTTCTTGATACCGCAAAAAATTATCCCCATTGCAATTTTGCAAAGGTAAGATTATATTTAGGAAACCCAAAGTTTCAGCACTTTAGTATCCAAAAAGGGCATTTTCGAAAGAGATTTTTTCTGCGCTACAAAATAAAAATACAGGTTTTGGAGTTAGTCCCTTTATTTTCTTGTATCCTCTTAAAACTGGGTTAAGACTGCTTGTAAATGTGGAGAAACCATTAATTTTTAGTATGTTAGTATTGATGGTCTTAAAAAAATCCATATTAAAAATATTTTTGTTGCCGCTTTTTTTGATGGCTGGCCTGGCAGGTTGTGATGATGACCTACCCGAGGAGGAAGACTTTTCCAACTGGGAAACCATTACCGTAACCGCATCGGCCTATAATTCCCTAAAAGCTCAAACGGAAGGCAATCCTGAAATTACAGCCTGGGGGGATACTCTGGCTCCCGGAATGAAATCCATAGCAGTGTCGAGAGATTTGCTAAAGAGAGGACTCTCCTATAATACGCGTGTCAAAATTGAAGGATTTGAAGGTGTTTTTGTGGTAAATGATAAAATGCATTGGCGATGGAGGAATAAAATCGATATCTATATGGGAGTCGATAGGGGAAAGGCTATGGAATGGGGCAGAAGGAAAGTGGAAATCTCGTTTCCGCCAGATGAGGACGATCTATAAATTAGAATCCTAACCGGGCAATAATATATGAGAAAAGGAATTAAGACGTTTATTTCAGATCTTATTGACTTTATGAAAAAACATTTATCCGGGCAAAACCCGGATTTGCCTTTTTATATCCTAATCTTTATTTCCTTACTCGTGTTTATTTTTGGCACCAACCTCTTTATAGAACTCACAGAAGAAGTGCACGGGGCGGTTTTACAAGGCTATGATGAGAGAATTCAGGATTACATAGTTTCTTTTCGCACTCCTTTTCTCAATCAGTTCTTCCTTATTGTAACAGATATAGGTGATTTTTATGCTTATTTCGTAGTTATGGCGCTGACTGCAATTTTCCTTTTTATAAAGTTACGCAGTTGGAAATTCATCCTTCAGCTCCTGGGGGTGATCATCATTGCAGGGCTTTCCAATGTGGTCCTAAAAGAAGCCATTCAGAGGGAAAGGCCGAGTCTGGAACATATGGTGACGATCAAATCCTTAAGTTATCCAAGTGGCCACGCAATGAGCGCCATGGCATTTTACGGCTTTCTTATTTATCTGGTTTTTAAGATAAAAATGCATAAACTGCTCCGCATCTTTCTGGTAGTTCTGTTTTCCTTTTTGATACTGGCGATTGGGTTTAGCCGTATTTACCTGGGCGTACATTATCCCTCCGATGTGGCTGGTGGTTTTATTGCCGGCTTGATTTGGGTGGCTTTTTGTATGATCCTTTTTAATATTATAGATCTCCTAAGGCAAAGAAGCAGACGTGCAGATGGCGGCATGGAGGAGGAAGAAGAGAACCTGGAAACCTCCTGATTATTCTTATTTTTTTGTTAGAGGTAAAGCAAATTTTGGTGCTAATATATAACTTGCAGCAAATGTTGTTATGAGCCTCAGGATCCTTTATTACTCGAAGCCGTACCTGGTTTTTGAGTTTATAGTATTTTATGTTTTTACGCCTTTTGTAGCCAATCATTTTCTGAATGGCTGGTTCAAGATCATTCCGTTGATCTTTATTGCCGTCTTTTTTCTATTCCTGTTGTTAAAGGATCCATCCTTTGACCGACAAATCCTTACCAGGTTTGATAAACCCTATCTCGGCAAGAGCGTGGTACGTGTGATTGTGGTAAGTATGCTTTTTATTTGGTTCACTTACTGGGTCTTTCCCTATTTGTTTTTTAAATACCCGGTTGAGAATTTCAACAACTATATGTTGACCTTTTTTCTGTATCCTATTGCTTCAGTCATTCCACAGGAGCTTATTTACCGGGTGTACTATTTCCACCGGTACCAGCCGCTAATTCCCGAAAAGCACCTGTTGATGCTCAGCAATGCCTTTATTTTTGGACTTACCCATTTTATTTATGCCAATTGGGTCGCGCCTTTAGCTACTTTTTTAGCTGGCTGGATCTTTATCTACAATTATTACCAAACAAGGAGTTTGTGGAATGTGAGCCTGGAACATTATTTTTATGG
>JAGXIM010000110.1 GCA_024635665.1 Salinimicrobium sp. | reverse complement strand
TGGCTGTGGAAGGGCATTTTAAGGCGAAGAAACCGTGGTGGGATTATCACGAACGGTTTGCGGAGAAACTGGCTCCTATTATGGGTGCCAAGGCTTCGGAAGTGACCGTGATGAACACGCTAACCGTGAACCTGCATTTATTGATGGTTTCATTTTACAGGCCCAACAAGCGGCGCTTTAAGATCATAATGGAAGAAAAGGCTTTTCCGAGTGACCAGTACATGATTGCAAGTCAGGTGGGATTCCATGGGTATGATCCTGAGGAAGCCATTGTGGAGGTGAAGAAAAGGGAAGGGGAACATCATTTTAGGACTAAAGATATTCTTGATACGATCAGGCAAACAGGAGCGGAGTGTGCGCTGGTGTTGATGGGCGGAGTGAATTATTACAACGGACAGGTACTGGATATGGAGACGATCACAAAGGCTGGAAAGGAAGTCGGAGCTTTTGTGGGCTGGGATCTCGCACATGCTGCCGGAAATGTGGAGCTGAAATTACACGAGTGGCAGGTGGATTTTGCCGCCTGGTGCAGTTATAAGTATATGAATTCGGGTCCGGGGAATGCTTCGGGGGCTTTTGTGCACGAAAAATATCACGGGAAAAATGATATCCCGCGTTTTGAAGGCTGGTGGGGCCATAATAAAGAGAGACGATTTTTAATGGAACCGGAATTTCAGCCGGAGCCCGATGCGAATGCGTGGCAGATCTCCAATGTTCCTGTTTTATCGCTTGCACCTTACCTGGCGTCGCTGGAATTATTTGAGGAAGTTGGCATGCCTCAATTGATCGAGAAGCGGAAAAAAATTGTGGCTTACCTTGAGTTTATCCTGCAAGAGGTGGCGCGCGAAGTCGGTGGGAATTTTGAGATCATTACCCCGAAAGAAAGGGGGACACAGTTATCGGTTTTCCTGCACGGCCAGGGGAAGGAGTTGTTTCATTATTTAATGAAGAACGGGATTGTTACAGACTGGCGGGAACCGAATGTTATACGATTAGCTCCGGCGGCTTTTTATTGTTCGTTTGAGGATATGTGGAAGTTTGGGAAGGGGTTGAAGAGCTATTTCTTAGAGAATCAAGAGTCAAAAGATTAAAGGCAAGACTGTGGAAATTCCAAATTCCAAGCTCCAGATTCCGGGCAATACCCGCCGAAGCTTCAGCGGAGCGAAGAATCTAATTTAGATGAGCTCCCTTTCCTTTCGAGCGGGCGGGGGAGAGGATGACAGATGTTATTTTTTTCCTGCAAATCTCACAGATCTCCCATAAAAGGCTAACAGCTTTAAAAACCGGCAACTGGCTCACTCCTGCTTAAAGTTACTGAACACTCAAAAACCCAAAACCGAAAACAGAAAACTGAGACAATAACTTTTACTATTTTTACACGAAAACCACCTCATGAGCCTAAAAAGACATATCCCCAACACGATTACGCTTTTAAACCTGCTATGCGGGAGCATTGCCACGATTTTCGCTGTTCAGGGAAATTTGGTCATGGCTGCTGTTTTTGTGGGGCTGGGGATATTCCTTGACTTTTTTGACGGACTCGCAGCGAGGCTCCTGAACGTTAAATCTGAACTCGGCCTGCAGCTGGATTCCCTGGCCGATATGATCACCAGCGGACTCGTACCCGGGATTATCATGTTCCAACTCTTCCGCAGGTCATTACGTGAAACGGTTCCGGTACCTCAGGACTGGCAGGCAGGGCAGGATTTGCTGGAGTGGAATTTTCCCGTCCTCGCTTTGTTCGGATTGTTGGTCACGCTGGCTTCCGGTTACCGTCTCGCAAAATTCAATATTGATGAACGTCAAACAGATTCTTTTATTGGCCTTCCCACCCCCGCAAATGCCTTGCTGATCATAAGTCTGCCACTCATCCTTATCTTTCAGCCACAACCTGTCCTGTTGGATATCATTTTGAATCCATGGTTTTTGGTGGCCCTAACGGTTTTTAGTTGTTTCATGCTAAATGCCGAAGTGCCTTTGTTTGCATTAAAGTTTAGTACCTGGAATTTTTCAGAAAATAAACTACGTTATTTTTTCATTTTGTTCTGCATCCTACTACTCATCTTCCTGCATTTCGCTGCAATTCCGCTGATAATTATTAGCTATGTGATCTTATCCCTCTTTGCCGGTAGAACAGAAAACAAAGAAGAAGCCAGGGCTTAAAGAGAAGGCGTTGAACGATGTTTTTTAGGAAACAAAGGTTTGCGTGAGCTGTGAAATAACAAATTTTTCATTTATTCATTCCGCCTGACTCTGAGAAATCAATCTTAAGTTGTCAGCAAAGTCTGATCGTTTTTCATTAAAAACACCTCCCAACAACCGTTCAGTACCCACTTCCTTATGAGAAGAAACGGCATCAAAAACAGATCGAAAGACCGATTTTGTGTCAGTAAAATTTAAAACCTGTTGACCTTGATAGTTCTGGATGTATTCCTTTCCTATATTAACAAACTCGTCAATAACCTGCGTCTCTTTAGAGCTGCCAATAGTTTTCAATAACTTCGATTTGCCATCCAACTTGGCAATAATCTGGACACTGATGACACCACTTTTTATTTTTCTTCTTTCGTACAAACACGCCTAAAAATAGTAAAATAAACTACTGGGTCATCCAAATTTATAGACCTGAACCACCTAAAATGCTTATAATTAATAAGTTAAAATTTTTTAAAGAAATTTATGTCGAAGTCAGGAAAAAGCAATGCCGGGCAGAGCTGAAAAAGTATTAAATCAAACAGCCGAATGCCACGGTGGAAATTTGAATGACAGCGTGTTTGGAAGAAGGATGAAAGGTTCCGGGAATATTGCGGAGCAGGTAGCGCAACAATTTAAGATCGCAAAGAAAAAGCACCTTTCCGGGAGAAACTCTCCGAGGCTTAATTGTGCTTTACACGAGCAATACAAACAAGGTCAAATGAAGCTGTTTTAAGAGACTTTATTTAAAATCTATACCCAACTTTAATATTACCCCAAGGACCGAAATTAGCTGCAACTATAGGCCCTAGATCTACTCCTAAATTAAAACCATGTTCCCCAAAGTAGCTAATTCCAATTGGGAGGTAGCCAAAAAAGACACCACTTTCATCGCTGGTTCCCCAAATATCCAATGCTTCTGTGAAAAGATAACCACCGGTAAGTCCAACATGAAATAAAATTTTAGACTCTTGAATGTTCCAAGGATAATATTTGAAACCTGCACCTACACTTGGAATACCCGCACCAATTTCTAGACTCACATTTTCAGAAACTACACGGTCATATACAATTCCAACCATCGGGGTAGACCCTGCAATATTGAAGGAAATGGCATTTTTCCGCATTCCGTCAATACCGGAAGTTGCTTCCTGAGCATTTCCTGAAAAGGAGATAAATACCAAGGACAAACTAAGTAAAAAATAATTTTTAGTCATAATTATTTAGAAATTGTGATTTCAGCACAATATATGCTAAATATCAGAGCTATTAACAAATACTTAAGAAAATAATTCCGACAAATAATGGGCTGCCATAATTGTAGCTTATAATCTTCTTTAGGAATTTTAGATGATAACCTCACGAACTAGTTTTAGTTTTGTTTGTTGACCGTGGTTGTGTTGTCTCCCGCTCCAACTGCTTTTATTAAATAAACATAGACCGGGAAATGGTCACTAAATCCCCCGGTATAGCCTCCATAATTGTAACTCCTGAAAGGATACCCACGAAGCTGTCCGGAGGGGGTAATAAGGTAATTTTTATTATAGATCCCAGCTTTATAAAAATTATATCCGGTATAATCCTGTTCAAGAAACGACTGGGTTAGACAACAGTCCACTATCAGCAATGACTACTAATTGTTCAAGGTTATATTTATTTTTAAAGGCATCAATAACCGGAAGCATGGTGTGGCCCTCAAATTTATTACCCTCAAAAATTTCATAAGCAATGGGTTAGCCATGCTTGCTGATCAATAATCCTAGTACTATCTGCGGGTTCTGAGGTTTCCCTTCTTTAGAAAAGCCTGTCTTGCGAAGTTCATCTTTCTGATCAATTTCAAAATACAAAGTGGTTACATCATAAAAAACAACACTGTTATCATTTTGTTGCACTCTTGTAGGCATGGGGGAGTATGTTACCAGATCTGCAATAGGTCTGTATTCAGCTTTATGGATTTTCTTTATTGTGCGCATAATATGTTCTTCCTGTTATAGTCTTACAAGATTTCTTCCTTGGAAAACATTTTTAACCAGCATATTAATCAGTCATAATTTTATCTACCTTCAGCATTCTTAAATTACATATTTTTATAATGAGTAAGAAGATGTTCTATTTCCTTGTGCGCAATGTTAAGGGTTAATCTATTTCTGGGAAGAGGAAACGCTGTTTTTCAGCTTCCGGTTTGGGTTTTTCTTATAATATTCCTTTTTTCAGCTTCTGCTTTTTCACAGCAAAAGGATATGGACATTGGATTTCGTTTTCAGAAAACTATCAATCTTTACCATGAGAACGGGATTACACTTCAATATGCAGATGAAAGGGTGCTCTCCAAAAGGTTGTTTATTGGATTTAGTTATGTGAGCAGCAGGTTAGGTACCGCCATGGGCTCCAACGCAATAAAACAGGATAATTTTCTAATCTCCGGCACCTGGATGTTCCGGCCCCAAAGATCTCTTCAACCTTTTCTAAGGTTAAATACCGGCTATTTCATTGCAGATTATGAAGATCCGGTTTTTGACGTGTTACCAAACAGTTCGATATTGATCTCTCCTGAAACCGGTGTAAGTTATAGATTTACTTTCCCCCTCAAGGTTTCAATTTCCCTTGGATATAATGTTATTACCGGAGATGGCATAGATGGCCCCGGTACTTTATATCCTCTTTATGTACAAACCAGTATTACCTGGAATATTTTCGCTAAAAATGATACAAATGAAAACGATCATTAGATTCCTTTTCCTGGTTTTTATTATTTCCGGGTGCAGTAAAGATCCAGATCTCACGGAAGATATACTTGGTGGGGGAGCTATTTTTGATCCATCAATTTACAATCCTGAAGAATTCCTGATCTCCCATACCATTCCAAACCCAACGCCAGAGCAGGCTATGACCCCAGTTATAATTGCGAGTCATGGTTACACCGCCACAACTTTTGAATGGAATGAATTCAGGCAATATGCAGATGAACATGGTGGGGTTTTTGTCTCCCAGGTTCTACTTGGTGGTCATGGTGGTAATTATGAAGATTTCAGAAACTCTTCCTGGAGAGACTGGCAGCTCACAATTATCCTTGAATATGACCGTCTTGTGCAGGCGGGTTATCAGAATATTCATTTACTTGGATCTTCAACAAGTGGAGCGCTTTTCCTGGAACTTTTATCTGGTGCTCATTTTAACGGAAAGCCTGCTCCGGGGCAGGTTCTTCTAATTGATCCTATCGTGATCCCATCAAACAAATCCCTCTCCATGATCCATATCTTCGGGCCTATGTTGGGTTACCTTGAGGTTGAGCAATCTGAAGCTGAGGATAAGGTCTATTTCCGTTTTCGCCCAGAAGAAACCCTGAGGGAATTGCAGAATCTGATAAATATAGTTCGCAAGGATCTTGAAAAAGGATTTGTGTTGCCACAGGAAACTTCCTTAAAAGTCTATAAGTCAATAAAAGATCCCACCGCAGATCCTGTAAGCGCTGTCCTGATAAAAAATGGGCTTAAAACATTCTCGGGAAATTCAATTGAAGTAGAAATGATAAATTCAGATTTTCACGTGTATACCCGACTGGAATTACGCCCGCATACCGCTGCAGATAAGCAGAATCAAATTGAGACCTTTAATGATATTTTAGAGCGGGTATTGAATAATTAAGTTGAGCCTATTCTTTGTTTCTGATATAAATAAGTTTAAACCTTCCTCTGACTTCGACACTAGGTCACCCAAAATTCTCTGGATAAATATTTATTAGTTGTTTTTGTCTCGGGTTTGTGATGAGCAGGTGTTTTAATTTGGTTCCGTCTGGCAAGTTTGCGGTAATACTGTAAATTGTTTTTGCTATTTCAATAGCGGTATTAGCACTAATTTTAGCTTTCCTGTCTTTGAGTTGGCAGTCTAATTCCTTGTGTACTTTATAGGCGACAAAGGAAATACAGATATGCACTTCAATGCGTCTTTTCAATCGATAATAGATAGGCCTACAAACACTCCGAAAAATAGTAAAATAAACTGCTGGGTCACCCAAATATTTAGACTTAACCACCTAAATTCACGTATAATTAATGAGTTAAATTTTTGTGCGCAAATTCATGTCGAAGTCAGGAAATACCCAGCCCAGAGCAGCGCTCCGGGAATGGAACTTTCCACGGGGAGAAATTTCACTATAGAGTTCTGGCCTTACAGGCTGGTGGTACTGGTGCGGTTTTGTTTCCCGGGGCGTTACCCCAGGCTGAGTAGTCTAAGCCCTTCAGGTTTTAATTTTCTTCAGAAAACATTGCAGGAAATACCAGCCAAAAATGCCGTTTTTGAGTACGGATTTTTTTCGGGAAATAATAAATAGTCCCTTTTAGGAGATTTAGGGGTTAAAAATCTTCTTCTTCCTCAGCTCAAAATTCTGACCTAAATAAACTTTTCGTACCATCGCATCTTCAGCAAGTTCTTCAGGGATCCCGGCTTTTAGGATCCGTCCTTCAAACATGAGGTAGGTTCTGTCGGTGATAGCAAGGGTTTCCTGCACATTATGGTCGGTGATAAGGATCCCAATGTTCTTATTTTTTAGTTGAGCCACAATCCGCTGAATATCTTCAACGGCTACGGGATCCACTCCGGCAAAAGGTTCATCGAGCAGGATGAAATTCGGGTCTGTTGCCAGTGCCCGGGCGATTTCTGTCCTTCGGCGTTCGCCCCCGCTCAATAGATCTCCACGGTTTTTTCGGATATGCCCTAACCCAAATTCCTCTATCAGGGATTCCATCTTCATTTGGCGCTCCTTTTTGCTGAATTTGGTAAGTTCAAGCACGCTCATAATATTGTCCTCAATACTCAATTTCCTAAAAACAGAAGCTTCCTGCGCGAGATAGCCAATCCCGTACTGTGCACGTTTGTACATTGGGAATTTGGTGATATCCTCCCGATCGAGAAAAATCCTTCCGCCATTGGGTTTAATAAGACCCACGATCATATAAAAAGAAGTGGTTTTTCCGGCACCGTTTGGCCCCAATAATCCCACGATCTCCCCCTGGTTCACTTCCAGGGAAATCCCTTTTACAACTTCACG
>JAGXIM010000022.1 GCA_024635665.1 Salinimicrobium sp. | reverse complement strand
GTAGGCACACTACAGACACTACAGTCTCCCGCCTACAGCCTAAAAACTAAACCAATGGCCGGACACAGCAAATGGGCAAACATTAAACACCGAAAAGGAGCCCAGGATAAGAAACGCGCAAAACAGTTTACCAGGGCGATCAAAGATATTTCGGTTGCTGTGAAAGATGGAGGTGGACCCGACCCCGAAACGAATCCCGCGTTGCGAAGTGCCATTTCCAATGCCAAAGGCGTGAATATGCCAAAAGACACCATTGAGAGGGCTGTTAAAAAAGCCAGTGGTGCTGAAGCCGATAATTACGAAGCCGTCACCTTTGAAGGCTATGGACCACACGGCATTGCTTTTTTTATTGAATGCACCACCGATAATACCAACCGCACCGTAGCTTCGGTGCGCTCCATATTTTCTAAAAATGGCGGTAGCCTTGGGACGAATGGTTCCCTGGAGTTCCTTTTTGACAGGAAAGGAGTGTTTTCCATAGAAAGGGAAAATATGGCGCAAAACATGGAGGAATTTGAACTCGAACTTATAGAAGGTGGGGCGACCCGCATTGAAAAAGAGGAAAATGAACTATATGTTTTCACCAATTTCACCGACTTCGGAACGATGAACGCCAAGCTGGAAGAGCTGGGGATAGAACCCAAAAATGCCGAAATTCAGCGGCTTCCATTGAATACGGTGGAATTGCCCGTTGCCGAGGCCAAAGATATTCTGGACCTGGTGGAAAAATTTGAAGATGACGATGATGTTCAGAATGTTTATCACAACCTGGAGATCACCGAGGAACTTATGGATGAAATCGACCAGGACTAATCTTCGGGGGATACTTTTTGAACTGTGTCTTCGTAATTCTCTTCCTGTTCCTCTTCTTCTTCCTTCTGAACCTTTTTCCCTAAGTACACCAGTTGATATCCGCTTTTGATCTCCACTTCAGCACTGTGAGATGGAATAATCTCTAATTCCCCGGTATCTGTTTTCACAAAAAGAGGAATAATGGCAGGATCTGTTTTTGAAATCTCGATCAATCCTTCATAATGAGACCGGCTGTTGAGGGAAACTTCATGAATGGTGGGATATTTCCGGGCGATCTCAGTCAATTTGATGTAATCATCTGTGTGGGAAAATAATCCTTCAGTAGGGTTTTGCTCTGGATCATTCATTTCATCAGAAGAGATGACCCTAAAAGAACCCTTTTCCCCAAACTGCCTCGTGAATTTGGTGATGGCAGTCTTGTTGATGTCGCTGTTCGGCGTCATGGCCATCAAATAACCTATATCATTCAATTCGATATTGTTCATCAAATCATCGGCATAGACACTTCCCTCAATGGCGTCCAGACCCAGTTCTCTCGATTTACGAATATTATCGCCATTGTTGTCCACCAGCACCACATGCCGCTTATTGTCCTGAAGGTATTTTGCGATAAGACGCGAAAGCGAGGAAGCACCAATAATAAGAATTCCTTCAGCATTTTTGATAAATACCCCTACCACGCGGGCAAAAATCCTTGCAGTCGTGGCATTCAGCAAGACCGAAAGCAGCACGACCATAAACACCAGGGGGGTGATATATTCTGCCCCAGGCACACCTTCCCGGGCCAATTTTAGCCCAAATAAAGAAGCAATACCGGCCGCCACAATACCCCGCGGACCTACCCAGCTGATAAATGCTATTTCATTAATCTTCAAACCTGAACCGAGCGAACTAAGAATCACCCCTATTGGCCTTATGACCAATACGATGACCCCAAATAAAATAAGCGAATTCCAGTTGAAAATTAACAGCAATTCTTCTATATGAATGTTTGCCGACAAAAGGATGAACAGAATCGAAATTAACAGCACGCTAAGCGATTCCTTGAAGTAAAGCAATTCTTTGATGTTGGGAAGGTCTTTGTTTCCCATTACCATTCCCATCACCACCACAGCTAAAAGTCCGCTCTCGTGCGCAAAAATATCAGCGAGAACAAAAACCCCAAGCACGGTAGCAAGGGTAAAAACATTCAGCAGATAATGCGGAATAATATTCTTTTTAATAAGAAGGGCAAGGATGTGTGCAAATGTAAATCCGAAGGAAAAGCCAAACAAAAGGATTTTCCCAAACTCCATGAGAGCAGTCTCAGTAAAATCCTGCCCACCTTCTACCCGAATAAATTCATACATCAAGACCGCAATAAGGGCCCCAATTGGATCTATGAGGATTCCCTCCCACTTTAAAATGGAAGAAACATGGGTTTTAAGCGGAATATTCCGCAGAATTGGACTTATCACGGTTGGGCCTGTGACAATAATAAGGGAAGAAAATAAAAAAGATATCTGCCAGGAGAACCCATAAATAAAATGTGCAGCCAGCCCAGCCCCAAAAAAGGTAACTACCACCCCCACACTTATCAACTTGACAATTACAGGACCAATATTACCCACTTCATTCCTTTTAAGGGTGAGGCCGCCTTCAAAAAGGATCACGGCAATAGCCAGGGAAACGAAGTAGAACAGGCTTTCGCCCGGGAAGACTCCTTCTTCACCGTTCCAGATAGGTTCCAGCCATTTTGTCCCATCCTCAGATATGAGTGTGGAAATAGGTCCCACAAACAAACCAATTAGAATTAAAGGTAAGATTGCCGGTGTTTTGGTCTTCCAGGCGACCCATTGTGCCAAAATTCCTAGAATCACCAGGCCTGCAAGTTCTAACATTCAGTAAATTTTAAATCTGAAAACAATTGGGCAAAGGTAAGTTTTTCCATGGAAAAGGGGCAAAAGCGAAAATATCTGGCCAAAATGCCCTTTTTGGATGTTTTTTAGAAGGTCTAATACTCATGATTTGTGCCCGCCCAGTAAAAAATTGCCTGCCGCAAAAGATTAGGCAGCAGGTTTTATAATAAACCTGAACGGTTTCAGAACATAGGATCCATTCTCTGAGAAAGAACTTTTTTGTCTTTGATCCTTTAGTTTCTTATTTCATCAAGAATAATATCAAAAAATTTGTTAAACAGATCGTTCTATTCATCAATCCTTGTATTTTGCATGTGTTTATCACATATATACCCCCAATAATTGTTATATCTCTAAAAAATGGAAGAGTTTAAGATTTTCAACCTTCTAATCATCCTTATAGGAGCCTGGGTAGGCGGAAGTGCAGCAAAAAAGTTAGGTTATCCTGCCATTTTAGGGGAGTTGGTCATTGGTATAATTATGGGGCCGGCCATTCTTGGTTTTCTGGAAACTTCAGAAATGATCAACATCCTGGCCGAAGTGGGAATCATCCTGCTGATGGTTTACATTGGAATGGAAATCAATTTCCGCGACCTTGGAAAAGCTTCCTGGCCCGGACTTTTAGCCGCAATAGGCGGATTCGTGGTGCCATTTGCCCTGGGATATTATACAATTATATATTTTGAAGGTACCCAAATGGCGGCCTTGTTTGTGGCCATTGCTGTGGGGGTGACCTCACTTGCTACCAAAAGTCGGATCCTGGTTGACCTCAAACTTCTCAACACCAGGATTGCCTACGTGCTCATGGCTGGCGCCCTAATATCAGATACCCTGGCATTGATCATTTTTGCAGGCTTGTTGAGTTTCGTGGAGGTCGGAAATATTGATACCCTTGGCCTCATCTGGGTGGCGGGGAAAGCTATTTTGTTTTTTGCATTCACGGCTCTGGCGGGAATTTATCTGCTTCCTTTGTTGGGCAGGTATTTATCTGATGCAAAAATAAAAGACCGCACCCTGCATTTTACCCTTATCCTCATTATCGTGTTCGGTTTTTCCGAATTAGCCGAAGTAGCAGGCCTCCACAGCATTTTGGGTGCATTCATGGCAGGGCTTTTCATTAGGGACGGGGTTTTCAACAGGCAAATTTCGAAAGAAATTAACAATGTTTTTCACGACGTTTCTATAGGTTTTCTGGCACCCATCTTTTTCGTTTCGGCAGGATTTAATGTGACCCTTGAAATATTTCAGACAGATTTGTTTATGCTTATAGCCGTCACAGTAGTGGCCATGGTAGGAAAGATTCTTGGGACAGCACTTTTTTATCTGCCCAGCGGCTACGGCTGGCGTGAAGGCATCACCGTAGGTACCGGAATGAATGGTCGTGGCGCGGTGGAAATCATTATCGCAGGTATAGGCCTGGAGATGGGGATAATTTCAGCTGAAATTTTTTCGATCCTGGTCTTTATGGCCATCTTCACCACCCTTACCGTACCCTTGTTCCTTACCTGGACAACCGACTGGCTTAGGAAAAGAGGCGAATTGATCCATCAGGAATCCAGGAAAGGTTATTTGATTCTGGGTGCAAATCCACTGGGATTGTACCTTGCCAAACATTTGAAAGAAAACAATGATGTAACGGTCGTGGATTCAAACCGTGAGATGATTAAAATTTCAGAAGGAGCGGGAATTGATAGTGTACTTGGAAACATTCTCAAAGAAGGGACCATGGAACTGGCTAATGCCGTTGATAAAGGAACTTTTATTGCCCTTACCGGCAATAGCGAAATCAATCTGCTCGCCGCCCAGTTGGCAAATGACTCATTTTATATCCCAAATAAAATTGTGCTTATGGATCCAAAAGAGAGCGGGGCGGGAGTCCATCTCCTGGATAGAATTGACGCTTCCTCCATGTTTGCCAGCAAAACCAAACTGGAACCATGGCTCTTCAAAATAACTTCAGGAGAGGTGGAAGAACAAACTGTCACTGTGGAAGAGGAGATTCCTACGCGTCAATGGATAAAGCAAAAACAAAACCTGCAGAAAGATATACTTCCTTTGATCATCGTGGATCCTGAAGGTAAAAAGCGGCCTTTCCATTACCATGACAACATTAGCCGGGGTGAAAAAGTGATATATTTACGCTAATTTTACAGCTTAAGCTAAAAGATTGTTAAAGACAAGATTCGTCTTACGGGGCGTTCTAAATCTGTGAAGCTTTTAGTATTTTGCATTTTTCCGAATTTATTTAAAGAAAAACAGATTTTTTCATGAAAATATATCCTATTGAGGCCGGGAATTTCAAATTGGACGGCGGGGCAATGTTTGGCGTTGTACCAAAATCAATTTGGAACAAAACTAACCCTGCCGATACCAACAACCTGATCGATATGGCCGCCACCTGCCTGTTGATCGAAGATGGCGACCGGTTGATCTTGATAGACACGGGAATGGGGAACAAACAAAGCGAAAAGTTCTTTGGGTATTATTATCAATGGGGGGAAGACAGCCTGAAGAAATCCCTCGAAAAACATGGCTTTGTACCCAATGATATCACCGATGTCTTTCTGACGCACCTTCACTTTGACCATTGTGGCGGAAGTATACAGTGGAACAAAGACAGGACCGGCTACGAACCTGCTTTTAAAAATGCTGCTTTTTGGAGCAATAAAGAACATTGGGAATGGGCAACGCATCCAAATCCCCGTGAAAAAGCCTCTTTTCTAAAGGAAAATATCCTTCCCATGCAGGAAAGTGGGCAGTTAAAATTCATCGAAAGGAGTGGAGGTCCTTTTCAAAAAACATCTGAACTGGATTTTGGAATCCTTTTTGTAGATGGGCATACCGATAAACAGATGATTCCGCATATCGATTATCAGGGAAAAAAGCTTGTTTTTGCTGCCGATCTTCTGCCTACCGCAGGACATCTGCCCCTGCCATACGTGATGGGGTATGATACCAGGCCATTGCTCACGCTTCCGGAAAAAGAAGCTTTTCTGAAAAAAGCGGCAGATGAAAATTATTTTCTCTTCCTGGAGCACGATGCACACAACAAGATCATCAGCGTAAAAAACACCGAAAAAGGAGTAAGACTAAACGAAGTATATAAATTTGACGAACTATTTAATCAATAAACCATGAGAATACCTATTATTAAGCCGTTAATGGTGGCCGGTTTGGCTGCTTTTATTGCCGGGTGTGGCAGTTCTGCGCCCACCATTGTTTCCACACCTATTGGAAATATAGATGAAAATCCCTTGAAAGTTACTGCTCTTACGGAAACCGAACTACAAGGCTGGGGCGGGGCAGACCTCGTTGCCGATACCATACCGGGGATGAGCGTCCAAACAGCATACAACAAAATTATTCAAAACCACAAAGGCAGGAAAGTAATTGTCGCCGTTATAGATAGCGGGGTGGACATTGAGCATGAAGACCTGGACGGGGTGATATGGACCAACCAGGATGAAAAGCCGAACAACAATAGGGATGATGATAGAAATGGATATGTGGACGACGTCCATGGCTGGAATTTCCTTGGGGATGCAGTAGCCGAAAATCTTGAATTTGTACGTATCTACAGGGATTTAAAACCCAAATATAACGGAGTTCCTGCTTCGGCTGTAAGTGCTGAAAATAGGGAAGAATTTCAATTGTACCAGCGTGCAAAAGCCGAATATGAAAAAGAGTACAACGAAACGCTGGGAATGAAAAACCAATATGAGGGGCTTATGCAACAGTTGCAGGTTTCTCACAAGGCTGTATCTGCGAAATTAGGGAAAGAAGACTATACCCTTCAGGAGCTACAAAAAATGGAAGCCACTACTGAAGAAATGCAGCAGTACAAAAATTTCCTTTCCCAGGTCATGGGAAGTGTTAATGGCACCGTCCCGGAAGCTATTTCAAGGTTCCAGGGCGCTATTGATTATTTCTCGGGAAGGTTAACTTCACACTTTAACCTGGATCTTAATGCAAGGTCTATTGTAGGAGATAATCCCAATGATATTACCGATACAGATTATGGGAACAACAATGTGATGGGACCCACTCCAGATAAAGAAGATATCAAACACGGAACCCACGTGGCCGGGATCATCGCTGCAGAGCGCAACAATAACCTCGGGATAAACGGGGTCGCCAATAATGTAGAGATCATGGCTATTCGGGCGGTACCAGATGGGGATGAATATGACAAAGACATCGCCCTGGCCATTCGATATGCAGTTGACAATGGCGCAAGCATCATCAACACCAGCTTCGGAAAATATTTCTCTACTCACCCTGAATGGGTACAGGACGCCATTCGATATGCTGCTGAAAATGATGTTTTGATAGTGAATGCTGCCGGAAATGACGGTCTTGACCTTGACGAAAACATGGTTTACCCAAATGATCAAAGTCCTGAAAACCCTCAGGAAATTGCAAATAATTTCATTACTGTGGGCGCATTGAACTACAAATATGGATCTGGATTGGTAGCAAGTTTTTCAAACTACGGAAATGAAAACGTCGATGTCTTTGCACCAGGAACAAAAATATGGTCCACTACGCCAAATAATGAATATGAGTACCTACAGGGGACTTCTATGGCAGCACCAGCGGTTGCCGGGGTTGCAGCTGTGATACGATCTTATTTCCCAAAATTGTCTGCAGCGCAGGTTAAACAAGTCATTATGGATAGCGGATTGACCACCAATGCCACAGTAGTGATAGGAGGAGATCCATCCAACAAACAAAGATTTTCAGAAATCTCCACTTCTGGTAAAATGGCAAACCTTTATAACGCCTTAATTATGGCAGACAAACTATCTAAATAAAACTATGAAGAATATATTTTTAGCGATTACATTCATTACAACTCTGGCCGTTGGTGCCCAAAACAGTACCACTTACTGGCAGCAGGAAGCAAATTACAAGATGGATGTTGATATGAATGTCAACAACTTCCGCTACACCGGTAATCAGGAATTGGAATACATCAACAATTCTCCAGATACCCTAAAAAGGGTTTTTTACCATTTGTTTTTTAATGCGTTCCAACCCGGGAGCGAGATGGACATCCGTTCCAGGACAATTCAGGATCCCAGTTCCAGGATTGGCTCCCAAATTGCCAATCTTTCCGCTTCCCAACAGGGGTATTTGAAGGTTAATTCCCTTACCAGGGATGGACAACCTTTATCTTATGAAGAAGTAGGAACGGTGCTGGAAGTTGAATTGAACGAACCCATACTACCTGGTCAAAAAGCCGTTTTTAACATGAAGTTTTCGGGGCAGGTGCCAAAGCAAATCCGTCGTTCGGGACGCAACAACGAAGAAGGCGTAGCCCTCTCCATGACCCAATGGTTCCCAAAACTAGCCGAGTATGATTTCCAGGGTTGGCATGCTGATCCTTATATAGCAAGGGAATTCCACGGCGTTTGGGGAGATTATGATGTCAAACTAAGCCTTGATAAAGATTACATTGTGGGCGCCACAGGTGTTCTGCAAAACCCAAATGAAATCGGGTATGGTTATCAGGATGAAGGTGTTCAGGTGAACAGGAAAGGCCAAAAATTGAACTGGCATTTTATTGCTAAAGATGTGCATGATTTTTCCTGGGCAGCCGATCCGGAATATGTCCATGACAAGCGTACTGCTGAAGATGGTACCGTGCTGCACTTTTTGTACAAAGACAATCCTGAAATAGTCGAAAACTGGGAACGATTACAACCTTTAACAGAAGAATTGCTCCTGTATTTCAATGAGCACATAGGTCCATATCCCTGGCCCCAATATTCGGTGATCCAGGGCGGTGATGGAGGAATGGAATATGCCATGCTTACGCTTATCACTGGTGAAAGGAGCTTTGGGAGCCTGGTAGGGGTGACCGCACATGAAATGGCGCACGCATGGTTCCAGCATTTACTGGCTACCAACGAAAGCAAGCACGAATGGATGGATGAAGGATTCACTAGTTATATTGCCGATCTTGCAATGGAAGATGTAATGAACACCGAAAGTGAAAATCCTTTTGAAGGTTCCTATAACAACTATTACAGGCTTGCCACTTCAGGAATTGAACAGCCACAAACCACGCATGCCGATCGTTATACCACCAATTTTGCCTACGGGGCGGCCGCTTATTCAAAAGGTGCAGTTTTCCTTGCGCAGTTGGGCTATATAATTGGGGAGAGAAACCTTCAGGAAACGCTTAAGCGCTACTATGATGAGTGGAAATTCAAACATCCTACACCCAATGATTTTATTCGTGTTGCCGAAAAAGTATCGGGGGCAGAATTGGACTGGTACCTTACAGACTGGACTCAAACCACCAATACCATAGATTACGGCATCCAAAGTGTGGAAAAAGCACCAGGAAACGACACCCGCATTGTGCTGGAACGCATCGGCGAAATGCCGATGCCTGTTGAAGTCACTGTGAGTTATACCGATGGCACTTCAGAAGAAGTTTATATTCCGTTGCAAATGATGCGATGGGAAAAACCTTCAGAAAATGAAGATCGAAGAGTAGTAGCAGATTGGCCGTGGGCTTATCCTGTTTATTCGTTCACGGTTGATAAGCCACTTGCCGAAGTTTCCTCTGTAAAAATTGACAATTCAGATCTAATGGCCGATGTAAACCCAGAAAATGATCTTTACGAAAAATAAAGGTTCCAAAAATGGCATTTTAGAGCCTCTTCTTAGGAAGGGGCTTTTTTATGCGATCCATGAAATTAACAAAACCATGTTTTTAAGAATGGTGAATTCCATAATTTTACAGCATGGATGAAAGCTTCGGAAAAAAGGAAAAGCTAAAGAGCAAGGTCTTGATCGACCAATTGTTTGCAGAAGGAAAGTCCCTGAAAAAATATCCCCTGGTTTTGAAGTACCTTCCCATAGCCAGATCTTCAGAAAATGGGCATAAAACAGGAGTTTCTGTTCCTAAAAGGAACTTTAGGAAAGCGGTTGACCGCATTTATTTAAAAAGATTGATGCGAGAAGCGTTTCGAAAAAATAAGTATCTTGTAAATAGCAATTTAAATTCATCTTACGCAATCATGTTCATCTATACCGGTCGCGAAAAAGCTACTTATTCAAAGCTTTTTGCCGTTACCGAAGAACTACTGAAAAACCTGGTGCAGAAAGATAAAAACGAAGGATCATGAGAAAGAGATTATCAATTGTAGCAATCGTTTCTGTACTTTTTTTTAGTACGGTTGGTTTTAAATCAGATTTTTTTGAAATCGCGAAACAAATAGAAATCTTCACCACCCTTTTCAAGGAACTCAACATGAACTATGTTGATGAAACCAATCCGGCAGAACTTATGGACACCGCAATTAATGCGATGCTGGAAGATTTGGATCCCTACACCCATTATTGGAATGAACAGGAAGTACAGGCAGCAAGGATTAACAATGCGGGGGAATACACGGGAATTGGTGCGACTGTAGGAATAAAAAACAATAAAATCACTATTGTAGAGCCATATAAAGGCTATCCAGCCGATGAAGCCGGATTAAAAGCCGGGGATGAAATCGTGAAAATCGGGAACATTACGGTAGCCGATTTTGACCAGGATGCAGGCGAACTTCTAAACGGCGCGCCGAATTCCAAAGTAGAGTTGACCTATAAAAGACAGGAAAAATTGGAAACCACTGTGCTTACCAGAGGTGCAATAGAAATTAAAGCAGTTCCCTATTACAAATTACTCGACGGCAACATTGGGTACATCGTGCTGTCACAGTTCAACAGGAACGCTTCGGGAGAGACCGTTAAAGCTTTAAAGGAATTAAAGGAAGCGGGTGCAACCAAAATAATCCTGGATCTACGGGGAAACCCGGGAGGGCTACTTTCTGAAGCCATAAATGTCGCCAATATCTTTGTTTCTGAAGGCGAATTGATCACCACCACGAAATCTGCAGTTGAAAAATACAACCAGACTTTCTCCACCACCCGAAAACCTATAGATCCCGAAATACCGGTGGTGGTGCTTATCAATGGGCGTAGTGCTTCGGCCAGTGAGATCGTGGCCGGTTCTTTACAGGATCTTGACCGGGCGGTTGTGCTTGGGGGGCGTAGTTTTGGAAAAGGCCTTGTACAACGCCCTAAAGACCTCACCTATGGTACCCAACTCAAAGTGACCATTTCCCGCTATTACACGCCAAGTGGCCGGTGTATACAGGCACTCGATTACCGGCAAAGGGACGAGGAGGGGAATGCAGTGCGCTTTTCTTCAGAAGATTATAACGAATTCAAGACCAGAAATGGGAGAAAAGTCTATGATGCCGGCGGGATTTCCCCCGATATAAAATTGGAAACTTCAAAATATAGCAGCGTTACGAATGCACTACTTCATCAAAATGCCATTTTTGACTATGCTACAAAATATTATTATTCACACGACCTTGAGAAGCCTGAAGATTTTCAGTTCACTCAAAGCGATTTTTTAGATTTTAAAGATTTCCTGAATTCCACTAATTTTGAATACAAAACTGCTACCGAAACAGAGCTGGCGGAAGTGATGGAAGCCGCCACGAAAGACGGATTTGATTCTGAAATTTCTGAAGATTTTAAAGAAATAGAAGAAGCAATCGCTAAATCCAAGGAAAGGGCTTTAAACGAGAAAAAAGCAGAAATAGTCAGTCTACTTACCGATGAAATTATCAAGCGCTACTTTTATAAAGAAGGACTTTACGACTACTACGTGAAGGAAAATCCTGAAATCATCGCAGCCAAAGAAATTCTTGAAAACCAGAAAGAATACAGAAATATTCTGGATTAGTTTTTCTTTACCATCGCAATATGTGGAATTCCGTCTTCTAAATAACCTTCCCCGGTTTGATGGAATCCATGGTTTTCATAAAATTTAGTGAGGTACACCTGTGCTGAAAGTTTAATTTTGTGGGTATCGAATTTCCGCTCAATAGCTTGAATGGAAGCTTTCAAAATTTCATTTCCAAAACTGTTTTTCCGGCTTTTCTCCCGCACCACAACCCGTCCAATCGCAGCCTCAGGAAAATAGTATCCAGGCGGAAAAATTCTAGTGTAAGCCACTAATTTATCTTTTTCAAATCCTAAAACGTGTAATGCTTTTTGGTCTTTTCCGTCGATATCCTGATACACACAATCCTGTTCTACCACAAAGACTTCAGCCCGCAATTTTAAAATTTCATACAACTCCAGTAGGCTAAGCCCTTCAAAGGATTTGGTGGTTATCAACATTTAATTCATTATTTACTTACAGCCTATTTTTTCCACCCTTCTACTATGTCTGCCGCCTTCAAATTTGGTTTCAATAAATATCTTCACCATATCCAGGGCCTGTTCTTTAGAAGTATAGCGGGCAGGAATGCTTAAAATATTGGCGTTATTATGTTCGCGCGCCAGGGCTGCGATCTCTTTGGTCCAGCAAAGGGCAGAACGCACTCCCTGGTGCTTGTTGGCAGTCATATTGGCGCCATTGCCACTCCCACAAATTATGATCCCAAAATCCACTTTTTGACCTTCCACATCTTTGGCCACAGGATGAACAAAATCGGGGTAATCCACGCTGTCTTCTGTATTGGTCCCATGATTAAAAATTTCGAAACTTTTAGACTTCAAATATTCGGTTATTGCAAATTTATATTCTGTTCCTGCGTGGTCATTTCCTATGGAAATTTTCATAATATGGGATTTAGTGTGCCACAAAGGTAGAAAAATGGCTTATCAACTTCAATTTTACCAATTGTTAATTAAATGTTATAATACCTTTAAAATTAAGCTTTTATAAAAACTACTGATTTGTTCATAAAAGGAGTTGAAAATATTAAAACGAAATTTGGAAAATCCGGTAGAAATACCAATAGACACTTATTTCCGGAAGATACTAATTTTTAAACCTAAATTTTTGGACGAGTTGTGAGCACTAAAAGTTAGTTTCTGAACACTCAAAATGGAAAATTTATCCCCAATCTATTTTCACATTTCTTTATGAACAGTTGTTAAGAAAACTCTAACATCTTTTAAAAATCAGGTAGTTAATAGACATATATCCTGTTCATAAATTGTTATGAAAACCATTTTATAATACAAGACAAAAATTCATTAAAAAAGTTATGCCACCTATCAACAGACTATAATAGACATCATTTTAATTTTTTAAATAAGAAAGAAAAAAAGGATTATATAATATGTGTTAACAACTAAACAATTCTGAGGGAAGAAGATTTTCCGTTGAAGGATTCCAGGATTTCTTTTGCTTCCGCAATGTCTTCCCGGTGTACTTTGAGGTGGATCCCGCCAAGGGCGTTGGAGTAAAAAGGAAAAACGCCTACCATGGTTTCATTCTGGAAGAAGTATTGGATGTTCCCCTTGTCGAGTAAAAGGCGAAGTACCGCATACTCGTGAGGATAGATAAAAGTGGCTAAAGTGACAAAATCTTTCATAGGAGTATGATTCCTACTAAAGATACCATTTTTGTGCCACTTATAAGATGCTATGAAATTCTACCTACGAAATGGATGAATGTGAAGGATGGTTCAGGGAATAATTGATGGAAGTGACCAGGATAAGAACACTTACAACAAAAATTAGTACAAAGACAAGCGTTATTTTAGTAGCTTTATTCATATTTCACGAAATCTTAGAAAAGTGTAAAACAGAAATACTTATGCATCGGTACCAAATTTAGATCTTTTTTAAGATAATAGGCAGGTTGTGTTAAAATAGTTGAAATACGATCGGTTTTTCTCCTTTAGGAATTGTTCTTTTAGGCTCTAATCCTGTAGTTTATCCAAGAAAATTTCTGGTAAGGGAGGACGAAATGATTTAGAAGGCTTAATTTTACAGCTTTAATACAAGAAATGACAAGAAAGAAGAGCAAAGGCAACAAAACGGCCGTTTTAGAAAATGTAACAAATACGATACTTTCCATTTTAAGAAAGAACACGGGAAAGTCGTTTAATTACAAGCAAATTGCTGCTAAAATGGGAGTGGATGATCCTACCAATCGAAACAAGATCATTCGCACGCTGGCACAATTGGCTGCTAAGAAAAAAATAGAAGAAGTAGAAACTGGGAAATTTATCCTCAATTCCAGTGTTGATTATTATACCGGAATCCTTGATATGACCGCTAAAGGCAGCGGATATGTAGTGGTAGAGGAGTTGAACGACGATGTTTTTATCCCTTCAAACAAGATAAACAAAGCCTTTAATGGGGATGAAGTTGAAATCTACGTCTACAAGCGACGGCGCGATAAAAAATCAGAAGGTGAAGTAACAAAAATTCTAAAGCGGAAGAAAACCAACTTCGTTGGGGTTCTTCAGTTAAAGGAAAATTTTGGTTTTGTGAACATCCAGGATGGAAAAATGTACACCGATATTTTTGTGCAGAGGAACAAAATTGGCGAAGCAAAAGATGGGGACAAGGTAGTGGTGGAAATGGAGGATTGGCCAGAAAAAGCCGATTCCCCTTTCGGTAAAATTATCCAGGTGTTGGGAAGGCCGGGGGAACATCAAACAGAGATTCATTCAATTCTCGCACAATATGGCCTGCCCCACGAATTCCCTTCAGAAGTTGAGGAATTTGCCAATAAAATTGATACAAGCATTCAGGAAGCTGAAGTGAAAAAACGTCGGGACATGAGAGATGTCACAACGTTCACGATAGATCCAAAAGATGCGAAAGATTTTGATGATGCCTTAAGTTTTAGGGAACTGGAAAACGGAAACTTCGAAATTGGTATCCACATCGCTGATGTTGCGCACTATCTTGAAGAAGGAACTATCCTGGATGAAGAAGCCTACAATCGTGCTACCTCGGTTTATTTAGTCGATCGGGTGGTACCTATGTTGCCCGAAGTCCTTTCAAATAATGCGTGTTCTTTACGGCCACATGAGGAGAAATACACATTTTCTGCAGTCTTTGAGATGAACAAGAAAGCGGAAGTGATCGATCAATGGTTTGGTCGTACGGTAACCTATTCAGACGCGCGGTTTGCGTATGAAGAAGCCCAGTACGTGATAGAAACCACTTCTTCTGAAATTCCGGCAGATATTTCTATCACAGATGAAGCTTATCATGTGGACGAAACTATTGCCTCAGCAATTATGGAAATGGATAAATTAGCCAAGGTGATGCGGAAGAAACGCATGGCCGAAGGAGCCATTTCTTTTGATAAGGTGGAGGTAAAATTTGAGTTGGACGAAAAAAATGAACCGGTGGGGGTTTTCTTCAAAACCTCAAAAGAGGCTAATAAGATGATTGAAGAATTCATGCTGTTGGCTAATAAAAAAGTTGCAGAATTTATTGGCAAACAGAAACCTAAAAAGACTTTTATTTACAGGTGCCACGATGATCCAGATGATGAAAAGTTAGCGGCTTTGCAAAGCCTGGTGTCGAAATTTGGACATAAATTGAACCTAAAAAACAAGGATAATATTAGTCAGTCGCTTAACAAGTTGCTGCTGGATGTGCAGGGCAAGAAAGAGCAAAACCTCGTGGATACTTTAACTATTAGGACCATGAGTAAAGCTTACTACAGCACCCAAAACATTGGACATTACGGTCTGTCCTTTAGCCATTATTCACACTTTACTTCTCCCATAAGACGATATCCAGATGTGATGACCCACCGGCTTTTACAGCATTACCTGGATGGTGGAAAATCGGCGGCAGAAGAAGAATACGAGGAAAAATGCCAGCACAGTAGCCAAATGGAAGGTTTGGCCACAAATGCTGAAAGGGATTCCATTAAGTTCATGCAAATCAAATTCATGCAGGAACATGATAAAGAGAAGTTCCTTGGCGTTATTTCCGGAGTGACCGAATGGGGTATTTATATTGAAATCATCGCCAATAAATGTGAAGGAATGGTGAGATTAAGGGATATACGCGAAGACCATTTTGACTTTGATCAGGAGGAATATGCGATTGTAGGCCGAAAAACAGGGAAAGTTTATCAACTCGGAGACGAGGTTTATGTACGGGTGAAAAATGCAGATCTTGTAAAACGTCACCTGGATTTTACTCTTATTGGGAATCGAAATGAAGTGGAAAGTTAAGGAAGGGAGGAAAAGGGCTTTTATAGTTTTGCTCGTTTTATGTGGAGCTTTTAACCTGCACGCCCAGAAAATATCTAAAAATCTTTCAGATTTTAAGGAAGTGAAAACCTTCAATGCTGTGGAAGTGGTGGTTATTCCTTCAGAAAAAAACTACATTGAGATTACCGGCCATAGCAAGGAAAAAGTGAAATTTGATATTGTAGAAGATCGGCTGGAAATCAGGATGTCCTTTGACAATATCTGGTCGAAAGACAATACCTTGATCAAAGTTTATGGACGTTCCATTGAAACCATTGATGCGAATGAAGCTTCTTTAGTGCAGGTCGATGGCATTCTGGAAGGAGAGGAAAAAACCTTTCGGGCACAGGAAGGAGCCAGGATACTGGCACGAGTAGCGGCCAAAAAGGTCATTTCAAAAGCAATTTCCGGGGGTTTACTTGAAATCGAAGGAAAAGCTGAAACACAAGAAGTCCAAATCAATAGTGGCGGCCAGTATTTTGGAAAAAATCTAAGAACCCGGGAAACTGTAATTAGCTGCACGACTGCCGGGAGAGGCGAAATATACGCGACCAATTATTGTAAGGCAACGGCAAAATTAGCGGGAACAATAGAAATATTTGGAAGGCCGAACGAGGTGGACCAAAAAACAGTACTGGGAGGTAAGATTTTCTAAGTAAAGTAAAATACTACCTTTGTGGTAACAAAAAATTCTGAATGTTCCAAGATGTTCTTGCAGCCATACCTTTAGGATTCTTCCTTGCTTTTTTATTGGGTCCTGTATTTTTTGTACTTCTTGAAACGGCTGCCATCAAAGGATTTCGGGCTGCCATTTCTTTTGACATAGGTGTGATATTCGCCGATATAATTTTCCTTTTTATTGCCTATTTAAGTACCAGCAAGCTTTTAAACCGCATAAAAGACGATCCGGCGCTATTCATTTTTGGCGGCGGGATTTTGGTAACCTATGGGATCATTCAGTTCATCCAGACGAAGCCAGCACTGCAACATGAAGAAGTCCCGGAGATCCAAAGACTGAATAGAAGGGACTATTTTGGGCTGGCCGCAAAAGGATTTCTACTTAATTTTATTAATATTGGGGTCCTCGGATTTTGGCTGGGACTTATCATAGTTTTTGGACCAAAATTGGAAATGCAAACAGACCGAATGGCGGTTTTCTTCGGAAGTTTGCTTGGAACCTATATGGTTGTGGATGTATTTAAGATACTGGCCGCCAAAAAATTGAACAGGAAACTCACACCTACCCGAATTTACAATGTAAAAAAGGGAATAAGTGTTGTTTTGATCATTTTCGGGTTGTTTCTAGTGGGGCAGGGACTAATTCCCCAGGAAATGTCACAAATTCAGGATCAAATTGAGAATATCACCCCAACCGAAGAAGAAAATGATTCTACTTTTCTCTTTCCTTAATTAATTTTCTCCTGAAATTTTACCGGAAAAATACTTGTCAAAAATGTCATTTTTGGAAGGTATTTCAGAAAGTATTTAAATTTTGAAGTCTGAGTTTTTTCAGAAAAATCAGGCTATAAAAAAAGCCCCTTAATAGGAGCTTCTTTTAGAGGCATCGAGCGGATTCGAACCGCTGTACGAGCTTTTGCAGAGCTCTGCCTAGCCACTCGGCCACGATGCCGTTATTAACGGAAGGCAAATGTAAGAAAATTTCTTTTTTCAAGCCATGCTTTTCGCACGCATTGGAAAAAATCCCGGTTTTAGCGGCTTTTACTTCGACTTACCGTGACCATATGGACATTTCCGCCTATGGGAGGATTGATTTTGGAAACGTCCACACTTACTTTTTGAACGATCAAAAGTTCTTCCAGCACCCGGTTTAAGATACGTTCGGCCACTGTTTCCAGAAGTTTCGACCGAATAGCCATTTCTTCCTTTACAATTTTGTTCAAATGCACATAATCAATCGTGTCTTTAAGCGCATCTGTCTTTGCTGAAAGTGAAAGGTCCCCTCTTACCTTTAAATCGACCCGGTAATCACTTCCTATCCTTCCTTCTTCGTCCAGGCAGCCGTGATAGGCGAAAACCTTAATATTTTTCAGTTTTATACTTCCCAAAACCTTATTTTTTACAAAGATAGAAACAATTCAGAAGACATACCCCTACTGGTCGATTTGATGTTTATTTTCTTTAATTTTGGGCTTTTTAAGAAGAACCAGAAATTATGGC